>JAJYDS010000012.1 GCA_021777215.1 bacterium
TTGATGTACCCCTATATCTTTAGCTATCTGAATTTTACTTGTTCCTCTTTTCAAAAGCGCATAAATCTGGCATCGTTGTTCGTAGGCCAGGTGATGGTAGCCTTTGGGCATTTAGATGATCCTTTCATTGTTTGCACACAATTAAGATCATCTTACACTATCCCTGGCTCTTTTACATGTCTAACCTATGCACTTCATAGTTGAATTTGGGATTGTCATTTTTAGTAGGAGTTTGATTGTAATAACGAGTTCCATATTCATCCCTAGATTCACTGTCAGAATCCGAGAAATATATATCTTTGTTATCTTGTTGACTGGAAGACAGTCCTGGGTTGCATTCCCACTACTGTTAAAAATCCAAAAAAGGCGATAAAGATACCAAACAATGTTGTTTTTTTATTTTGCACATAGTATTTCCTCCCATTTATCTTATAAAAATTTTTTACTTAGAATGATTTTTATGTTTTGTAAAAGGTAACAGTAAACAGTTCATCATTCTTTTTACGCGAGACATTTTTTTTGCTGATCCTGGTCGTGGTGATACAGGAGCTGACTGACTTTGCATAATTGTTCTGTTGCTCGATTGTGGCATTGAGGATGTTTCATCTTGGGTGTTGGGGTTTTCTTCTTTAATATCGTCTAACCAGTCATAATAATCTTCTTTTGGTGATATAGGTGCCGATTGGCTATCTGTTTGAAAAAATTCTTGTATTGGATTACGTTTGTTTGTCCGGTAGCGTGGTGCAAAAAAATCATCGAGAACCGACGGCCGTCTGGATGTTTGGGGTTTTGGGTCAAAAAAACCGCCAAAAGCTCCTTTTACCGGTCGTTTGAAGGAGTTATGATGGTGGTGTTCGCACTCATCTTTAACTTGACCAGGTATTTCCATTGATAATGGCGTTGAACACTGAGATGCTGGCGCAGTTTTGCTTATGCGTTCTATGAATATTTCATTATTTTCTGACAAAATTGAAAAATTATCACTATAAGAAACGCTTCGTTTATTTTTTTCGCGTGGCGTAAAAGAAGAAGATTGTTTGAGGGCAGATTTTCTTTCGGTTAATGGAGCGCTTGAGCTTCCTGATTGAGTTTGTGATGTAAGCCGAGAAATTGGTACTATTCCACCGTCCTTGTTGTTTTCATCAATATCCCCATCATTCCCATCTGAGAAAAGCATTGTTGATGCGAGATGCTTCTGTTGTTGGGCGGAGGGTTGTTTTCTTGAGCGAGATTGTTTTGGTTGTGCTAAAAAATTTTTTTGTGCCTCAGATTGAAACAGGCAAAGAGCTAGTTGTTGGGCAGTCCGATGGTATGTTTTTTTCTTGCTAATTTCGGGTGAAGCGCATTTTTCAGGGTTTTCTTCCAGGGCGGGAGCTGCACTTCGTGGGGGTATATCCCCAGTGATTACTGATCGTACATCTAAAGTTGAATCTTTTTCAAATAGAGATAGAATCGAAGACGTAGAAGATGTGTACTCTGGTTTTTTGTAGCAATTTTCATCAGGTGAATCGCAGTATTCTGGCAGGTCGCTGACAGATGGTGTTGGCCGAGACATGCCCAAAATAGGGCAAAAGCCCAAAAAAGCAAAAAAGATACTCAAAAAAATCATTTTTTTATTATTTTTCATAGATTTATCCCCATTTATCTCTTTTTTTGATGTTTTTTTTCGATTTTTTAAGAAAAACATCAAATTTTAATAATCTCATTTGTTTCTATCTAGATATCATAATAATATGCTTATTTTAAAAAAATTCAAGTAGAAAAAACAAAAAACTTAATCTAATTATTAAGGAGAAAAGAGTTTTTTAGGACTTGGGTAGGTAGTCCAAGATAATAAAAGTTGTAGTATAGGGATAAAATGTGCTCGTATACAGTTTTTTTTAGCCTGCTAGGTAAAAAAACTAACTCTAGAGCTATTTTTTATTTTCGCTGAGACTTGATTGTTCATAATCGCTATCAGGACGATTTCCGTTTGAATCTGAGTCGGAAGAATCATGCGTGTCGGCAAGTGTTTTTTTGGTAAAGGGAGAGGAGGTTGGTGATGTAGTTACCGATCTTCTTTGAATGTCCATTTTACAGCAAGAAGGCATGTTTGATTCCGACATAACGCGGGTTATTGCGGGTATTTTTTTCTTTGCCAGAAATTCTTCAGACTGGATGCGAGTGATAGCTGGTGTTGCCGAAGTGGTTATTGGTTGAAAAGAATGGGTATCTTTGTTTTCTTGGATATTTTGTAAAGAGCTGGTCTTAGTTGGTGTTGCGGAAGTAGGACGCAAAGAGGAAGATTTTGCTTTTGAATTATTATAATACGCGCATACTACCGCCGGGATTTTAAGTTCTGGTGATTTTGGTTGTACCCTATTTGCTGATTTTACATCATTTGTATTGAGAGCTTCGGTGTCTCCTTCATAACCGGAAAGAGTGCCCATTTCTGATTCCATGCAACGTATTGCTGAGCACAAGCTGAATGAGACAATAAATGCGGTATAAAGAGTTGTTTTAGTAAGGTTAAACATAGGGTTCTTTCTCCATTAATTTATCAATTTTACTGATTTAATTGGTTTTCTAAGATCTATAACCTCTCTGTTGCATATGATGATTTTCTATACGGATGTTATTACCATACTATTATTTTTAAAAAATTGCAATTAAGCGAAACGGCAGCGGCGCTCGTTGCGATTTAATAATTTTTTTCTTTGCTTGAAGGTTGTTTTTTGTTAATGTTCTTCTGCAGCTTCCAAGGGCATATTGGGCTGTTGGGATTCAGTATGCTGAGAGTGGACTAAACAGCAAGAGAAAAGATGCTTAAGGCTCCATGGGCTTTTGTGCGTGTCTGATGTTTGGCTGCCTATATCAGGTATAGTTGGTTCATTAATAGCGCCTGCGTTGTTTTTTTGTGTTAGATGCTCGTAGGCATCTTGCAGCTTGCGCTCATTTGCGCCGACTTTTACCAAGTCGTTGTGAATTTCGTGCAACCTATTTAAAACATCGGCCATAGTTTTTTCTAATGTCTCTATGCGTGTTTCTAGGTTGTCATGCCAGCGCGTCTGTTTTTGGACGTCGGTTCTGCAGTCTATGTTAGATTGTTTACATTCGCTTAAAACTAAAAAGCAGGAACTACAATGATCATCATAGCGCGTGGCTAGGCTACTCAATCGTTCTTTTTGTTTATCAAGATCGTTCAAACGCTTTTCAATATCTTGCTGATTTTGTTTTTGTTGTTTTAAAAGTTCTTCATAACAAGAGCGAAGTTCCTGTCTGTTTTTTTTTAATTGTGTTTCTAGATAGCCTATTTTAATCTCGATTGAGACAGAGCCTTGCTCATCTTCAGACGCCCATGATGTAGATGGACTCATGTGTGGTGTGACGGGAGCTGAACACACTTTTCTCGGATCATTATAATAAGTTCTTGTTTCAACACCGTGGTCTGATTCAGTTTCATTTTCAATTTGTCCGGGGAGCGATACGTGCATAGCATCTGATTGTGGTGCTATATTGCCTTCGGGTATTGCCGAAAGGCCGTTTGGTACCGAAGTTGAATGTCTTGGTCCTCGAGATTTGCTCGTGGGTGAATTGGGAGCAGCGTGCGTTTTTTGTTGGTAATGATCAGGGTGTGTGCAGTCTTTGCCTTTGCAGGGTGTCATTATTTTCCACATGCCGACTCGATAAGAACCGTCAGGTTCGCAAGCATCAATAGGACGGTGCTCCGAGGCGGTTATGGAAAAAAACAATAAAAACACTTTGTATTTCACGTATTAATTTCCTAAAAAACAAATATATTCCTGTTCTTTAATGATAGTATACTACTGCTATTAGCGCATAAAGTGGAGTTTTTTGTAAACGTTAAAAAATTGTTGAATTTTTTAACGTTTACACTTGTTAGGTTGAATAATATGGCTATCGCATAACCCTTGCACAAATAGCCCGGCTCTCGTTATTTTTAAAATATGGTTTATTGAGTTGATAAAAAGGCTATTTAGGATGAGGGGGTGTGCGATGGCAAAAAAGATAGCCATAGTAGAGCATGCGTTGTTAAAAGCGCATGAAAGAACAAGGAAAAAACATCTTGAAGAATTAGTTGCTGAAATTAAACATGATGGCTATATCTGGGATCCGGTTTTGGTGGATAAAAACACTATGATTATTCTTGATGGCCACCATCGTTGTGCGGCGGCAAAACAGCTTGGACTTACTCGTGTGCCGGTGCGTTTTGTGGATTATGCTGGCGATGAGGTACAAGTTACTTCATGGCGTAAAGGTGACCAAGTAACTAAACAAGCAGTGATTGATGCAGGATTATCGGGCAAATTATTACCCATCAAGACATCGCGCCACTTGTATGATAAAGAGGGTTTTATCGTGCATGTGCCGCTTAAAAATTTAAAATAACAGAGTTCGGGTATTTTATCAGGATTAAGCCATGACGTATAAAACAATAGTAGAAACAATAGGCAATACACCCTTTGTTGTATTAAAAAGATATTCCTCAAATCCTAAGGTTACCATTCTGGCAAAATTGGAAGGGGCTAATCCAGGTGGATCGGTCAAAGATCGCATTGCGTTATGTATGATGCGCGATGCGCAAAGGCGGGGTTTGTTGAGCCCAGAAAAAATACTTATGGAAGCAACGAGCGGTAATACTGGTATCGGTCTTGCTATGATAGCGACTATTCTAGGACAAAAATTTCTTGCGGTGATGCCTGAAAGCGCTAGTATTGAGCGGCGCAAGTTATTGCAAGCATATGGTGCCGATTTGCATTTAACTGATGGCAAGGGTGGAACCAATTATGCTATTGAAGTTGCGCGTGCCATGGTGAAAGAAGATCCTGAAAAATACATCATGCTTGATCAGTTTGAAAATAATGCCAATGTGATGGCGCATTATGAAACTACTGGAGTAGAGATTGCGCGGGATATTCCAGATATTACCCATTTTGTAGCGGGCATGGGAACGGGAGGTACACTCATGGGTGTGGGCAGACGCTTAAAAGAATACAACAAAAACATTAGTGTGATTGGTGTAGAGCCAAAAGCTGGGTCTACGATCCAAGGCCTGAGAAATATGAAGGCTTATACGCCGCCTATTTTTAATGAGAGCGCCTTAGATCGAAAAATAACCATAGACGATGATGAAATAGCATTTTCCTTGGCGCGTGATTTGTTCAAAAAAGAAGGTATCTCTGTAGGAATGTCCTCGGGGGCGGCTCTTTTTGGCGCTATGCAAGTGGCCAAGGATTTGAAAAGTGGCGTTATCGTTACTATCTTTCCTGATAAAGGTGATAAATATCTCCATACCAAGCTTTTTCAATAGGTAGGGCTATTTTAGATTGTGCAGTTTTTGTACATGAGTTTAGCGCGCTTACTTTCCACCGTATGGTCGACGATGGGGAGCGGATATTTTGCCAGCGAGCCCGGTGCTTTTTGTTTAAGGTCAAAGCGACGATGCAGCATGCTGGCCGGTATATCTTTTAATTCGGGAATCCATTTTTTTATGTAAGTACACTCAGGATCAAACTTTTTTTGCTGGAGCCAGGGGTTAAAAATTCTAAAATAAGGTTGCGCATCGCAGCCAGTTGATGCTGCCCATTGCCAGTTTCCGTTGTTAACCGCCGGATCATAATCGACTAATTTTTGTGCAAAATATTTTTCGCCCCAACGCCAATCAATGTGTAAATCTTTTGTTAAAAAAGAAGCGACAATCATGCGCGCTCGATTATGCATAAACCCTGTTTGATTAAGCTGATGCATGCCTGCATCGACAATTGGAAATCCTGTTTTTCCTTGGCACCATGCATCAAATATGTGTTTATCGTTTTGCCAAGGAAGATTTTTATATTTTTCGTGGTATGGCTGTCCGAAAACAAAGGGTGAATGGTAAGCCACATGAGTGAAAAAGTCTCGCCAATAAAGTTGACGCACGAGAGGATGGTTCGACGCGAATTCTTTTTTTATTGCATAATACGATTCCCGAATGGAAATAGTGCCAAATTTGTGGTGCGCTGAAAGATCACTTGTGCGCAGGGCTGGATAGTCATGCGTTTGCGCATATTCTTTTTGTTGTGCGATTTTTTTGAGTAATGCCAGACCGTTTTTTCTGCCGCCATGCACGTGTATTTTTTTATTGAAGGCATCGTGTGCAACTACTTTTTCATAGGACGTTTGCGTTTGTTCAAGCGCACACGGTTTTGTGTAAAAAGATACGGCAAGAATGCGGGGTAGTTTTTTAGGTTCAGCTACTGACTTCTGTACGGCATTTTTAAAAAATGCGGTAAAAATGGTATATGGGGTTCCCGAGAGTGAGAGAATTTCTTCCGGCTCATGCAGCAAGGTATCTGCGTATGATTCAAATACTACCCCGAGCTGACGGCACGCATGGGAAATAGCCTCGTCGCGTTTGAGACTAAAAGGGGTGTAATCGCGATTGCAAAAAACGGCATCAATTTTTTCTCTTGCCAGCAGTTGCGTCACGATATCTTCGGTGATGCCATAAAAAATATAAAGACGCACTTTTTGTTGTGCGAGCTGCGCTTCAAGATCTTGAAGCGATTCGATCATGAATTGTAGTGCATTGTTACTTTTAAACTCATTGCTTGCGCCGATCTGTCGCGGATCAAAGATAAAACAGGGCATAACTGATTTTGATTGTTCTAGTGCGGCGTGTAGGGCGCTGTTATCATCAAGGCGTAAGTCACGGTGAAATACAAAAAGGCTCTTAGTATATTTCTTCACGAGATGACGACTTTTTTGCGTGATGGTGTTTATGTGAGTTACTTTTTGCATACTAAGGTGTCTAGTTGATCGACATATTTTTTTAAATCTTTTTCAAGATTTTCCAGTAATGCTATGCAAGCTGCGTTGTTTTCTTTTTGGGCGTTAGCTTTTGCATGTTGCTCGATGAACCATGCCGTTTTGCTGAGTTTATATAGTAGTTTGACTTGATCGTAGTGACAGTTTTTTAACATGGCGACTCCTTTTTAGGATATAAGATACAATTATTCTTTTTTCTAGCACAAATTATTATTCAGAGTAAATAGGTTATTTGAATTATTTAATAATGCCCAAAAGTATTTACGCACCAAAATAGCAGAATATTTCCCACGTGTTATATGAAAAATATCCTGCTTAGTTATTTTTTATTTGTTAGGGGATGAGTGATTTGTTATGTGTGTTTAAGTGTCTTACTAACAGTAGGCAAGGCTTTCAAAATTTCTGGCAATGCGGTCTAGATAAAAAGTGATATCCTCAAGTGCGCGTAGGTTGCGATAAGAGCCAGTGTATACATCGGTAATAGTGGCTATCGTACGCAGATCTTGGTTGATGTAGATTGCAACAGTTTGAAAGTGCCCAGTAGCTGGGTAGGTACAATGCGGCATGCTCGCAACACTTTTAATGCGTGCCAAATTGTTCAAAATTGAATTGAGATAGAAGTTTGGGTTTGGGGTGAAGCTCACGTTGTATGGGCAGTGAATATAGGCCCCGTGTTCATCTATGAAGCTATACCAGTTGTGCGAAATTTGGTATGCCAATTCTTGCATATCCCGCAATGCATACCAGCATGTTTGTTGGTAAATGATTGGTTGTTGAGTGCAAAAATTAGGAACAGTGTAGTTTGCCAATTCTGCTAGTGAGCGATCGACGTCATCAAGCAAGTAGGCTGGCATGCATGGTGCTGGTGCATAGGAAACTGCCGGGCGGATAGGCGTTGGTGCGCGGTGAACGGGCGATGGGCGAAAGGAGGAATATGAAATTGCTACGTTGCACGCTGGTTGAGTAAAGATACAGTACGGTTGCGGATAATTTGCCTGTACATAAAAATTGAATGAACCAAACATGTTTGTAGCAGTGTTGATCACTACTATAGACAATGCCAAATACGTGTTTTTCTTAATCATTGTTTTGCGGCGCTGTTTATGATTGATGTATAAAAATAAATTATGCCAAATATTTTTTAAATAACTCGCTGATAAGCTTTGGATCAGCTTTTCCAGCCATCTTTTGCAACGCTTTGCCAACAAAGAAACCAAATATCTTATCTTTGCCCGATTTATACAAAGCAACTTGATCGGCATTGGTGGCGATAATTTCCTTGATTATTTTTTCCAAATCTTCTACCGTGCCCACTTGCTCAAGACCACGTTCTTTTACTATGGCCAGAGGATCGTGTCCTGTTTGCGCAACAACCTCAAAAACTTCTTTCGCTGCTAAATTATTTATTTTACCTTGCTCAAGCAGGGTAATGAGAGCTACCAATTTTTCTGGGGTAACTTTGCATTCGGCAAGGGCAATTTTTTGTTCTTTGATATAGCCCATAAGGTCGCGCAAGATCCAATTGATAACTAGTTTGCTAGAGCTTAATTTATTGGCAGCTTCAAAGTAATCTGCCAAAGGCATATCCTCAATAAGAATCTCTGCTTCATAGGGAGTGAGCCCTAGTTTAGTAATAAATCGTTCAAAACGTTCATACGGTAATTCAGGCATATTTTTTTTAATGCTTTCAATCCAAGCAGTATCTATAGAAAGTGGCGGGATGTCAGGCTCATTAAAATAGCGATAATCTGCGGCTTCTTCTTTGGTACGCATGGCAATGGTTTTTTTATCTTTAGAGTCCCAAAGCCGGGTCTCTTGGCGGATGCTTTCACCATTTTCAAGCACGCCAATTTGGCGCTCAATCTCATATTCAATGGCATCGCCAATAAATTTGAATGAGTTAATATTTTTTAGTTCAACGCGGGTGCCGAGTTTCTCAGTATTTTTTTTCTTTACGGAGATATTAGTATCCGCGCGGAAAGCGCCTTCTTCCATATTGCCCGAGCAGACATCTAGATAGCGTACAAGAGCATGTAGTGTTTTTAGATATGCTTTAGCTTCATAGGCATTGGCTATATCGGGCTGGCTGACAATTTCAAGCAGCGGTGTTCCTGCGCGATTGAGGTCGACAAAACTTTCATTACCACCGGGTATATGAATACTTTTACCAGAATCTTCTTCCATATGAATACGCATGAGACGAATTTTTTTGATGTTGCCATCTTCAAGCCTGATGGGGATATACCCGTTAACACAAATAGGTTGATCGCTTTGGGTTATTTGAAACCCTTTAGGCAAATCGGGATAAAAATAGTGTTTACGTGCAAATTGGCAGTGGCTTGCAATAGTGCAGTTCGTGGCAAGACCGGTCAATATGGCATCATTAACTACCTGTTTATTGAGTACGGGTAATACGCCAGGATGCCCTGCGCAAATAGGACAGATATTCTCATTTGGTTTCTTGATAACCTGGTTAGCACATGAACAAAAAATCTTGGTTTTAGTGTTTAATTGAACGTGTACTTCGATACCAATGGTTGCTTGATAGGTAGGATGATTATCAAGAACAGATGTTGTTTGTGACATTGCTGCCCTTTCACTAATGCCTGCGAGAATAAAAGAACCTGTTTAATACGGATACCAGGAGTCTTCCTGTCAGAACTCGCAAGGAGCCGAGAAGAAAAGATAACTTACTTTGTGAGATATGATATCATTTTTTTTCGATTTTGTACTGCCCTAACTTGAAGCTTTTTTGTGCTACAAGGGTAATTTTGCAGCCATAATTTTTTTCCAATCCCAAGATGGCATTGTATTCGATATCAGTCAGCTGTGTGAGCATTTGTGGGTTCACCTGAATAGCTATTTGCGCTCCCAATTTTCCTGTTTTGAGCTCATAATTAACCCCACGTAAAAGTGCATAGCATTCTTCCTCGATAGATTTAACAACCCCAAGTCCTTTACAGCAGGGACAATCATCGGTCAATTGTTGAATCAAAGTAGTACCGACGCGTTTGCGGGTCATTTGTACCAGGCCAAATTCTGATACTTTCAGAACAACTGATTGATATTTATCCCGTTCTTTGAGTGTTTTTTCGAAGAATTTGAACAATTTTTGGCGGTTTGGCAGTATTCCCATGTCGATAAAGTCAATAACAATGAGACCGCCAATATTGCGCAAGCGCAGCTGGCGAACAATTTCTTCCGCGGCTTCCATGTTGGTTTTAAAAATGGTCTCTTCAAGATTGGTTTTACCAACGAACTTGCCGGTATTTACATCGACGACCGTCATTGCTTCAGTTGATTCGATAATAAGCGAACCGCCCGATTTAAGGGGCACCTTTTTTTCTAGAGCTTGTTCAATCTGTTTTTCCAGGCCAAAATGTTCAAAAAGTGGTGTTTTTTCATCATAATGCATAACTATGTGAGAAAATTCAGGCGCGACGGTTTTCATAAAGCGGTATAGTTTTTTTTGTTGTTCCGCGTTGTCGACAATAATGGCCGACACATTTTCATCAAGATGGTCGCGCACGATTTGCAGTGGCATATCTAGATCGACATATAATTTTTCATGGGGCTGGGCGGTCGCGTACTTGGCAGTGATTTCATGCCATGTTTCTACCAAAAAGGCGATATCTTTACTGATTTCTTTTTCGCCTCTCCCCTCGCTGGTTGTTCTTATAATTGCGCCCATACCCTCAGGAAGGTTTTTTTGTACAATTTCTTTTAAGCGAGCGCGTTCATCGCGATCTTCAATTTTTTTCGACACCCCAATACGTGGAATATTTGGCATAAGAACAATAAAACGGCCGGGCAGGGTAAAACACGTGGTCAGCTTAGCACCTTTTTCATAAACGGGTTCTTTGCTGACCTGCACTAAAATCGGCTCGCCTTCTTTAAGAATTTTATTGATATCAATCTGTTCGCGTTTAATGCGCACTTCTTCATCAAGTTGGCTTGTTTTGCTGATGCGCTCGATGGCTAATTCGCGGTCGATTTCGGAAATGTGTAAAAAACCAGCCTTTTCTTGTCCAATGTCAACAAAGGCAGTCTGAATTCCGGGCAAAACTTTGGTGACAGTTCCCTTAAAATATGCGCGCTCTAAAGTTTGAATGGCATGCGAAGAAAAATAGACTCCTTGAAGCTTGTCATTCTCTGTGATAGCGACACGTGTTTGCCAAGAATTTTCATTTATTAAAATTTTTTTCATTGTTCCTCGGTTTCTGGGTGTAGCAACTTGGCATTGCGCTTCTTGTTTTTTGAGATATACTGATCATCTATCTTCTACTACTATACCCAATATTCGGTTGAAATAGTAGGAAATTGAAGAAAAAGGCTCGAAAGTTCTGTAAATAGTTTTGTTTTTCTTAAAAAAATGGGAAAGATTATGCAAAAAAAATATTTCTGTTTGCTTATCATTTTAGTAGCATTGTCTGGTTGTGGCAAAAAAAGCAAAAAAGCGGAGCATGGTAAGAGACATTCAGCTAAAGTAGCTCAAGTAGATATCCCGGTTGCTGATATGCAAGCAAAAAACTTTTTCGATGAAGATGTAAATGAATTTAACTTGGCTCAAAGTGATGCTAAGGGAGTTCAAGAGGCTACTGTGAGCGCACAAGATTACGCCTGGACAAATGAATCAGATGCTGCTGCTGGCTTTAAAGTGGTTTATTTTGATTTTGATCGCCATGTGGTTCGCGATGATCAAGAGGAAAGTGTTTCCTTTGATATCGACTTGGTTAAAAAAGAATTTGCTCGCGCTGAGAAAGCCGGATCTAAACCAGTTGTGCTTGTTGAAGGCCATGCCTGCCATTCAGCCGGTTCAGCTGTCTATAACTTGGCAAAATCAGAAAAACGTGCCAAAGCAGTATGCGATCGTTTAATTGCTGCTGGTATTCCGCAAGATGACATCAAAGTTGTTGGTCGCGGTAAAGAAATTCCTGCCATTGTTAACGGTAAGCCGGTAACTGGCGACAGAGAGCAACAATGGCCAAATCGTCGTGATGAAATTCGTATTATCAATGCCTAAAAATTGATCACAAACCCTTGTGGTTATGTAAATCTTATGGGGCGCATTTTTTAAATGTGCCCCTTTTTTGTCTCTTTTATGCAAAGATAACTTGTTTTAGGCGAGTTATCGGATGGGTTGCAGTTATTTGATCAATGATACGCTTAACTTGTAGACTTCCATTTTTTTTCTCTAATAATTTCATGTTACTTCTCAAGAGAGGTAGGTTGCGTCTATCAAGTAATAATCCCTCAATTTCAGGTATAATTTCTTCAAAACTATGGGCTGAGCTTCCTAGATGATTTTTTCTAATAAACTCATGATTGAATTGTTCCCAGAGAAGGACTTCTGAGGTCGCATCCAAAAGCATTGGTAAGTGCATATAGAGTGCCTCAGCAACGCTTACCGAACCCGATTTAGTAACAAAAAGATCAGCAACAGCCATAAGGTCGGCAATGTGATGGGTATAGCCAATAATTTGACTGCTGATATGGGGTGGAACTATTATTTTATTTATTTTTTTTGCCAGATGCTCAGCTTTACCAGTACATATTACGACATGGGCTGGGGTACTTATTTGGTATATCTGTTTAATAAGAGCGGGGAGTGTTTGGGTTCCCTGCGATCCTAACAGTACCAGAATGATTGGTTTGTTATGAGGTATGGAAAACCGTTTTTTTATCTGTTTTTTATTTTTTGGTTTTAAAAAGTCGGTGCGTACCGGATAGCCAGTGGTAAGAACTTGGTGCTGCGGTATTTGGTGTTTTGCCAAAAGTGTTTTGAAGCTTTCATCAAAAAAAGGTAAACCTAGATAAAAATGCGAGTAGTTGGGATTTTTAATATTGAAAAGGTATATTTCGGGGTCAAGATCTGCTGAAAATAGCAAAAAGGGAATATTTAGTTCTTTGCTCACGTGAAGGATTTCGTTATTTACAAAGGGAATAACGGAAATAAGCGCGGTGGGTTTTTCCTTTATAAGATACTCACGAATAATACTCAAAATTTTTTTACGGCGGAGACTATAATAGTGCATTGCTAAATTATAAAAAACATTATTAATAAACCAATTCCATTTTTTCAGCGCTATCCAATTATACATTCCTTCAGCATTGTTTCGGTGTGCAATATCCAGTGGCGCAAGAAGCTCGTAAAAAAATGATATGGACGTTACTGTATAATTAGTTGAAAGTTCCTTTGTGAGCGCGTCAGTGATGGAGGCTTGTCCGCCGGCGGCGCCGGAAGTAAATATGATAACTTTTTTCATCCCTAAGTCCCCTTTTTTTTAGCTTGTGTATTTTTTTATTACACCAAGCCTTCCTTATAGTAATAAAATCTTATCTATAATTTCAATTATTAATATAGATTGTTGAAAGGTGATGATTGGAAGGCGTTATGTTGCTCTCTATTATTCGGGGAATAGGACATATAGAGCTGGTGAGCTACAAGAGGATCTGTTTTTTGTGATTATTGCAACGATGAAGCCGTATTCTGGTCAATAAGTTGATCTATAATTTGTTTGATTATTTTAATTTGTTTGATTATTTTTCCACCATCTTTTTTTTCTAATGTCGCGATGGTATTATCTGACCCGTTCTAGTGAAGCTGTTACCCTAAAGTCTATAAAAAAGTTTACGACAAATAGACCATGACAGGAATTTTTGAGGAGCGTCCAGCAGTAAGCTGATCGATAATTTGCTTTATTGCTACGCCCCCATGCTTTTTCTCAAGCGCATTAATATTGCTACTTATTAACTCTAGGTTACGCTTATCAAGTAATAGTGTGGTGATTTCTTGGGAAATGTCATCCGCATTGGTTATAGAGTCTCCCCAGTGGTGTTTTTTCAAGAAATAATGATTAAATTCTTCCCACATTAATATTTCAGAAGTAGCATCAAGCAACATGGGGAGATTCATATAAAGAGCTTCGGCAACGCTTACCGATCCTGATTTGGTGACAAATAAATCAGACACAGCCATAAGATCTGCGATGGCGTCGGTAAATCCCAATACTGTCGTACTTATGTGCGATGGCATCGGAATTTGTTCTATTTTTTCTTTTAAGTGTTCCGCTTTGCCAACACAAATCACTACGTGGGCTGCAGTAGGTAATTTATATATTTGTTTAGTGAAGTCAGGAAGTGTTTCTGCGCCAAGAGAACCAAGAAGTACTAAAATAACCGGTTTGTTTTCAGGAATATTAAATCTTTGGCGAATTTCCGGCTTATTTTTGGTGTGAGTAAATTCAGGACGGACTGGGTAGCCGGTGATGATAACTTGGATATCGGGGATTTGATGTTCTATGAGTACTGTTTCTATTTGTTCATCATAAAAAGGTAGTGCGAGGAAAAAATTGTGATAATCGGGATTCTGTATGCCATTCAAATAAACGGCAGGATCAGGGTCGGCCGAAAAAACAATAAAAGGTATATTGAATTGTTTTGCTGCTGCCATAATCTCATAGTTTATGATGGGGATAACGGAAATAACAGCAGCGGGCCGTTCTTTTCGTAAATATGCTTCGATTAGTGAAATGATTTTTTTTCTACGGAATCGATAATAATAGATTCCTGTAGGAACGAGAATATTGTTGATTAACCAATGCCAATTGTGTTGTAACGGCCAGTTATACAGATTGTTGGGACCACGCTTGTGGATTGGATCAAGCGCTGAAAGTACCTCAGTAAAAATGTCGGTGGTTACTACAGAATATTCTTCTTTTAGCGAGTGTTTGAGAGCACTTGTTACTGATGGTTGGCCGCCGGCTGCACCTGAAGTGAAAATTATTACTTTCTTCATACCCTAGACCCCACTAAATTTATTTTCCTACGCAAAAAGTAGAAAAAATTTCATTAAACATCTGTTCTTGTATTGTTTTACCGGTCAATTCAGCGGCTGCACTGAGCGCATCCTTTAGATGATATGAAATAAGCTCATAGTGAATTTGTTGTGCAGCTAGTTGGTGTGTGACTGTTGCAAGTTTTTTTTCTACTTCGAGCACTAAGGTGAATTGACGTTGATTGAGTAAATAAGGAGCCTGATCTTTTTCAAAAAGAGCATTGATTTTTTGTGCTATCTCTTTTTCTACTAGATCAATACCTTGTTTTTGTGTGCATGAAATGGCAATGCCGTTATCTACTTTTTCTGCCACAGAGGCCGGCGCTTTATAATTTTTATTGGTGGATATTTCCTGATCGCATTTATTGTGAACAATGATGATTTTGTGTCTGTATTCAGCTTTTAATTTTTCATACCATTCTTGTTCTTGGTTATGCGGTATTTTTGAGTGGTCATCAACCAGAAGTATGATATCTGCCAATGCTGCTTCATGCCAGGATCGTTTAATACCTTCTTGTTCGATGACGTCCTGCGTAATGCGCAATCCTGCTGTGTCTACCAGAGTAAGATAGGTACCATGGCGGTACAGTCCTGCTTCTACCGTATCGCGGGTGGTGCCTGCTATTGGTGTTACAATAGCACGCTCTTTTTTCAAAAGTGCATTAAAGAGAGACGATTTGCCGGCGTTTACCGAACCGATAAGCGCAATGCGAAATCCTTGTCTGATCTGTTGTTGTTGATCAAATTGTGTTTTAATAGCGATGATCATGGATGAAATTTTTTTTATGCATTCGTGTATTTGAACATCAAAGAGTGATTCTTCATCTAAAAATTCAAAGCTTGCTTCAGATAACATAAGTGCTTTAAGAAGTAATTTTTCTATGGTTACGAGTTCGGCAGATAAAGTACCCTGCAATTGAGCGAGTGCTTTTTTTAAACCAACGTGTGTGTTGGCGTGAATGACTTCATTGATAGCCTCTGCCTGAACCAAATCGAGCTTATTATTAAGCACAGCTTGTTTGCTGAACTCTCCTGGCTGCGCTAGCCGTGCTCCATGAGCAACTGCTTGCTCTATAATAGCTTGAATAATAAAGGGGTTATTATGGCAGGTAATTTCAACGGTATCATTCCCGGTGAATGTTTTTGGTGCACACATAAGAAGCAATAAAACCTGGTCTATCGTTGTATCGGTATCATCGATGATATGCGCCAAGTGAATAGTATGCGTCGGCAAAACAGTTAATTTTTTTCCGGACGCAAGAGAGCTCATTGCATCGGCCACAATGAGCGCATTATCACCAGAAATGCGTATGAGAGCTAAAGCACCGCTGCCTTGTGGTGTGCACAAAGCAACAATGGTATCAGTATGTAGTATATGAATAGCCATAACCATTCTCAGTACTTTCCGTGTTACTCTGCACAAATACATCGACTGTTCTTTTTTAAAAAAGAACGCAACGCGCTTTCTCCATTACTAATCTTTGCAGGTTTTTTGAGCCTAATGAGCGTGTCCCAGTCCCCCTGAGGCTCGCTTATACGGAGCTTTTGAGAATAATTTTAATATGCCTGAACTGCTGTTTATAGGTGTGTCGCAGTGTTTGCATAATCAAATATGCCCAGCTTCTAAAAAGCTGTTTTTCTTGTTCTATATCTTCCAAAAGTGGTTTTTGAAAAAGAATGCGTATTGCATTGCGATCCGTACTGATATCGCAGCTTATATCAGCGCGATTCATAGCTTTTTGCATATCTCCAATCCACTGACGTACAAAAGCAACGCGCTCAGGAGTCCAGACAGGTTCATGTACTTTTTTAGGCGTTTGTGTTGCTTGTTGTGTCTTCGCTTGAGTTGTTTGGAGTGTAGCTTGTGTTTGTTGTTCTTGTAAATTTCTTCTGGCGCGTTCTTGCGTGCGTTCTGGAGCGTGTTCAAATCTTTTTTGTTGTACAGGGATTGTTTTTTGTTGTGGGCGCTGTTGGCTTTGAGAGCGATCTTGATAGCGCGATGATGTATGTTGGCCGCGCGATGCAACTTCTTCTTCAAAAAGAATGGCTACTTTTGCAGATTTAGTGGTAAAACCAAAAAAATTTTTTTCAGGTTTATCAAGTACCTTGACGGTAAATTCTCGTGGATTGCCAGCGCGTGCCCAAGCTTTTTCGAGTGCTTTTGCTACAGTTGAGGCTTCTTCCATCAGTGATTTCATGTATTTTTGACCCTATTTTACTAGATTCTTAATTTATTTTAGCATTTTGCTTTTTGTGGCTACTTTTGTCTTTTTTTTGCTCTTTTGGCCAGCTGGGTACGTGGTGCTTTTTCAGAATCTGGGGGGGTGTTCTAAAAGAAGATGGAGCGGGAAACGGGACTCGGACCCGCGACCTTTGCCTTGGCAAGGCAACGCTCTACCAACTGAGCTATTCCCGCACGAATTACGTTAAAGATCGTTATGTACCTAGAAATGTACCACAGAGGTCTTAATTGTCAAATTAAGATCCCGTTCTAAGCTCTTTTTGGGTTGTGCGGCCTCCAAAAAGAAGGATTGCCACATTTTTTAAGTTTTTTGTCCTATCGGCTGCTTGTTGTAGGGCTTTCAGATATATAATTGCCTTGCTTATTTTCCTGTGCGGTTTCTGGTAAAATCTCGATTATTCTACGTGCCAGTTCTTTATTATCATTGCTGAGTTCTGGTTCTTGTATCATTGCTTCTAATTGTGTGCGCATCATGACAAAAAATCCTCTTGCAGCCTTATTTATGTCCGCTGGACGTTGAGGCATTTGTTGCTGTACAGGAGTTATCTGGGTTGCTTTAGGGTCTATTGTTAAATAACGACGATCAATAGGGCGGGGGGCTTGGTTGCCAGGAATGTTCTGTTGGTAGAGTGGATAGGTGTTAGCCCCTCTACCTTGCTGATACATGGCATGCATGGCCAGATTTGTTATTATCAAGAGCGAAAAAATACTATATTTCTTCATAATGACTCCTAAAAAAGAGATTGAAATTGTTTGTCAGTTTCATTGATAGCTTGGGAAATTTCCTCTTGAGTTATTTTTTCACCGGCTTGGTGGATTTTAAAAAGTTTATCTTTTACCGTTTCTCGTATTGGTAGTTCGAATGCACGTGCATGGGGTCTTTGTTGGAAGTAATTATCTAATTGAAATTGTGCTTTGGCGTTGGCGCGTGTGAAGGGTAGATCTTTGGCAGGTGCTAGAGTTGGGATTTGGTAAGATATCTCTTTGGTTGATTCCCTGAATGGTTCTGCGGGAAGTTGAGGTTGTTCAGCTTTCTTTGGCTGTGAGGGGCCAGCTTGTGAGGCAAATACACCCAATAAGTTATCCACTATTTGCTTATCGGCAGGGTCCAAATTTGTGGTGCGAGCTAAATCTTGTAGTTGTAGATGTATGGAGCGCAAAATAGTATGAGCCTTCGGTTCAGCGTCTCTAACGGGACTCTGTGATTGATCTTTTAAAAAAGAGGTTTCTTGCAGGTTATAGGGTGTCATTTTTTCCTTTTCCGAGCTTTTTGCTAAGTTTGCCGCCTTTATGGGTTGTTTCTCTTGTGATGAGGATCCAGCCTGTGACGCGGCTTGGATTTCCATTTTTTTAGTAGCTATTATTTTAGTAGGTATTATTTGTGTAATAATAGAGCTGAGTTTTGTTAGATTTTCTTGATTCCATGAAGAGTGTGGTAAATAGGATATGAGTGATCCTTCTATGATTTTTTGTCGAGCCACAAGACGAATAATAATTTTTTGTTCTTTGCTTTGTCCAAGCAAAATGCCTGATTGTGGGTTTTCGCTGGTTATATGTTCATCAAAATCGGGAGCAGGTGACTCAAAGTCAATATCTACAATCACCGCGTGAGGAGTTTTTTGTCTCACGGCATCATAGCGCTCTTTATTAAAAAAATAGTCTCTGAGAATTTTCCCTTCGTGTATATATGATGTCCCGATAACATAGAGTACAAGGTCCTCAGGCAGAATGTCTTTTATTTTGCTTTGTTCGTTAATGTATAGCGGGAGCGAGTCTACTTTCTCAATGCTAAGCGCTACTTTCAAAATCTTAGAGAGTAGTTTTGTTTGTTCTTGATTGTAGTTTTCATTAAACACAATGACGAGTCGCGCCTCAGTAGGTACTACTGAGCACAAAAGGATGCCTAGCAATATGAATTTTTTGAAATCCATTATAAAACCTTTCATTATTTCAAAAAAACGAGCGGTTTTTTAAAGCTATTCTATTTTTATGCTACCAGTGATCATTTCTACTTGTCAATAAAAATTGAGCATGGCAAATGGCATTTATTCTTTTTTTATTGCGTAGCTCTTGCTCCTCTTGCCTTTTTTGGTTTAACTAAGGGAGGCTGTATAGTTTTGGGGGTTTTATGAAAGGAAAAAAATGTTAGCCTCTCTTTCAGGTACCGTGCAATCACTTTCAACGCAATTGGTAGTAATTGATGTCGGGGGTATTGGTTTTGCAGTTGTGGTTGCACGCGAGACCGCCTTCACTCTTGATCAAAAAATACAATTGTATACCCATTTACATTGGAATCAGGAACAAGGCCCTTCACTGTTTGGTTTTATTACAGAAGCCGAGCGTACCGTTTTCTTGCTGTTGATCAGTTGTTCTGGTGTTGGGCCAAAATTAGCACTGGCGGTACTTGCCGATTTAGGAGTATCTCCATTTATTGAAGCGGTGCAATCGGGTAATGAAGGGGCGTTGAGTTCAGTATCAGGTATTGGTGAAAAGAAAGCTGAGCAGATTATCGTTCACTTGAAGCATAAAGTTGCCAAATTGATGGTGACGGGTGCATCTTTTGAAGGAGCCAAAGTCGACGAGCGTTGGCATGAAGTGGCACAAGTACTTCAGACGCTCAATTATTCGCGCACAGAAATTTCTGGTGCTATGAGTTATGTGCGTGAGGCTTGTAAGGGCAAGCAGGAGTCATTTGATCAGATGATGCGGCATGCGCTGTCGTTTTTATCAAAAAAACAGTAGCTACTTGGCGGGAGATTGTGTATGTTTAATACCTTACTTGTTTTTGTTGGTGCTGGTGTGGGAGGTATGTGCCGTTTTGCATTCTCAGGACTTAACAAATCGCTAAAATGGTTGCCACTTGGTACGGTGCTGGTTAACGTGGTTGGCTGTTTTTGTGCCGGCATAGTTCTGGCCTATGTGCATAAAGAATGTATGGATAAACGAGTATATTATTTTTTGATGCCCGGTTTTCTAGGAGGTTTTACCACTTTTTCCGCTTTTAGTGGTGAAACGGTGGTGTTGTTGCAACAAGGGCATGTTACAGGAGCATGCGTCAATATTGCTATTTCTGTGGTTGGAGGCCTTTGTGCGACAGCCCTAGGATATGCTGTGGTCAAAAATATGTTGTTTTCCTGGTAAGTAGGACTAAAAAAAGAGCATTACTCAGTTTTGTGCCCGTACTTTTTCCAGCAATGCCTTCTCCTGAGCCTGCATTATTGTTTCATTTTTCTCCGTATCATGGGTGTAGCCAAGCAAATGGCATACGCCATGGACCAATAATACCTGCATGTGTTGCTCAAAAGATTCGGGTTTCCAGTTTGGCAGATCGTTTTTAACAAATTCAGGACAGATGACGATATCGCCAAGATATTTTTCATCTTGTGCATCAGGATCTGTTAAAGGAAGGGTGATGCGTTGTCCTGGCTTTAAATCTGGGTAGTAGGCGAATGAAAGAATATCAGTTGCCGCATCTTTGCCGCGAAATTCTTTATTGAATTCTTGTATTTTAGCGGGGGTTGTGAGGAAAATATGCAGATCGAAATCGGCGTAATTGATAAGATCCAAAAGATACTGTGCGTCCTTTTTTAAATCGCCAATTTTTACATCAACCGCAGTTTGGTCATTGGTTATTTCGATCATAACAATAATCCTTTTTTTTATTTTTTAAAAGTGGCGTTATACATGAATTAGTATAGCGCCACTTTGTTTTTTTTTTGAAGTCTCTTTAAAAAAGAGTCTTTTTCAGGGCTTATGTGAGTCTATTTTTTAAAAAACCTGTGGTGAAATGGTATCTGCTGTTATATATACAAAGGCCCGAAATAGTTCATCTTTTTTATGTATAGCTGTCGGTTTTTCTGGGCCCACCTCATAGCGAATTTCTTGTGCTTGCGTGACACCGCGAATAGTTTTTTCCAGCTTTTTAAAGTTGGCTACTAGCGCATCATTATTGCTTGCTATCGTGAGTACTTCAAGTGGCGTCTTGAGTGACAGTTGTTGTTCTGTTTTGAGTGTGCGTATGCGAGATACGAGCATGATAACAGTATCGGTCAGTTTTTTACTTTCATCAAACGCATATTCTGTCTGTTGCTTTTCAAAACGTGTTTGATGGATCGATGGAATACTTAGCTGTTTTTTGTATAACAATTCATACAGCGCCTCTGTTATATAGGGCATGTAGGACGCATACATTTGCAGGATGCGCAAACCAACGTGGTAGAGTGTCCAGCGAGTGGCATAGACTTCTGCTGCTGTATATTCGTGTGGATTAAAGAGTTGATGCTTTACTAGTTCTAAATAATTGTCGCAAAAATCATGCCAGAAAAATTTTTCCAGAGGTTCGAGGGCTAAGCTAAATTCATTGTTTTCCAGATATTTTTGGTATTCAACAAAGGTGTCGCTTACTCGTTGGAGTAGCCACTCATTGATTGTACCAAACTCCTCTGGGAGTATTTGCGGGGTTTTTAATTCAGCAACATGTTCTTTGGTAAAGCGGAAGGCATTCCACATTTTTGTAACTAAACGTAAACCAATTTTAAGTTGGCTTTCTGAAAAGGCGACATCGTGTCCCAATCTTCCTGAAGCAGTCCAAAAGCGAATGGCGTCGGCGGGAAAACTATTGAGAATGTTTTCCGGAGTAATAGCGCTGTTTCCCTGAGATTTTGATATTTTTTCTTTTGCATCGCTTAATACATGACCTGAAATAATAATATTTTTCCAGGGAATAATATTATTATGCATAAATGATTTTACAATGGTGTAGAAAGCCCAAGTGCGGATAATATCATGAGCCTGTGGACGCATGCTCATAGGAAGAAATTGCAACAACTCGGCTGTAGGGGTAGTGCTGAAAGCGACTTGTTTTCCCGTGGCTAATTCTGCGCAGATATATGGTGTAATTGAGGAAGTATTCCAGGTATCCATTACATCAGTATCGCCCGTGATGTTACTGCCAGCACACTGAGAGCATTTTCCCGCATATGCTTTTTCTTGTGGGTCGACGGGTAACGATTGTTCATCGGCCAAAATTACATGGCCGCAGTCGGCGCAGTGCCATACGGGGAAAGGAATGCCAAAAAAGCGTTGGCGTGAAATACACCAATCCCAACCTAAATGTTCCACCCAATCTTTGTAGCGGGATTTCATGAAGGCGGGATGCCATTCAACTTTTTCGGCCAATTCTAAGAATTTTTGCTTGTGCTCTAAGATATTTATAAACCATTGGGAGAGCATGAGAAATTCTATTTCATGTTTGCAGCGTTCATGAATGCTTACCGAGTGCGATATTTCCTTTTGCCCGACAAGGAGGTTTTGTGCAATAAGTTCTTCTATAATTTTTATGCGGGCATCTTTAACCGAAAGATCTGACAAAATTCCCGCTTGTTGCGTCATGCGGCCATTAAGCCCGAGTACTTGTTTGTAGGGTAGACTATATTTTTTAAACCAAAATATATCGGTTTTATCGCCGAATGTGCAACACATAACAAGGCCGGAACCTTTTTCCATATCAACTTTATCATCGGTAAGCACAGGAACTGAGAAATTGAAAACGGGAACGGTAGCTGGTGTTCCTGCCAGATGCATATAACGTTTATCGCTAGGGTGATAAAAAAGGGCAACACAAGCAGGGAGTAATTCAGGGCGCGTCGTGCTGATAATAAGATTGTTTCCCTGGTAATCTTTAAATACAATATCATTAAAAAAGGATGGTTTTTCTGCATCATCGAGTTCTGCCTGAGCGACGGTGGTCCTGCAGGTAGGACAATAGAGTGCGGGTGCGTGTTTACGAGAAATAAAACCCTTTTTATATAAATCGAGAAATGAGGATTGTGAGAGACGGCGGACAGGGTCGGATATGGTTGAGTAACAAGATACCCAATCTACCGAAAGGCCCATGCGCTGCCAGAGCTCTTTAAATTGATTTTCGGTTTCGGCTGTTTCTTTAAGACACAGGTTTATAAAGTTGGTACGCCCCAGTTCATGAGAGCGTACTTTGCATTTCTTTTCGACAAAGCGTTCAGTGGCAAGACCATTATCATCAAAACCAAAAGGATAAAAGACGGAAAAGCCATTCATGCGTTTATAGCGAGCGATAATATCCGTTTGTGTGTAGGAAAAAATGTGTCCTATGTGTAAAGATCCCGAGACGGTGGGAGGTGGCGTGTCGATGGAATATGCGGGTCCCGGATTGTTTTCTCGGTTGTAGGTCTTTTCTTTTTCCCATTGTTCCTGGAATTTTTTTTCCCAGTTAGTATGCTCGTAACGATTTTCCATGCGATTTACCTTACCTTAAAATCTCGTATTTGCCCTACTTGTTTAAGTTTACTGGCAAAGCAGGTTGTGGTCAAAGTTGCCCAGACTTTGTCTTATTTAAAAAGGGTTAGTATGCAATTAAGAACTCCTGAGCGCCTGCGGGTGCATTATGAATTGGAAAAAACGCTGGCAAATAAACTTAAGAATGCTCTAGTACATGAGCGATCAGCGTTATATAGCCAGGTGTACGACCAGCTTTTTCGTGAGATATATGATCACCCTCAATTGACGAACAAAGAGAATGCCCAGCAGCGGGTGCGGACTATATCTTGGCAGCTTGGATTGCTCAAGCGTTTTTTAACTCAGGCTACGGTAGTTATGGAGATTGGTGCGGGTGACTGTGCTCTTTCATGTGCCATGGCGCCACGGGTGAAAAAAGTCTATGCCGTTGATGTAAGTGCCGAGATAGCCAAGGGAGTAGTCTTTGCCGAGAATACCCAGTTACTTATTCTTCAAAATGGCGTCGATATACCACTCGAGCCAGCTATGGTTACTCTCGCCTACAGTTACCAGCTTATGGAACATTTACATCCTGAGGATGCTATTGCACAGCTGCAAGAAGTCTATCGAGTGTTGCAGCCGGGCGGGCATTATATTTGTGTGACGCCCAATAAATTTACCGGGCCCCATGATATTTCCCGTTATTTTGATGATATGGCAATGGGATTTCATCTGAAAGAATATACGCTGACGGAACTTGAGTCTCTTTTCCGTTCGGTAGGATTTACTCATTTTGTTTTTTATGCGGGGGGGAAAGGGATCTTTGTTCGCTTACCCTTATTTTTGGTGCGATTATGCGAAAAAATAATCGCTTGCATGAGTTTGGCGTTGCGCAAAAAACTGTGTCGCAATGTGTTTGCCCGTGCTTTTTTGGGAATTACCTTGGTGGCGCGTAAGTAAGGCTTAGCTTGCCGTTCTTAATTTTGCCAATTCATTCTGCGCAAGCCTTTTTATATCAGGATTGCTGTTAGAACTCGTAATGCATTGTTGTAATTCTGTCCGTGCCTGACTTATTTGGCCTAGTTTCTCCAGGCAACTGGCTATGCGGAGACTCAGATGAGGGAACGAGACATTGTGTTGCCGTAATGCTTGAAACGTAACCAGGGCCTCTTGCGGTTTTCCCATCATGAAATACGATTCGCCCATATTATAAGCGATCTTATAATCATGAGGGTTTTGTTGTGCTAACTTTTCATACAGGGCGATCGCTTGGGGAAACTGTTTAGCTAAGTGATACGCATTAGCCAGATTGAATACAGCTTCAGGGTATTGAGGATTTATTTCAAGGACTTTTTTATAGGCAAAAATGGCGTCATCATATTTCTTTACCTGCAGAGCCAGTTGTGCCCAGGTGGCAAAACCGATATCTGTATCTAAATCTGCTTTGGTGCATGCACTTTTTAAATGTTCGCAGGCTGTTTCATTATCTCCTTGTGCCATGCAGGCGCGTGCGAGATTGAAAAATGCTTTGCCGTAATAAGGGCGTAGTTTAAGAGCAGTAGCCAATACTTTTTTAGCCGTCTCATAGTCTTTTTTATGTATCAGAAATGATGCAAGATTATTATATCCTTCAGGGTAATAGGGATTGATGGCCAACCCTTGTTTGAGAGCTTCAATTGCTTCATCAATGCGTTCTAAACTACCATAACAGACGGCTAAGTTATTGCAAGGATCAGGGTATTTTTTATCCATCGCGATAGCTTTTTTAAAATAAGGAATTGCTTCGCGATATTTTTTTTGTCCAAGTGATAACTCAACACCATAGTTGTTATAAGCGCGTGCTTTTCCTGGTGCATTTTTAATAATGCTACCCCAAAATTCAACGCCAGAACTCCAGACCTGATTGCGCAAAAAAGTTGCGCTTCCAAAAGGAATTGCCAGGAGTAATGAGCAGGTGATGCTGCTCAGGCCGGGAGTGTGTAAAAATGACGGTGTATAGTTTTCTGTTAGAGCTGTAAAAAGCCCCACTAATGCACTAGCGATGACAAAAAGCCACCCGAGTGAGCTCATATACGTTTTATAGTCAACGAGCAATTCAGAGGAGGGAATAATACTTGAGCGTGGTGCAATGCAGATGAAAAACCAGATAAAACCAAAGGCGATAGGATTGGCATGATTTTTTATGAGCATGCGCACTATGCTATAGCCAATAAGAATGAGTCCTAAAAAGGGGAAGAAACTGTCGGGAGCAAAAAAGCCGCGCGAAAGAACCCAGTCATATTCGACACTCATAGAAAATGGCCAGATGAAAATCCAGAGGTAATGGAGAATAACTTTAAACTGTGAGATGAAAAAACTATAGGGCAAAATTTTGTCAGTAGGATTGGGTGTCAAAACGTTTCCAATGTTATTATAGGCAACGTTTTTTAGGGTTAATGCATTGCTAAAAAAGCCAAACCATGAGCGATAGAAAAAGAGGACTTCGCCAAAAATTGTCGCATGAAGCCAGAGCCGTTTTTTAAATGAAACCCATTGGCCTTGTGCAATAAAAAACCAGTCAATGGTTACAATAAGTGCAGGTGCTACAATGGCAATTTCTTTGGTATAGCAGGAAAAAAAACCGAAGATGTATAAAAGGAGAAGGGCTATGCCTTTAACGAAGACTGATTGACTGCGACAAAATACGAGAAAGCACGTGGTCATACTTAAGGTGGCGAGCGTGGCAAGTCCTTCTAACTCGCCCTGAATGACATATGAAACTGTTTGTGTTTGCACGGGATGAAGCAAGAAAAGTGCCGTGGTGATTGTTGCTATAAGCAGTGCATTATTTTTGAAAAAACTCTCTTTTTTTAAATTGGTGAGCGCAAGTGCCGTTATGCAAAAGGTGAGCAACCCGTTGGTTGTGTGAATTATCAGGTTTCCCACTCGATAGGAAAATGGATCAAACCTTCCAATGCTGAAATGGATTGCGTTCAACCAGTAAGCAATCCATCGTGATCCAGTCATAAAAAGTTCCCTGAAGGTGTTATGCCGTATGGAAAAGTGTTTGGTTATATTGGCCACATCATCAAATTGAAAGGCGAAGTGCATAGATGGCCAGTAAACCAGCACCGTTATGGCAGAAAGGAGTATCGGGGGAAGGATATAATAAAACCAGGCTATAGAGGTTTGTTGGCTGCTTGCAAGCTTAGCTTGACCAATGTTTGTGCTCGGATTTGCTTGTGGTCGCACAGTGTTTTTTGCCACGAGAAAGTCTCCTTTTTGGCTGCATTCTTTTTGAACGAGACCAATATACAAAGGAGGATCCTGTTTGACAATAGAGATTGTGGATTTGTAATCGTTTTAGGCGCCTTTTTTGAAGGCAAAGTAACGTAATGCTGATCCCAGAAGAATATAAACGATTGCAGCACCAATAAGAGCCGAATAAAATTCGGGGGCCAATTCTATGGGATTTCTAAAACCATAATAAGTAGCGATGGCATAGGCAAGACTTGCAATGAATACGATAAGAAAAAAATCGGCTACTTGTTGCTTGAGAAAATGAAAATAGGTCATCGGATAATTCTTTGTTTTTTGTTGAAGGGAGTTTTTTAGTTTGATCGTACCATACTTTTGTATAATAAAGTATTGCCAAGAATGTATCGAGTAAAGGCTTTTTATTGTTCATGGTAGGCCGCTGGATTGACCGTTCTGGTGTTTTCACCTAGTATAGAGCTATAAAGAGCTCTTTTTTTACCCCCGAGGTTGTATGTTAACACTGGGTACCGCAAAAAACATCATTCACACTGTTTCGATGCTATTGGCCTATATAATCGTAGTGCCTATTGCCGGATATGCTCGGGCATGGATGGCTAAAAAAATGGGTGATGATACGCCGGAGGAATTAGGTTTTTTAACGCTTGATCCCTTTAAACATGCGGATTTTATTGGTCTGTTGTGCCTTCTTTTTTTTGGTGTTGGGTGGGGTAAAAATAGTCCTGTTAATCCTTCAAATATAATTTATAGTCCTCGTGGGTGGCTTAAGCTAGGACTTGTTTTTTTTACTGACGTATTCTGTTATTTTATGTTTGCCTTACTTGCATTAACTGTTGATCTGGCGTTAGTGGGCCAAGAAGTTTTTGCACTGATTGGCCAAGGAGGAGTTCCTGCTTCTTCATTGGTTATTTCTATAGCTTCCGTACTTACGTTTATAATCTATTGGACTATTGTTCTAGCCGCTATTTTTTCTATTATTCGTCTTTTTGAATTTTTGATGGTTTTAAATCCACGGTGGTTTGCTTATTACATGACGCATAATCAGCTTTTTTTGGTGGTACTCTATTTTGTTGTTATTTTCTTTGTGACGCCACCGATTAAGTTGTTATTGAGTCTTCTCATTTCCTATCTTGCTACCGGTATTTTGCATGTAGTGGGATTCATGTGAAGAATTCTGTAAAAAAACTGTGTAAGGAATGAGTTTATGATCGATCTGAAAAAAAGCTTAGAAATTATAAAAACGGGTACGGCGCAAATTGTACCTGAAGAACAATTAATTAAAAAACTTGAGTCTGGCCGTCCTTTAAAAATAAAATTGGGCATGGATCCAACGGCCCCCGATCTTCATTTGGGGCATGCGGTCGTGCTTGGCAAGATGCGACAGCTGCAGGATTTAGGCCATGAAATTATTTTTATTATCGGTGATTTTACCGCACGTATAGGTGACCCAACGGGCAAATCGAAAACGCGGCCACCATTGACCGAAGAAGAAATTCAACATAATACCCGAACCTATTTTGAGCAATTAGGAAAAATTTTAGATACCAATAAAATGAGGGTGGTCTATAATTCCGAGTGGCTTGATAGTCTTACGGTTAAAGAAATGGTGAAGCTGTGTGCCAAAACAACGGTTGCCAGAATTATAGAACGAGAAGATTTTGCACGACGGCTTGCAAATAATACGTCGATTGGTTTTCATGAATTACTGTATCCTCTTTTTCAAGGGTACGACTCGGTAGTACTTAATGCTGATATCGAATTGGGCGGTACTGATCAAACATTTAATTTGCTTTTTGGCCGCTATTTACAAGAGCAGTTTGGCCAAGAGCCACAAGTAATTCTCACTATGCCTCTACTTGAGGGGCTTGATGGTAAAGAAAAAATGTCCAAATCATTGGGCAATGCTATTGGATTGACAGAAACACCTGACAATGCCTTTGGTAAGCTTATGTCTATCTCAGACAAGCTTATGTGGCGCTATTTTAAGTTATTACTGAGCTCGACTGATGCTGAATTGAGTCAAATGGAGGAACGTATTGCTGCCGGCACACTTAATCCTATGGGACTTAAAAAAGATATGGCGCAAGAAATTCTTGTTCGTTTTTGGGGGGCTGATCAGGCTCTTAAAGCACGAGAACGCTTTGAAGCTGTTTTTCAGAAAAAGGATTATTCCGCTGCGCAAGAAGTCGATGTGCCCAAAGAGTTGCCTAATCCAGTCTGGATTGTTGAGTTAATTAAAGCATTTGCGGATGTTAAATCTTCGTCTGATGCGCGTCGCCTGATTGAATCAGGAGCGGTTTGTGTGGATGAAAAACCCATTACTGATTTTAAGACTGAAGTGCATTGGAAGTCGGGAATGGTGCTCAAGGTTGGCAAGCATCGCATTTATCGCATAAAGTGAGATTTTTATCCCCGCGGGAGCTTTTTTATTTCAGATGCTCTTTTTTTAGGTGATTTTTTTATTAAAAACCATTGATTTTAATTGGATTTGCTTGCTATTTTTATAGGTAGTGAGTGTTTTGTTTATCTAAAAAGGAGATTGACATGTCTATTATTCGTTGGCGTCCATTTGAGGATTTAGAAGAATCGTTTGAAGATATTGAAGCTTTTCGTGCTAATGGTTGGGATCTGGCAGCTGATGTGTATGAAGATCAAGACAAGATAGTAGTTGAGATGCACTTGCCGGGTATTGATCCAGATAAAGTCAATATTGACGTAGATGAAAATTATCTGCGCATTTCCGGATCGCGCGAAGAATCTGAAGAAAAGAAAGAAAAGAATTTTTTCAAAAAAGAGATCAGACGTGGTAGCTTTGAGCGTGTGATACCGCTTCCTTGTGCGGTTGAAAGTGAAAAAGCACAAGCCGAGTGCAAAGAGGGCGCCCTGAAAGTTATTTTGCCTAAAAAACAGGGTAAACAGCCAAGTAAGATTCAGATTAAAAAGAAGTAATTTTAAACAAAAAAGCCTCTTGAAAGCTCAAGAGGCTTTTTTGTTTTTTGATAAACCTTTTTTATTTGTTAATTTGTTTCTGCAATGCTCGTGTTGCTGAAAACGTTGCTTGCGTCTGCGCCAAAAATGTTTGTACTGCCGCGACATGTTCTTGGAATTTTTTGCTATCAGCTTCAAATTCTTGATCACAATCAAGAATGAGCACCGGGGTCTCTTTAAGTTGCGGAATTACTTCTTTCTTATCGATCAAAAAATCATCATGCCGTTGGTGTAGCTGTTTTAAATAAGAAAGCTGAAGTGTTTTTTCAGCGGAACGGTTGCGTTTTTTAGCGCGTTCATAGCAAATGTCAGGTGCGGTACGTAGATAGATAAAACCAACAGGAGTTTGGCAGCGGGTAGGCACGAGGAAGTTAAACCAGTCTTCGTACATATGCCATTCCACTTTGTTCAAAAAATTGTTTGCGAAACTATTTTTGGCAAAGCAATAGTGACCTGAATAAATAGAACGCTCAAAGATACGGTTGAGATCAGGATTTTCTTGTTCTTGCATATGCTCTTTGACACGGCACATCATCGTGAGGGTTTCAAAAGTATAAGCCCAGCGTTTTGGTTGTTGGTAAAAATTGGCAAGAAGCGATTCGCCATACGTTTTATCCTGCCAACTGTAGACGGGTTCAAGTACAATAGAAATTTCTGGCGTTTGTTTTGCCAATAACTTTAAGAACGTTGATTTCCCCGCCCCAATATTTCCTTCTACGATATACATGATCAAGCCCCGTTTTTCTGAAAAAATCTGTTTTATGCCTTCTTTAATAATACGGGCTCTGAGCGATTAGTGCAATCGGTTCAATTGCTGCATCTGTACGGCTTAAACAGATTCGATTTTTCCCTGTGCTGGTTGGTGCGCTGTCTGTATCTGAGAGGTTAATTCGGGCACGATAATACGATTAATGTTGGGGGTAAGCCTGGTGATGACTTCTCGAGGGTTTGCATTACCAATAAGGGCAACCAGTTCTGCGGCACGAAGATGATCATAATCGCCTATTAATGTGACCTCATCTTGTAGTTGTATGTCGTGTAAGCCGGTGATGTCGATAATAGTGGCATTCATGCAGACGCGGCCAATAACTGGGGCATACTGGTTTTTAACCAGGACAAAGCGATCCTGGGTATATAATTTACGATCATAACTTTCATAGTAGCCGACGGGCAATACGGCAATTTTGGTTGGCCGTGAGGTTGTATAGGTGCGATCATAGCCGACGGGGGTGTTAGCCGGCAATTCCCGTATGGCGCCTATTTTTGTTTTCCAGCTGAGTATTGGTTGCAGATCGGCTCCGGTATAGTTGGTTAGGATTTGTTTTTTTATGCTCTCAGAATGCCAAAAACCATAGATTCCTGCACCGATACGTGCCGTGTTTAGCTCAGGATATTCTGCCATAAAAGCACCAGTGACGGCCGAGTTTGCGGCATGTTTATAGGGTATCTCAATACCCGCGGCAGCCACTTGTGAGCAAACGGCGGAAAATTGGTCTAGTTGGTAGCGGGTATAGTCTTGGCTATTAGGTTCAGCACAGTGGGTAAAAATACCATCCACAAGGATACCAGGGAGCGTTTTTGCTTGTTTAATGACCGTTAGTGCTTGTTCGGGGAAAAAGCCAAATCGTGACATGCCGGTGTCGATTTTTATGTGTACTGAAAATCTTTTTTTTGCCTCCAGTGCTCGTGCATTAAGTTCATGGAGTGTTGCTATATCATGAATTGGCAGTGCAATATGCATATGAAGCGCGTTACGTGGATCTTCGTCGATAAATCCAAGCACCACTATTGGTTTTTTTATGCCCAATGCGCGTAATTCCAGTGCCTCGGATAGATTTGAGGTGGCAAGCCAGTCGACGGCAGGGTTTGCGTCGCACAGTTGGCCCATTTGATAACTGCCATGGCCGTACCCGTTGCTTTTAATAACAGCAACGAAGGTTTTTTGTGGACCGAGCATGCGCCGGTATGTGGCAACGTTTTGATTGAAGAGGGTAGCGCTTAGCTCGATCCATGAATGTGGCTTGGTCAGAATCATGCGGATCCTTAAAAAAATCCCCCCGATTTCCGGGGGTATATGTTATTTGTTGTTTATCACAACAGGTATCTTTTTTATTTCTTTTTTCTTGTCTATGTACGGCATCGAGATGGTCAGCGTTTGGCTTTTTTTATCATACTGTATATCTGCTTTGGTCAGATCGATGCGCCCTGAAAGGAGCTGTCCCATTTCATAGGCTCCAAAAGAAGTATATACTGCGGCCTTATCGTTTTTCTTTTCTTCTTTTTTGTTCTCTTTTGTATGGGTCAATGAGAGGAGCTTTTCTTGAGCAGCAAGGATGATTGCATCTTGATCTGTTTTTATTTTAAGTTGGTCAGAGTCATCATTTAAGCTCGCTTCTAGCGCCTCTGTTTTTAAGTTTTTGATGGTGACGATTACTGCCGATTCTTTATCTTTTTCTTCGACGGTTATCCCAAGGTCTGTGCCGTTTTCTGCTGAAAGAGATTGGTCAAGTTCTTTGCCAAACTCATTCATACGTTCAACCATGGAATCGAATGCTTTTTCCATGCGCTGCATTTCTTGTCTAAAACTTATGTGCCAGGCTGATTCGCTACGGGCATTAACGGCGAGCGTTGCTGTCAGCAGGCTGATAACAAGAGCTTTGTTCATAGAAAATCCTCCTTAAACTATGGGTTTAAACATTTGATCCAAGAATAGCAAAAAAGCAAAAACGTGACAAGCGAGATTAATCGCGTGGCGGCGTATTAAGAAAAAAGGGTTTTTGTTGTGTGATAACCTAGTTTTGTTAAACTGAAGGTAATTATTTATATTTAATTTTGGGTAGGGCTATGACAAAAACAAAAAACGTTGTTGGCGAATTGATTTACGGAATACATCCGGTTGTTGAATTGCTTAAGGCAAAACGACGTAAGCTTATTTCGCTGTATACTACCAAACCAACGCCTAAATCATGGGAACAAATTGAGCGCCTCATGCCTGCTTATCCAGTTCAAATTCAATATGTAACGCGTGATGTCCTTACCCGTATGGCAGAATCTTCTGACCATCAGGGTGTGGTTGCATGGGTGCATGCGTTTCCTTTCCGTAAAAAATTTTTCGAGCCCGAACATTCGCCTTTTTTGGTGATGCTTGATGGCATTCAAGATCCTCGTAATGTCGGTGCGATTTTACGTTCAGCACAGTGCACGGGTTTTGATGGGGTGATTATGACTCAAAAGGGGTCTGCACCTATTAACGCGGCAGCAATTAAGGCGGCAGCTGGGTTGAGTGAGCATTTAGAGATTTATGTGGCAACGTCAGCCTCAGCAGCTATCCGGGAGCTGAAACAGGCCGGTTATACGCCTTATTTGGCAACGTTTGATGGTCAAAATGCGGCTGTCTGTCAGTTTAAAAGACCGCTATGTATGGTGATTGGCGGTGAGGGCATGGGGGTTAGCAAAGAAGTTTTATCACAGGGCATTCATATTACTTTGCCACAAAAACAGAGTGATATATCGTATAATGCGTCCGTTGCGGCTGGTATCTTGCTCTTTCTGGTATCGACACAAAACCAAAAGATATAACTATAACAGCTCTTTCAAGAAATCCTTGGCTTGTTGTTGAGCATCCAAAAATTGTGTTTGGTGTGCTATTTGTTCTAAAATATTTTTACCTGTTTTTTGATTGATATCTGTTCCCTGTCCAAGATAATACATTTTTCCCAAAAAATAGTGGGCATTGGTTTTAGCCCATGGATTATCTGTCTGTTGGGCGACGGATTGAAAATACGCGAATGCTTTTTTATAATCGCGTGTTACGCCTGTTCCATTATAATACATGCGTCCTAAGAAATATTGAGCAGCAGCTTTGTCTGATAGGTTTTCTGTTTGTTCAGCGGTAGGTTGAAAATAAGCGAGAGCTTTTTTGTAATCTTTTGTTACGCCATGTTCGTACAGATACATTTTTCCCAAGAAATAATGAGCACCGGCCTTGGCCCATCTGTTTTTTGTCTGATGAGCAATTGGCATGAGCAATCGGCGTGCTTCTTGATAGTGAGCCTCATGAAATTCTTTTTGTGCCAGTGTAAGCTTGTTTTGCCATTGTTTTGGTGATTGCTTTCTGATGTGTAAAACGAAAAAAGAAAAAAGAATAACGATGCATGAAGCAGCCAAACTTAATCCTATTATTTTTCTTTTCATAGCTTTTCTCCTGTTTAATTTTTTGCCTGAGTGGTTACTTGTGATTACAGAGTAGAAAGATTGTTATCTAAGATTCAATACATTATAGTGCGTAACAACTAGCGAGAAGCTTGCTGTTTTTCCTGAACTATTGACTATTTAAATACTAAAACGTTAAAAAAGTAATGAATACTGTCAGCTCGAGAATGAATTGTAAGGGGGGAGTAGCTGATCATGCGCTTAGTGTTTTTTTACGGCGCGGTTGGGCTGAGTGTATCTACGCTCGGCTACTTGTCGATAAAGAAAGTGACGCACGAATTGGGTGCCGTGGATGCCTATTCATGCCATTTTTGTTCAGTCTGTTCTCCAAGTATTCAAGAAAAAGTGAGAAGTTATATTGCTCAGGAAGCACGGCTGCCCTCTTTATCTCTGGCGGTTGTTGCGCATACTCTTGCTGAAAAATTTCCCAGTCTGAAAAAAGTTTCATGTACCAAAGATGGTGCTAAAGTTGTGCACATACAGTGTCAGAGTGTGCAGCCATTTTTTTGTCTCAATGACACCCACGTTCTTGCCGATGCTGATCGGGTGCTTGAAAAAGAATGTTTTTCCCCTGAAAGTTTAAGTTCTTTGCCCATTATTGAAGTTGTCGCGGTCTCTCAAGGAATGCCGGTATTATCGTCTCAAGCAAAAGAGGGTATGCATCATATTTCTCGTGAACTTTTTGATCGGTACCAGATGACGTGGATTGATGATACACAGATTTGGCTGCGTGAGAAAAATTCACCATCATTTTCGCTTGTTTTTCATACAAACTCTCTGCCTGATGAAAAAATAATGAGCGAGTGCGAAAAAATAAAAAAAGAATTTGAGAGTAGTGGCCTGATTTCGCCACAGGGGAAAAAGCGTTGGGTTGCCGATATACGCTTTGCGAATCAGATAATACTCAGTGCCGATACGGGGGGGCGTTTCAATGGCTAAAAGTTATGATCGTATTCTTATTTCATTGGATGTAGGTACGACCAAAATGTGTGTGTTGGTTGCCAATCAACTGGATAATCGTTCTTTAGAAATTATTGGTGTAGGCAAAGCGCCTTCAGATGGGTTGCGCAAGGGGGTTGTGGTTGATATTGCCAAAACGGTTCATTCGATAAAGACGGCACTCAAAGAAGCTGAACTTATGGCCGGTTTTACCATTGATGCTGCCAATGTCGGTATTTCTGGTGGGCATATTCAATCGATAAACTCGCATGGCATGGTGCCAATTACCAAAGGCGAGGTCCGCGAGCAGGATATCAATAACGTGCTTGCTGCTGCCAAAGCGATTCCTCTTGAACAGGGATATCAGATTTTACATGTTTTACCACAATATTTCATAATTGATGGCCGTGATAGAATACAGGACCCGCGCGGCATGCATGGGGTGCGGCTTGAGGTGCAGGCACATATTATTCTCGGTGCGCTGGCTTCCGTGCAAAATTTAGTTACCTGTTGCGAGATGGCGGGAGTAAAAGTAACCGATTTGGTTCTCGAGCAGCTTGCTTCCGCACATGCCGTGCTGAGTGCTGATGAGCGTGAGTTGGGTGTTGGTGTGTTGGATATTGGCGGCGGAACCTCAGATTTTGCCATCTATCAAAATGGCAGTATTCGCCATACCATGGTGCTGCCGGTGGCGGGTAATCATTTTACTAACGATATTGCGATTGGTTTACGCACTACCGTGCACGATGCTGAGCGTATTAAAAAGGTGTATGGCCTTGTTTGCTCGGAATTATTGGAAAAAGATGATCTTATTGAAATTGAGATGGTGCAGGGTGCTCAAAAGCAATTCGCGCAATTGAGTGATTTAGTAAATATTATCCATCCTCGTGCACGTGAGCTGTTTAGTTTGGTGAATGAAAATATAAACAAGCATCAATTGCGCCATTGTATGAGTACTGGCTTGGTGCTCACTGGCGGGGGTTCTCTGCTTACGGGTATGCGTGAGTTGGCGCAAGAGGTATTTGAGATGCCAGTCCGTTTAGGTTCGCCGCGTGTTGCCTATGATTTGCCAGAAACGCTCGATAATCCTATTTATGCGACTGCGTATGGTTTATTGCTTGATGCAGTGGCTAAAGAACGAAATGTTTTATTTTCTTCAGGTGATGCGCCACTCGCCAAGCGGGCGTTGATGCGTATGAAGTCATGGGTAGCTGACTTCTTTTAATCCCCTTTAAAAAGGAGTAGGTGATGATTGAGTTTGAACAAGAAAAATCAAAAGAACTTGTTCCTGTCGCGACAATCAAAGTGATTGGTGTTGGTGGCGCAGGCGGCAATACGGTTAATAGCATTATCGAATCAGGGTACCAGGGTATTGAATTTATAGTGGCTAACACTGATTCGCAGGCGCTTTTGCAGTCAAAAGCAGAAACAAAAATTCAGATCGGTGTTAAATCAACCAAAGGTCTTGGCACCGGTGCAAATCCTGATTTGGGTAAGCGCGCGGCAGAAGAGGATCTCGATAAAATCTTGGAGGCAATTGGCAGTGCAGATATAGTCTTTTTGGCCGGCGGCATGGGTGGCGGTACCGGTTCTGGAGCGCTTCCTGTTGTTGCTCGCGCACTCAAAGAAAAAAATATTTTATCTATTGCGATAGTCACCAAACCTTTTTTGTTTGAAGGTAAGCGTCGCGCCACAGTTGCTCAGGGGGCCATAGATGCCCTACGCAAAGAAGTTGACACGCTGCTTATTGTGCCGAATCAAAAATTGCTTGATTTGGTTGGACAGCATGTATCTATGATTGATGCATTTGCCATGATCAATGATCTGCTCTGTCAATCGGTTAGAGGGATTTCGGATATTATTACCAAGCCAGGGCATATTAATGTCGATTTTTCTGATGTGCGCGCCATTATGAAAGATATGGGTTTGGCGGTTATGGGTACGGGGCGTGCCTCAGGGGATAATCGCGCAAAAGCCGCTGCATTGCAGGCTATTTCTTCGCCGCTCCTTGAAAATATGAGTGTTGAGGGTGCGCGCGGTGTGCTTTTTAATATTACCGGTGGAAAAAATCTAAGCCTGTATGAAGTTGGCCAAGCCGCATCAGTTATCTATGAACAGGCTCATGAAGAGGCAAATATTATCCTTGGCTCTGTAATTGATGAAGCTATGGGCGATGAAGTTGCTGTAACGATTGTGGCAACCGGATTTTCTCGAGCTCAAACTATCGAAAAATCGCTGAGCATAAAAAGTGTTGTCTCCGAAATTGCCGTAAAAATAGAACAGCCGATTATAACCAAAGCACCGTTTTCTCCTAGAGAGGTTGCACTAGCTTTCGATATAGTATCTCAACAAGAAGCTCCTGTGATTAAAGCCGCAGAACAAGAAAATAAGGGTGATTTGGAAGTTGAAGCCTATGATGCAATTGCGCAGGGCCCGTTGGCGGCATTACAGCGCCTGGCGCAATCAGATTCGGGGTTAGATGAAGTTGAACCTATTAATGTTCAAAATTTGCCCAAGGTTGAAACTATTCAGGCGGCTCAGGTAGTTGCTACGTCAGTGTCAGAAAAAAACGAACCTAAGGCAGAAAATGCCTCTCTCAGTGGTGATAAGGTACACCAAGAGATGGAACAAGAATATGAGGCAGCGGGGATAGATGTAAATGATCTTGATGTTCCTACCTTTTTACGTAAAGAAAAACAGCCGGGAGCACGGGAATAATCATTATTGAGGTTTGTGAGGTTATAGGGGTTTTGGCTTGTTCCAGAACCCCTTATTTTTTACGCTCTATGCTTTCGGTAAATAGGTATTGTTCTGGTTTGTTTGTAGGGCATTCTCGTGCTAAAACTTTTCTATTTGAAATTTATATTTGAAAAATGGTAGACTGTTTGGTAGTAAGGTTTTCTCTGTGATTTACTTATTTTTTAGGAAAGGGGATACATGAAACGGCTGTTAGTGCTCAGTTTTTTTGCTATAAGTTCTTTAGTGGCTGTTGATCGGCAAACTCAGACTCCTGTTGACTACGCCAACAGACAGAGACCGCGACCAGAGCGAAGACATATACAGGAACGAGTGCATCGGTCGAATGCCGAACAAAATTTCAATAACCTTAATCGTAGAAACTCGAGAGATTTAAGTCGAAAAATTCGTCAGGCGTATGATAATAGGGATGTTGCTCGTTTGCGTCATTTACAAGCTCTTGCGCATAGATTCGCTGCAGATGCTGAGTCAAGAAATAATGCGAGATTTGGTACTTCGCAAGGTTTTCATCGGGAATTTAGCCACATTGCTACTAGAGCCGAACATTATATTCAACGATTGCAGCATAGACCGCTGAAATCAGTTCCTTTTGACCTAAATAGCGGGGATAACAGTGATTCAGAGGAAATAAATTAAATAATCTGCTATTGGCGGCTTAAATAATATAATTAAAAGAGTTCGATCAGGTTGTTCTGATCGGGCTCTTTTTTTATTCACATGACCAGAAAACCCCAAGGCTTTCTAAGCCTGGGGATGAATGGTCATCATATGCTTGAGCAAAGCAAACGTTAGTTTGCGAAGCGAGATGTGTTTTGCAATACTGGTGTGTAT
>JAJYDS010000032.1 GCA_021777215.1 bacterium
CAGACGGATATTTTTCCGAAACTGTTGGGCAGGTCAATTGGGAAACCATCAAAGAGTACATAAAAAATCAGTGATTCCGATAATTCAGGTGGGAAGCCACGGCCTTTAGGCCGTGGAGACAGTCACTGTATGAAAAGTCAGAACATACTTTTTGTGCTTACTGCATTGATAGTAGCTATTCCGACTCTAACTATATGTAAATCAAAAGAAACGAGCGCCATAGAGATAGTTAAGCCGCGGACTAATATTTCAGAGTATATTTCTCCGATTGTTCATCCTTTTCTTTATGCTAGGGCGTGTGGACAGGGGAAAAGGGTACTCTATGTTTACCCATGGAGTGATCACTATAATACGCATGTTCTTTCTCCTGAAGATGCCGCTTTATACAAAAAAAATAACATAGCAGTTTCAAAACAAGATTGTTCCTTGGTAACGATTGATCAATTAAAAGAATTAAAGCCCAGCTTTTTTAAATTTATGCGTTGTTGCTGGGGCGGTGCGAGAGTAAAAACATATGCTTGGAAAGCATTTTCTTTAATCTCTGATGCCAATAAAAAAATAGAGATATATGGATCGCGTTTTTACGGAAATGACATGACGTTCTATTTAACTTCTCATGTCGATCGCATAGCTCTGTTAATCGATGAAAAAGGCGCTATTGTCAGTATTCTGGATAATGTAAAAAGCGAAAAAGATATTTTTAAAGCATTTGGCATCAAATAACGGCAAAAAATATATACACAAATGCTTTTGATTGTTAAAAAATAAGTGAGTTATAGAACAAGGCCCGCCTAACAAGCGGGCCTTTAGCTAACGGTCTTTTTTGACCTTTAACCTGAGCTTTTTTGCTTAAGCTTTAAAAGTGAAATTTCGTTTTTTGAACCAAGCCGCATGTAGGGGCCCCAGGTGCCAGTACCAGGGGAAACATAGAGAAACATACTTTCAAGTACGTACAATCCTTTTACATGCTTGTATGCTATTCTCACCAGGAAATTGAATGGAAATATTTGTCCAAAATGCGTGTGCCCCACAAGCTGGAGATCTATTCCCGCTTTCTGGGCATCCTCAATTCCTTGGGGAGCATGGTACATAAGTACCGCCGGTCGAGTTTTATCGATCGTTATTTTTTTAAGTTCGTTTCCTAGATGGTCCGAATCTTCTGAAAATTCGATTCCAATTATCTGAATATCATCACAATCAACGGTCTCATTTCTTAATGCTTGTATCTTGGTAGTGCTTAACTGTGCATAGACCGTTTCTTTTCCTTCGTAAATCTCATGATTTCCCGCAACGAAGTAAACCGGCGCGCGCACTGTATTGAAATCACTGAACATGTGGGCATGAATTCTTGATCTGGAATCGATAATATCGCCGGTAATGAGTACTACCGTGGGGTCAATTTGATTTATCTTCTCTACTATCTTTTTTAAAAAGTTAGAACTTCTTATCGTGCCTACGTGCAAATCTGAAATCTGGACAATGGTCGTATCCTTTTTCAGATGTTTAAGAGGAACTTCCACCTCTTTTACTGAGAGCCGCGTTGCATTGATTATCGAGACGATGCTGAGTGTACAAACGGTAGCAATAATTATCATTCCCGCATGAGGGATAACGAAGAAATGGCTTACTATTTCATAGATCAAAAGCGTGCTCAAGGCAAAAAGAAGAATTCCCATCCAAAGTGCTGCTGACGCATACAAAATCCTGGATATGGTTGAGGGGTGGATACGTTCAAGAGTGAGAGCAATAGGTAAAGAGAAGGTAGCGAGCACTATGCACAGATAGGAGATTTTTTTTGATATTCCGAGTAGCCCCCCTAGCCTGAGGATAACATACGAGTTAAGGCTTATATACAGGAGCGAAAAGAATAATAAGAGTATAAAAAAATGTTTTCTCATAAAACAGGTACTTTTTGATAAGTTTGTCGGTGTTTGTAGGGGGGATTAACCATTCCCCTCTGATGGTTCTTAAGTTTATAGTATCCCGGAAATGCTTTAAAATAAAGGTTTTTTGACGGAGTTTAAGGGTTATGCCCCCGACAGTGTTTCCTATCCGAGGCATTTAACAACCAATCAAAAAGTTTTTGAGATTCCAGTTCCAGTAATTTTAAACGAATCCTAACAAAAAAAGTGACAATAAGCGCTTTATCAAAAAGCCTTTTTGCGCTGAAACGCATAGCAATCTATAATAGAATGCCTATAGTATCTTCTGTGTGAACATTTTATCTCCTGGAATTATCTATGTTGCCCGTCAGAACAATTTCTTTGTTTGTCATTTTGTTTTTTACCGCCAACCTCCTGAGTATGCATACAGTGCCAACCAAGGGTAACAAGGTGTTTGCTGCGTGCAAAATGCCAATCCGAGGCCTTGAGGTTCTTGTTCCTCAAGACGCTGACTGTCAGGTAGAACCTGATAGAGAATCTCTCTGTGCAATTTGCCAGGAAGAGTTTTCTGGCTTGGTAACGCGGCTTACCTGTAACCACGCATTTCATCATGCGTGCCTGATTTTGGCCCTGAAAGAAAAGAGTATGTGTCCCCTTTGTCGGACAGCGGTGGATGAAGAAAGATTTCTTGTACCGGAAGAGACGGTGCAGAGCTTGCGTGATAAATTAGCTGAAATTAAGCAGCGAGAAGCCAAGTGGCGGCCTATTAAGGAAATTATACAGGAAATACGTAAAGAAAATCTTGATGAATGTTTGTCACGTATTAAAGAGCATGAAAAAAAGAATGAGCAATGCGTAGCTTATTTTGAAGAAGCAAAAAAACGTATGGCCGTTCTTGCTGCTACTCTCGAGAGTACGCGTTCCAAGATCAAACAACAAGAAGAGAAACTCCAGCGTTTGGTTGAAGAAGCAAACCGCAAATCGCAAGCCATGCATAGCGAGATTGAGACAAAATCGCAGAATCTTACTGCTCAGGTTAACCGACTGCAATCAGAGCGGCGTATACATGGAGGAAGTTATTATGGGAATGGAGGATATTTGTCATGAAAATACGTATGTTCGCGCTTCTTTTAATTATAGGTACTTATGACATTTTCTTACCGGCAATGGATGCTGCCGTCACGGAAATAGAAGAGGGAGGACTTATTGTTTTTTGTGGTAAAGGCCGAAGAACAATAGGGGTACAAACGGTCAAGTCTTGTCCTGTTTGCACAAAGCCATTAGTTGATGCTCATTCTTTGGTCACTCGTTTGTCATGCAACCCTGATCATGAAGTGCATCAAGCATGCCTCGAGCATATCTATAAGACGGGAACATGTCCTATCTGCCAGAAATGGATGCCCGAGTTTGACGGAGCCCGGTTTGGTGACTCAGTGCATAAGCTGGCTGCTCGTGAAAAAGCATTGGTGGATCTGGAGAAAGATGCTAATGAGTATGCGCCAATAGTACAGCTCGCTTTCGAGCACAGTTTTCCCATTGCTTGCCTCATTCTCCACCAAGAAGAACAGAAACGCCAAGAACAAGCACGAGAGCTCGAACAAAAAAACAACCATATTGATGACCTGCTCGCACAACTTAAAAAAAAAGAATCTGAGCTTGCCAAACGGTTGTCAAATCTTGAACAAAGTTGCGCAGGAGTGCGTGCTCAATCCAGAGCTGATCAATCCAAGTTTGAGACAACAATGCGAGAATTATCTTCCCTTGAAAGTCAGATTGCAATCAGGTGCTAAAATAGTTCAAAATTTGCAACTACTTCTAGTGCAGATGCCTAATTACAAGCACCCGAATCACGAGTAGCTCGTTAAGAGTCCTGCCATATAATCTAAAAAGATAGGGCCTATAAAACCGATAAAAAAGGTATTTTGGCAGGCATTAAGGTTAACTGAAGCTATCTCTCTGGATAAACTGCTATACTCTAAAAGTCCGAGAGTACCGGTAATTAAAAAAGTGAGGAGTTTTCATGGATACGCATGTTCAAGCATGTCAATCATGTGCCCAAAAATGTAAAGAGTGTAGAGACGAAGTAAAAAAGTGTGGTGAATCTACCGCTTCCTGTCCCTCATCCTTACGAAAATGTTCAGCATGTACTGATGCCTGTGTTGAATGCATAAATCAATGTGAAGCACATAGAAAACAATGTTCTATTAAAAGATGTCTGAACAGTTGCAAAGAATGTATAGAAGCCTGCGAGCGCTGTGCTCAGACCTGCGAAGCATATGGCCAAAGCTGTACCGCGGATGGTCGCAAATGTGGCAACTATGCCCAACAATGTATAGATGATTGTAATAAATGCATAGATGCCTGTAACCAATGTATGGAAAGTTCTTGCTTAGATAAGGTCTAATTTTATTGGCATATATTTAAAAATGTGTGATCGGTGTCTATTAAAGGAGTGTGAGCATGCCTTATGAGACTAATAGTGATCTTCCAATGAGTATTACCGATGCTTTGCCCGAACATGCACAGACTATTTTTCGTGAAGCCTTCAATAATGCGTATCAAGAGTATGGCAACGAAGAGCAGGCTTTCAAGGTGGCTTGGGCTGCAGTAAAAAAAGAGTATGAAAAAAATAAAGAGGGTGAATGGGTTAAAAAATAAAAGATGAATCTTTTATCTTACTACCCATAGCTACGAATTGCCGTTTAGCTTGTAAAGCTATTTTGATTCGTCTGGAGGCCAGAAACAATTTGCTTTTTTGACCTCCAGACTTTTTTAACAAACTACGTTATTTTTTGCGAGCAATAAACTTAAGGCTTGAAATAGGTAGTTCATCGCTATTAAACCATTTTTTATTGATTTCGCGATCCTCACTGATAATCGTTACTTCAAAGCCGGCTTTTTCAAGCATACCAATATAGGTTTCTTTCAATAGGGCTCCGCTTACACACGCACACAAGAGTGCGCTATCTTTCTTTTGCGCTTCGGTGAGTTCTTTGAGAAGCACAACATCAGAGATAGCCATAAAGCCACCTGGTTTTAACACTCTGCCAGCTTCTTTGAATACCATATATTTGTGCGGGGCAAGATTGATCACGCAGTTGCTCATAATCACATCAATGGAATTATCCTCGACCGGAAGCGCTTCGATATCACCAAGGCGGAATTCGACGTTTTTAAAACCATATTTTGTGGCATTTGCGCGAGCTTTTTGAATCATGTCATCGGTCATGTCAACGCCAATAACTTTGCCTGTTGTGCCTACTTTGCGAGCAGCCAAGAAGCAATCAAGGCCGGCGCCCGACCCAAGATCCAACACGACATCGCCTTCTTTAATGTGGCCAAGGCTCACCGGGTGGCCGCAGCCAAGCCCGAGATTAGCATCGGCAAACATATCGAGCTCTTCTTGTGTGTAGCCGATGGTGTTTGAAAGATCGCAACCGCCGCCGCAGCAACCGCCGCAACAGCCGGTGCCTTCTTTAGCGACGTTGGCATAGGCTTGCTGAATAATTTTTTTTTGATCGGTTTCTTCTGAGGCTTGTGCATGTGCAAGTTTTTGAACAGGATTTGTTTTCACGGGAGTACATTCTTGTTGAGGACAGCAATTGCCGCCGCAGCAGCTGCCGGGACAGCAATTTTTTTTATTTCGTGCTTGAAGAAGTTCTGGTGCAAGTGCAATAATTAGTAAGCTGGCGATTAGGCAAAATCCATATATTTTATTCATTGTTATCACTTTTGATAAAAAGTATGAGTAAGCTTTTATGTGCCATTAATAATCCCTGAAACAGTTTTTTGAATTGCTACGCTTTAGGTTTTATGGCTAGATACTTCAAGCTTGAGATAGGTAATAATTCATTATCGTATTTAGTTTTATTAATACATGTATCTTCATCAATGATAGCAACTTCAAAACCCGTGCGAGCTAATTTTTCTAAATAAGAAGTTTTGTTAATAGCGCCTAATACACATGTGCCGCGAAGACGGGCATCACTTTTTTGTTCTTCTGTCAAAGAAGAGAGGAGCACAATATCTGAGACGTACATTTTGCCGCCTGGTTTGAGTACACGAAAAGCTTCTTTAAATGCAATTTCTTTATCACTCGCAAGACTCAAGACGCAATTACTGATAATGATGTCAGCAACTTCGTCTTCAATAGGCATATTTTCAATATCGCCCAACTTAAACTCAACATTTGAATAGCCATATCGAATTGCATTAGTAGATGCTTTTTTTATCATTGCTTCGCTGATATCAAGGCCAATGACTTTTCCTTTTTGACCAACTTTTCGAGCGGCCAAAAAACAATCCAGTCCAGCTCCTGAGCCCAAATCGATAATAGTAATCCCCTCTTTAATGTCGCCCAGAAGTATCGGATTCCCACAGCCAAGGCCAAGATTAGCATCTGCAAGCTCATCAAGTTCTTTGCGGGTATATCCTATATCTTCTGAAACTTTAGCTCGGCATCCGCATGATTTTCCTCCGAAACTACAACTAGTATTATTAGCAACTTGGGCATAAACTTTTTTGATATCTTCTTTTTCTTCTTGTGCCATTGTTGTAAAATTATTTTTTATGGTGCTGATTTCTTGTTGCGGACAACACTTGCTTCCACAGCAACATCCGCTACAGCAATTTTTTTTATTTCGTGCTTGAAGAAGCTCAGGGATAAGTGCAACAACCACCAAACCTGCAATAGTTAAAAGAGCATATGCTTTATTCATAGATAATCCTTACAGAGGTATTAACAGGACTTTTTATGTGCTGTTAAAAATGCATTAAGAAGCTTTTTTGAGTTTTGTAGTGAATCCTTGTTAAGAGCATAATAGACGTTAAGTCCCTCCTTTCTTGATGAAATGAGCCCATATTTTTTTAATGCTTTTAAATGATGTGAGGTTAAATTTTGAGGAATATTGAGTGCGCACCAGATATCACAAACACACAATTCGCCTTGCGCCAAAAGACAGACTATTTTAAGGCGATTTTCTTCAGCGAGAAGCTTTAAAAATGTTACGGCATGCCGTAATTCATTTTCAGCTTTTTTACCAGAACAACATGATTGCATACTGTTCTTCTTTCTAAATTTTTTGTAAAAATGTCGTAAATAGTTATTTCTAGCGCCATAAATATCAATATAAATTGATATAATTTTTATTGATATTAAGATTTTGTCGACGCTTTGTCAATTCTTGGTGTATAAACTAGAGGAAATATTTCCGCTGCATGTTCCCGATGATCTTCTATGGGCGGGCATGCAAGAGATTTTTTTACTTGATGGACGTGTAGGTACGATTAATCTGTTATGGCTTTTGAATGTGGGTGCAAAAAGCGATGGTAGAGGACTTGATTAGCCTTTTGATCATCATACAGGGCATATTCAAAGCGGCCTTTGAGCATGCGTCCGTCTTTGGTGGTAATGAAGCCGTCTAAGACTTTGTTTTCTTCCAATGTACCATCCTGTTTAAAGAAAATAGCGTCTTTGCCAATGAGTTGTACAATCTCATCAACGCGCTGTGCAAAGCTATGTCGTTCTCGCTTTTCTCGGGTTGTTTCACGAAGTTCTTGCACCGTTAAAAACCATTTTTTTACGCGGTCATCATAGGTAAAAGTTTTAAGCGTCTTAAGGTGCTGTGTTGTTATAGGTTCTTGTTTATCTGTAAGTATAGTTACCATAGAATCATCAAGCGGGTTTTTAATAACGATTTTGTCTTTTTTTGTGCTGATTTCGGTGATAATGCTGCCATCATCATAGGAGAGAGCTTGGTTAAGTTCATTTTTTAGTACTTCTTCAGTGCTGGTAAAATCTGTTTCACGAGATTGCGTGGTGCTTTCTTGTCCGAACAACACTGCTTTTTCGCTTACATCTTGCAAAGTATGAGTGCGAGAAGGTGCTATGGCTGACTTCTCTTTGCTCTGAGTAGAGCTTGCTTTTGCCGTTTCTTCTTCTAGTAAGGTTCGTGATAATAACTCTTGTTCGGCAATTTTTTTAGTAATCCGCGAAAGTCCCATGGTTGCAAATAGATCAATAGCGGTTTGAGTACAAGTTTCATAATAGGTTTTGGCGCGCATAAGATTTTTTTCAACACCACTTCCTGTTTCGTACATTAATGCTTTAAAAACAAGAGCATTTGGACTTTTTGAGTTTAAAATTTCATTAAAAAGCTTTTTGGCTTGGGCAGTATTTTTTTTTCCTGCCAAGTCTGATTTATAAAACTGGGCTAGGCTGTATCGACATTTGAAAATTTGATATTCTTAGTCCCCAAAATAATCTATTTTTGAGGGCAGAGAATGATAAAGAAGCACGGTGTTTCTCGATATGAACTATCAACTGATCAATGGGAAAAA
>JAJYDS010000013.1 GCA_021777215.1 bacterium
AGACGGATATTTTTCCGAAACTGTCGGGCAGGTCAATTGGGAAACTATCCAAGAGTACATAAAAAATCAGTGATTCCGATAATTCAGGTGGGAAGCCACGGCCTTTAGGCCGTGGAGACAGTCACTGCATTTACCTCTATAAGCGAGCCTACAGAATGCCCATGAAGATTGTCAATAACAGGGTAGATATAAGATTATTTTTGGAGACGTTTTGTTTTTTCATGAGCCAATAAACATTCTTTTCGCGCCACGCCGCCATTATAACCACTTAAAGAGCCATCGGCACTTATAATGCGATGACAGGGAATTATAAGTACAAGTTGGTTGGCGCCATTTGCGCGTGCTACCGCACGGTGTGCAGCGGGTTTTCCTATTGCCCTAGCTATATCAGTATAAGAAGCGATGGTGCCATACGGTATTTTTTGCAATTCTTGCCACACTTGTTTTTGAAAGGGCGTGCCTTGTGCAGCTCGAGGTGTTGTAAAGTTGGTGAATGCGCCGGCAAAGTACTGACTGATTTCTTTTTCCAATAAGAGCAGTGGTTTTGTTATTCCTGTGGTAGCGATTGTTCCTAGTTTTTTCTCTAGACGAGAAATATCCGCTGCTAAATTTTCTCGATCATCAAATGCCAAAAGATAGAGACTCTGGTTATCTGCGATGGCAAGCATGGAGCCCAAGGGAGTCTGTATAAGCTTTGAGCTGAGGGATGTTTTTTTGATAATAATGTGCGGTGATGGTTGCATAATTGGCTCGCATATGAAAGAGTTGTTTTTTATACCTGGTACTAGTGTACCAGATCTTATAACGCTATGGTTACTGCTTTGCATTGGGCAAAAAGCAAGAGGGTTGTGCGTGCAGGTGTGGCTTTGGTATACTGGTCTTCGGTGAAAAATAACAGGCGCATTTTATGTAATAAAGGGAGTCTCTATGTCTACTGGGATGATGGTGTTTTTGGGCATTGGAATACTGTTAGTATTGTTTGTTTTCTGGAGTATTGCACAATACAACAGTTTTGTGCGCTTAAAAGCATTGCTTAATGAAGCATGGAGCGGCATTGATGTGCAGCTCAAGCGTCGCTATGATCTTATTCCTAATTTGGTTGCTGTAGTAAAAGGCTACGGTATTCATGAAAAAGGAGTATTAGAAGACGTAACGCGTTTGCGTGCCGCGTCGATGAATGCAACGGGAATTCAAGAAAAAGCGGCGGCAGAAGCAGGTTTAACACAAACACTCAAAACATTGTTTGCCATAGCAGAACAATATCCCACTTTAAAAGCGAATGAAAATTTTTTAGAACTCCAAAAGGAGTTGAGTGTACTTGAGCAAGAAGTGCAGCTAGCGCGTCGTTATTTTAATGGTACAGCACGTAACTACAATAGCAGTATTTTGCAATTTCCTGCCTCGATTATTGCAGGTTTTTTTGGATTTGCACAATCGCCTTATTTTGAGCTTACTGCGGCCGATGAACGCGATGTTCCTAAGGTACAGTTTTAATCATCCGTAAGGCTACTCATGCATTATCTATTTTTATGGGTGGGGCTTGCGCTTTCTGTGCAATGCTCTCTTATTTCTGCTGTGCAAGAGCGTATTACTTCATTTGTGAGTGACATCGTTGTTCACCAAGATTCTTCTCTTGCGGTGACAGAAGAGATTACGGTTTTGAGTGCTGGTGAATTTATTCGGCATGGCATTGTACGTGAGTTTCCTACGCGCTATGCAGATTTTTTGGGCGCGCAATATGTGGTGCCCTTTGAAGTAGTACAGGTGCTCCATAACGGCCATCAAACCAAGTATTCGGTGCATGATGTGGCCAACGGTAAAAAAATCTATATTGGCGATCAATCTACCTTTTTGGCTCCTGGTGAGCATACCTATAGCATTGTCTATACCACAAAACGGCAACTTGGTTTTTTTGCTGATCATGATGAGCTCTATTGGAATGTGACAGGTAATGGGTGGCGGTTGCCCATAGAAAAGGCGCAGGCTACCGTGCACCTTCCCGAATCGGTAAGTGCTACCTCGGCAGAATGCTATACCGGATTTCAAGGGGAAAGGGGCCATGATTGTACGCATGCCATACAGGGGGCCAGCGCAACGTTTGCGGCCACGCGTTATTTTCAGTCCTATGAAGGACTTACTATTGTGGTAACCTGGCCAAAAGGATATGTGCTTGAGCCAACAAGGCTCGAGAAAATTGGCTGGTTTTTAAAAGATAATTGGGTGATATTGCTTCTCTTTTTTATATTTTTTTATGTATCGCTGCTTGCCGTGCGTTGTCGGCTTGTTGTTCGGCGTGCAAATAAACAGGGCGTAGTTATTCCACTTTTTTATCCACCAGCTGGATTGACGCCCAGTGATGTTGGATATATGAAGCGATTAGCTTGGAAAAACACGTTGATTGCGGCTGATATAGTTGATTGTGCTGTGCGCGGTTTTATAACCATAGAATATAAAAAAACATTCTGGGGACGGGCAGAATATACACTAGCGGCTACACAGAAATATAGTGATGGCCTAGGGTTGACTGCGCGTGACAGAGTTATTCTACGCAGTCTGTTCTCGCAAGGGCGTACTATTGCTCTGAGCCAAGATAATAGAGCTTTTTTAGAAATAGTTCTTGCGCGTGAAAAGCGCCAGTGCTCAGCTGCAGTCGGGCAGTACGTTAAGGATCAGAGTTCTTTTTTGTTGGCAGCCTGGGTTTTATTTGTGTTAGCGGTTTTGTTAGCTATTTTTCCTGTCGTGTGGGGATGGCAAACATCAGGAGCAGCGCATATACTTGTTCCTTTTTTAATTGGCATTCCCCTTTTGGTAATACATTTGGGACATCGTGCGTATACTTCTGAGGGTAGAAAGCTGCAAGATGAAATTGACGGTTTTCAAATGTATCTCGAGGCTGCTGAAACTGAGCGCATAAAGATAATAGGGACTCCGCCAACAAAAACACCCGAATTATATGAGACGTATTTACCGTATGCGATGGTTCTTGGTGTCGAGGAACAATGGTCGCGGCAATTTGCTCCTATTTTTGAACGTCTTGAGCGCGAGGGGCATCCGTATGTCCCGCTGTGGTACCATGGCAATCACTTCCCTTCAAATGTATTCGCATCGCAGTTTGGTTCGTCCTTTAATTCTGCTATCGCATCTGCGACAACGCCTCCCGGTAGATCCTCGGGATTTGGCGGTAGCGGCGGTTCTGGTGGAGGAGGAGGCGGTGGTGGTGGCGGCGGTTGGTGATAAGATTGTTTTATCTACCTAACCGTTTTTCCTTTGCCGCTTTCACAAATGCTACAAACAATGGGTGTGGTGCAAAAGGTTTGCTTTTAAACTCCGGATGGAACTGACATCCCACAAAAAAGGGGTGCGCAGGAATTTCTATAATTTCCGGCAAATTGAGCTCGGTATTGTAGCCAGTCACAAAAAAACCTTTATCTGCAAAACGCTTCACAAACGTCGTATTAAATTCATAACGATGTCTATGCCGTTCAGAAATAGTATCTTTGCCATAGATTTCGCGAGCTTTGCTGTTTGGGATAAGTGTGCAGGGATACGCCCCCAAACGCATGGTGCCGCCCATCATAGTTTTCTCTTTTTGTTCGGTCATCATATCGACTACCGGACAAGCTGTTGTGGTGTCAAATTCGGTCGAATGAGCGCTGGTGAGCCCCAAAATGTGTCTGGCAAATTCGATGATAGCAATCTGCATGCCCAGACAAATGCCAAAGTACGGAATTTGGTTTTCCCGCGCATAGCGTGCTGTTTCTATTTTTCCTTCAATGCCACGTGAACCAAAGCCGCCGGGGATCAAGAGTGCATCAAATTCTTTTAAATAGGTGTCAGCTGTTTTTGGTGTTATAAGTTCTGCATCTACCCATGAGACCGCAACCCGTACATTGTTAGGAATTTGTGCGTGAATGAGTGCCTCAGAGATACTTTTATAAGCATCTTGGAGTTCGATATATTTTCCCACAATGGCAATATTTACCGTGTCGTGCGGTGCCTGTAAATTGTCAATAATTGCGCGCCATTGGTGCAGATCGGGCTCTGTAGCGGGTAGTTCCAAATAAGAATCAAGCACATTTTCTAATTTTTGTGCATGCAGTACCAGCGGAATTTCATAAATGCTTTTCAGATCAGGGTTGGAGATGACGGCTGACTCTTCGACGTTGGTGAATAATGCAATTTTTTTCTTGATATCTTCTGGCAATGGTTGTTCCGCGCGGCCGACAATTACGTGTGGTTGAATACCAAGTGATAAGAGTGCTTTAACCGAGTGTTGTGTCGGTTTTGTTTTGAGTTCTTTTGCGGCGGCCAAATAAGGGACATAGGTGACATGCACGAACACGCAGCGATTATTTTTACGGTCCAAATGTATTTGGCGAATGGCTTCTAAAAAGGGAAGACTTTCTATATCGCCAACCGTACCGCCTATTTCAACAATGGTTACATCAGGATTTTTGTCCGGACTGTTTTTTTCAGGAGTAGCACTTGCTTGATAAATAAATTCTTTAATTTCATTGGTAAAATGAGGGACTGTCTGTACTGTTTGACCAAGAAAGGTACCTTTCCTCTCTTTTTCAAACAGATCGGCGTAGAGTTTTCCTGCGGTGGCGCAATTATTTTTGGTGAGTGTTATGGTGCTGAATCGTTCATAATGGCCGAGGTCGAGATCAGTTTCAGCGCCATCATCAGTGACGAATACTTCGCCATGCTGGTAGGGACTCATGGTGCCGGGATCAAGATTGAGGTAGGGATCAAGTTTCAGGAGCGAGACGGATAAGCCTTTTGCTTCCAGGAGGGCGGCTATACCGCCGGCAGTAATTCCTTTGCCCAATGATGATAAAACGCCGCCGGTTATAAATATATATCTACGCATATTTTTTCCGTTTTTGTTTTTAGTATAACAGTTTTTTATTTGGCTGTGTTTAGAAGTATGGGCGAATTTTATATAATTTCTCAACCTTGTTTTGGACATATTCTTGGCGCCAGGCGGGTTGTTGTTTATAGTTCTGCCGGGCATTCGGTTTGCATGTTTTCCTGTGATTTGTTTATAATTCGATTAATGAAAAACATTTGGATCATGGTTAGGAGCATGATGCTTACGACAAACCAACCAAGATGACTATAATTTTCGATTTTACCTGAGGGATTTTGTAATACGATAAGTCCAGCGGCTGAAGCAGCTAAACCACCGGCAAGTTGTTGCATTGAGGTGCTTATTGCCATATATGCTCCTCTTTCATGAGCGGCGGGAACAGCAGAGATCAGGGCCATTGTTGCAGACATGCGTCCGGATATAAAGAGCGCGAACAAGCATTGTGCAAAAATAGCGGTCCACAAAGGTGTTATTCCGAGTGCCGTATACCAGAGCATCCAAATGCAACATAGAGTGCTTGTAATGGCAAACATGGTAAATTTTCCGATAGAATCTGAAAGTTTCCCAAGGTATGGACCTGCAAGCATTGCGGCAAGGCCGCCGATCATATAAACAAGGGGGAGGTTATTTAAAGAGATTCCCATATTATTGATTGAAAAAGTGCTTGCAAAAGGTTGTAATATAAAACCGCCGCTTGCTACGAGCATTGTTGCGGTCAATCCAGTAAAATAACGCGGATTAGTTGCAATGGTGAGAATGGATTGTAGGGGAGATTTTTTTGAGACCTTCTCAAGATGAGCTGTTAATGGTTTTAAAAAGAGCCAGATGCAGATGCCGATTAGTGAGCCGATTAAGGCGATCATTAAAAAAACTGCGTGCCAATTAAAGAGGTTTGCTAAGAACAAGCCAATGGGAATACCCATCATCTGACTGGCTGAAAAGGCGCTTTGTATGATACCCATGGCTTGACCACGCGATTGCATGGGAAATAAATCGGCTACAATTGATAAGCTAATTGAGCCTATAATGCCGCCAAAAAATCCTGTTATAATACGTGCGCCGAGCAAGAAATAATAACTGGAGGTAAGCGCGCACAATAGGGTTCCAGTTAGAAATCCGGTATAAAATATAAGAAGAAGCTTTTTTCTATCAAAACGGTCAGCATAACCAGAGAATAAAATTCCCGAAATTGCCGCGCTAAAAGCATAGCAAGAGACTAATAATCCAAATTGTTTAAGGGTGATACCTAGATTATTAATTAAAATAGTGCCAAGTGGTGAGAGTATCATAAAGTTCAGTATGACGGTAAACTGTAAGACAGCGAGCATACTGACGACATACTTTTGGTAGCTGCTAAATACACTTTTTGTATGACTACTTTTTGTAGGGTTTTGCTGACTTTTTATTTTTTTCATTTAAGATCCTTTTAAAAATACCATTGCTGGGCACTCCCTATTTCCTGTTTTTTTAGATGTTATGCCTGCGGGCGACAAAAAGAGATGTGCTACTTTTCAAAGCGAGCATGTATTGAGCAAAGTTGTTTTAAAAACAGCTCTTTGTCTTGTTCAGACATTCCTTGAATAATTTTTTTTTCAATAGAGCTAAATAATGCATCAAAAGTGTCGATTAGTTTTTTACCTCTTTGGGTAAGTGCTAGCTCTTTTATTCGCTCATCAGCTGTGCTGGTGCTACGCTGGATGAAGCCTTTTTTTTCTAATCCCTGCAATAAGCTGGTGATTGATGCGGCGGTGATATGCATCACTGCTTCTATATCTTTTTGACAAATGCTGATCCCTTGGTTTTGTTTTTCGCCAATAAAAGCAACAATTTTAGCTTGTGGACCGCTGAGGTCATGCGGTTCAAGTTGTGTATCGACTGATCGCTTTATAGTTTGAACCACGTTTTTTAAGTATGATTGAAAGGGATGTTTTATTGTTGAGTTTTTCATGTAAAGCACCTATTAGTTAATGTCCTAACAATTAGGATACTAACTAATTGTATTTTGTCAAGATTTGCCTGTTTTTGTTTGTTTTAAATTAAATAAAAGTTTTCATATTGCAACTTTTTACTCAAAATGCTTATTTTTTCCTATTTATTTGCTAAAAACTGTAAATAAGGCATAGTAATATATGTATATCTAGCCAGTCTAGGGGGTTTTTCTATGATTTGTCGCTTTTCTGTCTCAAAAATGGTTGTTTTTGTGTTCCTTATATTTGGAATGTATCAAGCGACCTATAGTTTCAGTATTCATGATAGCTTGAACAAAATGATTTCTTCGTTGTTTAAGCAACAAACGCCTCGTGCGCCGCGTATAGCGTTTATTGCCATCAATGATGAGATTAAATTTTTTCAGGTGGCGCAACACCTGGTGAATGTTGCTAAAAATCCGACTTTTGATGGAGTTATTCTTGTTATAAATAATAATGGCGGGTCTTTGGGAGCCTTCTCTGTTATTCATGATTTGATCAAGAAAGTGAACAAATCTAAACCTATTATAGCTGTTGTTGGGCAAGGCGCACTCTCTTGTGGCTATTTGATTGCGAGCGCCACTCAGTATATTTTTGCGCATACACTTTCGGATATAGGAGCCATCGGTGTTATTCGCCAGATAAGTCGCTATAAGCAAGCAAAGATAAAAGAAAACGACCTTGAAGCAGAGATGCAGGTAAATCTTTTATATGCCGGTGAGTTCAAAGTGGATACTCACGTATTTGCCAAGGATCTTTCAGATGAACAGAAAAAAGTGCTTCAAGATAATCTGAATTTTGTATATGGCAAGATAGTAGATATGGTCGCGGAAAATAGAAATTTAAAGAGAGACACCTATAAAGTGTGGGCCGAAGGAAAAAAATTCCTTGCACCGCGTGCTTTGGAACTTGGGCTTATCGATCAGATAGGTACTATTTTTGATGCTGAAGAAAAAGTAAGGGAGTTAGTAGTTAAGAAAAATCCCCAGGCCGCGTATGGCCCTGGTGTTACTGTTATTAATCTGTAGAAGCACACGCAGCGTTTGGTCAAGGCGTTACCGGCAGAGTTGTACGTCTCCGTCGCTGCTTATTTTGGTGAGACTACTCGTTAGGTAACGAGATTATTTTGGCTCATGTGCTTCGGTTATATATAAAATAGAGTAAGAAAGGATATTGTGAATACATTTGATGAATTGCCGTTATTGCCTTCTATTAAAAAATCATTACAAGCGCTCGGGTTTACAACGCCGACTGAAATTCAGGCGAAAGTAATTCCCCATCTTTTGAGTAATCCGCATGGTGATATCCATGCGCAAGCGCAAACAGGTACCGGAAAAACGCTTGCTTTTGGCATTCCCTTATTGCAAGCCATTGATTCTTCTTTAAAATCAGTACAGGGGCTTATTGTTGCGCCTACTCGCGAATTAGTTACGCAAACCTATGAAAGCCTCAAAGATGTGTCACGCGAGTCTGGTATTAATATTGAAGTGGTCTATGGTGGTATGCCTATGGATCGCCAAATTGCCGGTATCAGACGCGGAGCGCAGATTGTTGTGGGTACTCCTGGTCGCTTGAATGACCACTTGCGCCGCAAAACCCTATCGCTGAGAGATTTAAAAGTGCTGGTGCTTGATGAAGCCGATATTATGCTCGATATGGGATTCAAAGAGGAAGTAGATGAGATTTTGAACTATGCGCCAGAAGATCGCGCCATTTGGCTTTTCTCGGCTACTGTTCGTTCTGGTATCAAAGAATTGATTCAATCACACATGTCCGATGTTTTTGTCGTTCGTGCTGCAGAAAAAGGCACAGTAAGTTCCCAGGTGAAACAATATTACTGCGTTATTCCTTCACGCAAGCGTACTGAAGTTGCTGCTCGGTTTATTGAAGCAGCCCCTCACTTTTATGGTATTGTTTTTTGTCAAACAAAGACGCTTACCAGCGAAGTTATGGAACAGTTAGCCAGCCGCGGATTTCGTGCCAACTGCTTACATGGTGACATGAGCCAGGCTCTGCGCAACCAGGTAATTCGTGGCTTTAAAAATAAAGATTTTTCTATTTTGGTGGCAACCGATGTTGCGGCCCGAGGTATCGATGTTTCTGATTTGACGCACGTTATCAATTTCTCTTTACCCCATGAACAGGAAAGTTATGTCCATCGTATTGGCCGAACGGGCCGTGCGGGTAAAGAGGGTATCGCTATTGTGCTTGTCTCTCCGGCAGAGGTACATAAAATTAGACGTTTAGAAAAAATGGCTAACACAAAAGTACAAGAAATTTCCGTGCCGCCGGTAGAAGACATTATCAAAGTAAAAATGGAAGCGGTCTCAGATTTTATTGAACAAGCGAAACAACCAAACAAAAAATTGTCTCCAGTACACACGGCTGTGCAGGAGTTGGTGCAATCGTTTTCTGAACAAGAGTTGCGTAACTCACTTGCCTTAGCCCTTGAAGATAAATTTTTCAAAGACATGAGTTTTGAAAAATTCGAGAATGTACGCCCCTCATCTTCAGATGGTCGTGCGCCGCAAGAAATCTGTATAGAAGCAGGCATGGATTCTGGGTATACCCAAGAAATGGTGCAGGAATATGTCTGTAAAACGTGTAACCTTGATGAACGCGATATACAAAAGCTTCGCGTGCTGAACACCAAAACATTTATTGCCGTTCCTGAAGATCGTTTGATGGCCTGCCTTGAGGCAATGCGTGCCAATCCTATCTCCAAGAAAAATCCAAAAGCATACTTAGTGCGCGACGAGTATAGAGAACGTGAAGGCGGATTCCGAGGAGATCGTCGTGGTGGCCGTGATGGTTCAAGCCGTGGTCGTTATGGTAGATCTGATGATCGTGGTGGACGAGAAGGCGGTTATGGTCGTGGATCCAGCAGCTATCGTCGTGGTGGCGAACGTTCTGAGGGAAGCTATTTTGGTGGTGGCCAGGATAGAAAGAAAAAGAAGGGCTCTCATCGTCGGGGCAATGATGAAGGTAAAAGCAGCAGATACTAGTTTTTGCTGATAAACTGTTTTTATAAGTATGCGCTTGCATTGGTTTTATCGATGCAGGCGCTTTTTTTGAAGGAAGATGTATGGTGCAAGAATGGGATCAAACCATTTTTATTGATAGCTTGCGTGCGAAAGCGATTATTGAACAACAAAATAATCTAAAAATTACTTCTATAGAACTTCTGGGGCAGGGATTTGATAATATGGCTTTCCTTGTTAATCAGGAGTTTGTATTTCGTTTTCCTCGACGAGATACGGCTATCACTTTTATGGAAAATGAGATCGCATTGCTTCCCTTTATCGCAGACCATGTTTCGTTTCCATTGTCCTCTCCTTGCTTTGTAGGAGAGCCTTCGGAACTTTTTCCAGCGCCATTCGCAGGGTATAAAAAACTATCAGGTACTCCCTTATCGTATAGTCCAGCCAGACTTATTGATGATAGTTTGTATGCAAAGACTTTGGCATCTTGGCTTAAAGAGTTGCACCGTATTCCTGTTCTGGCGGGCCATCGTGCGGTCCTTAAAGGAGATTTGTCGATAAAATTGCAGGTGGTAAAAGGATTGGAAAAAAGTAAAAAAAATTTGATGACATACCGATCCTATTTTTTAGATGCCGGTTTTAGCGAGCGGGAGCTTTTTTATGCGATCGCTATTTTGCAGCAATATAATTTTGATCAAGATAAAAAGGTTGCTTTTGTGCATGGTGATTTGTATAGCAAGCATGTGCTTGTTGATCCTCAACAAGGAACTTTGGCGGGCATTATTGATTGGGGCGATATTCAAATTGCGCACCCAGGACTAGACTTGTCGGTTGCCTGTATGCTTTTTTCTTCTCGTGCGCTTGCTCGTTTTTGGGAGGCGTATGGGGCTGATAACGAAGAAAAAGCGAGAGCATTGTTTCGCGCCTTTAATCATCCGATCATGCTGCTGCCCTATTGTTATGAACATAAAGAAGAAAATCTAAAAAAGTGGACGATTCTTGCGCTTAAGCGAGCGATTGAACTTGTTCATGAACATAAGAAGATAGTTTTTTAGGCGCATGTTTTTTTGTTGCCTCATTGGGCTCCATTATGGCATGCTGATGAACGGCAGGCAAGCGCATGTTTTTAAGTGGGTGCCCCGCAGGGTATCTTAAGGAGTTGCGGTGAATTATAAATTGATACGGGTGATTATTTTATTGCTGGGAGTGTCTGCATCTGTATGGTGCATGCAGGATCAGCCAGTTCATGAGACGGATAAAGCAGTGATAACAGAAAGTTCGACATGCTCTAAAAAGGAAACTATGAAAACAAACGCGGGGTTATTTATTGTCGATGCACAGGTGACCCCCGGTATCTATGTGCATTTCAAGAATCCGAATCACCGTTATGAGGTTATTGCGGTAGCGCGGTATAGCGAAGATCCTCATCAAGAGTTTGTCGTGTATAAATCATTGTATGAATCAGAGCTTAAGCCAGAAGGCACAAAGTTGCCCAGTGGTACGCTTTGGGTGCGTCCAAAAAGCATGTTTCTTGAGCTTGTTGCTGATCCAGTAGATAAAACGAAAAAGGTCCCGCGATTCAAAAAAATTTCTTGATCAGGACAGACTATCGATGTTACAGAGTGATACATTACTTGTTGATACTTTTACAAGCGACCTTTAAGGTCGCTTTTTTTATAGGCTCTGTTTTTATTGACATGCAGGTGTGTATGTTTCTAGGATGCTGTTTATGGAGGCAGGAACTCTGCAAGAGATGATTGTATTTTTAACTGGGAGCTTTTTTATGCTTTTAATAAGTATGTCGCTCGTAGCTGGTCTTGGATTTGTTGTTTCACTCTATACGTATTTTATTGAACGAAAAATCGCACAGAATACTCACTATAAAGCAGCCTGTGATCTTTCTGATGTAGTTTCTTGCTCAAAGCCGATCAAGAGTCCGTATGGAAAGTTGTTTGGTATCTCTAATGCGCTGCTTGGTTTGGCCTATTACGCGTTTGTATTTATACTCGTACTTCTTCAGTCAAAAATTGTTTTATACATTGCAGCTCTTGTTGCCTTCCTTTTTTCACTTTATTTAGCCTGGCTCTTGTATTTTCGTATACGTGCTTTTTGTATTTTGTGTACCAGTACGTATGTGATTAACCTTATTTTGCTTATCCTCACCTATATAAATCTTCGATAAAAAAGGCAGTCTATGAGCAAGATTTTTGAAAACATGCCTTCGGCAAATCAAATAGCGCTATTAATTATACGTGTTGGTGTGGGGCTTATCTTTGTTGGCCATGGGAGCCTTAAAATAATGGGGGGCACTCAGATTTGGTTGTGGCTGGGGAGTCAGATGGCCAACTTTGGTATTACCTTTTGGCCAATGGCTTGGGGTTTAGCTGCTACGGCAAGTGAATTTTTAGGGGGGCTCTGTTTGGTTCTTGGCTTTGGCACACGTATCGCCGCTTTTTTTATGAGTACGGTGATGATCGTTGCCTTTCGGTATCATATGGCGCATGGCGATCCTTATGCGCTTTACTCATATCCGCTGACCATGTTAACGGTTTTGATAGCACTTTTAGTTGCCGGTAGCGGTCTCTTTTCATTGGACGCTTACCTTGATAGTTTCTAAACCTTCTTGATCAATAAAAATAGCTATTTTTTATCGGATTATCTCATTTAGTTTAAAAAGTCTAGTTTTATCTGAGGATAATGCTCCATACTATTTTCATAAGAGGATACCTTGAAAGGGAATAATATGAAGCGTTTGCATATATTTTTTAGTATAGTTTTCTCAGTGCCTAGTATATTGCCATTAGCTTTGTATGGCATGACTCCGCAAGAAATCCAGTCGGATAATGCTTTAGAAATAAAAAATGAAAATATGCATGGTGATCCTTTATTGCCCCTTGTTCTTGTGCATGGACTTGAACAAAGGGGTAAAGACATGGCATCAACCAAAGCATTAATAGAAGATTTGCTTCCTGGTATACAAGTTTTTACTCCCGATCTTGGGATTTCTTATGGTTTTGCTTCTGAGGAATTTCAGGCTCGACAACTGGCCCAATACATAAATAGTGATAGCGTCTTGAAGGATGGTTGCAATGTAGTTGGTTACTCAAATGGTGGTATAGTTGCGCGCGCTGCCATCGAAGAGGGGATTATTCCGGCAGTTTTTTTTGGTACCTTAGCATCACCGCATCGAGGAGTTGCCGATGTTCCCGGCGCGGGTAAAGAGAGTGTTGTGGTAGAAAAAATTGTTGATGGTGTTGTTGATATCGCCGAAGAAGTAGAAAAAATTATACCTGGCTCACCAAGTTCTGTTGTCGAGCTTTGGCATAATCCAGAAAATGAAGATGAGTATTTGAAGGATAATACTTTTTTACCTATTTATAATAATGAAATTCCGCATAAAAATTCTGTGAAATTTAAACACAACCTTTCCTCGGTACCTTTTGTGTGTATTGCCGGCACAAAGGATACCACGGTAAAGCCTTGGCAATCAACAATTTGGGGGTATTGGGATGCTAAGCGTTCACGTATTGTGCCTATTGAAGAATCGCCTATTTACACTGCTCTTGGGCTTAATGAAAATTTAGAATGTAGAACCTTCGAGGGCCAAGATCACGGATCAATACGCCGATGCAGTGTAGCACTTAAATATTTAGTGTCCCATTTTAAGCATCGATCAGAAGTTCCAGAAAAAGAAGGCAAAGTCTACGAAGAAGTTGAAGAGCCGTTATGGCGACGTTGCCTTTGTTGTAAATAAGGGTGCGTAATTTATTTTTTTAGCTTTCAGAACGCAGTCTATTTTTTAGGGTACGTAATGTTCGTACCTTCAACCTGTGCCCAGGGTGTTAGTGTATGGGGTTTTGCCGATGTGAGCGAAAAAATATCTTCAACGTTGATACCGCGTACCAAGAGTGCATCGCCAACGAGTGATCGATGGCACCGCCAGGGGACCGCCTCGGCACACATGATTGCCACGTGCCCCTTTTTTGCAAGCTCAAGTAGCTTTTCTATCCCCGTGCTAAATGCTTCTGTCTGCATGTAATCAGCAAAGCCTCTAAATGATGCATTGTGCCATGCGGTATTTATGGAATCTTTGTGTGTATGCCGTAAGCCGCCTAGTTCTGTCAGATGAGTGTATTTGATGTGAACATGCTTGAGCGCTATGCTGAATGGGTGTTCATTAAACTGTGGCACATGGCGGGATCGAGGAATTGTTCGTATGTCGGCCAAACAGGTGATGCCATAGTGTTTTAACATGTCTATAAACTGTGGCAAGGTATGCGTTGAATGGCCAATAGTAAAAATGGTAAGGGGACTTTTTTTTGCTGGCATGAACTTCCTTTCTTTATTCACTGTAGCATGGGAAAAAGCTGATGTGCTATAGTCTGAGCAGTGAGTTGTATGAACAGGGTCGCTCCCTGTGGAGGCGGAGAGTGACGGTCAGACTGTGGGCGGCTATGTTTTAGTGTTATTGACTAAGATTTTTTAGTGCTATGAATTGAGCGATTGTGATAAATAGATGATTAAATATCAACTTTCTCGCAATTTAAAAATTTTATTTGTGGGTATCAACCCTCATCCGGGTTCGGCTAAACGGGGTGTGCCTTTTTCAAATAACAAGATGTTCTGGTATCTGTTGTCTGATGCGGGGCTTATTGCTGAATCGCGGCAAGAATTGCGCGATGATGTTGCCCTTAAACAACTGTATGCTCGTCGATTTACAAAACAATATCACTTAGGGCTTATTAATCTTATTGATAGACCAACAAGGACGGTCGCTCAGTTAAAAAAAGCAGAAGCAGAGCCGGGGCGTGAACGGTTGCTTGCTGTGATAAAACGCTATAAGCCGCGGGTTGTCTGTTTTGTCGGGAAATTTACCTATTGTTTATTCGCGCAAGTGTCGGCCTGCTCGTATGGCTGGCAGCAGAGTGTCGGAGTATCAAAGATATATGTGATGCATGCGCCGCATCATGGCTTAGCCATTGTGCGCGTGCGTGAATTTCGTGAGCAAATGCGCGAAGCTAAAAAAGGAATTAAGTCCGAAATAAGAGGGGCCAATGAAGCAGGAACTTGAATCTTGGTTGTCTGAGCCGATAGAAAAACTTGTACAGCTGTTTGCCGTTGATCCCGAGCGAGGATTATCTGAATCGCAGGTGCTGCATAATCGAGCGTTCTATGGCGCTAATACTATCACGCAAGTAAAACAAAAAACTATCTTTAGATTACTCAAAGAGGGCGTAACTGAGCCTATGATGGTGCTTTTGCTTAGTGTTGCCGCTCTCTCATTATTGTTTGGAAAACTGCTTGAAGCGAGTGCGATGGTGTTTGTGGTGTTTGCTTATATTGCTGTTGAAATGCTTAATAAATGGCGAACTGATCGCGTGATGGTGCGCTTAAAAACGCTCACTTCTCCTGTTACTCATGTGCTTCGTGATGGGCATGAGCAGGAAATTGAAACAGCAGCAGTGGTTGTGGGGGATATTTTATTGTTATCAACCGGCTCGGTGGTTTCTGCCGATGCTCGTTTATTGACGGCCTATGGGTTGCTTATAAATGAAGCATCGCTTACAGGGGAGTCATTGCCGGTGGCAAAAGCTGTGCATGCGCAAGACGGTGGCAAAACTTCTCGCGCACAAAAGATGCAAGCCGTTTTTGCGGGCACCACCGTAATTCAGGGTCAGGCAACGGCACTTGTCTGTGCGGTAGGCGCGGGGAGCAAATGGGGAAAAATCTCCCAAGCCGCTCAGGCTGAACGCAAAGAGCAGACCATACTTCAAGAATCGATGACGAAATTAGCAAAACTTCTTGCGTTGTTTGCCATCGGTGCAAGCCTACTTATTCCTGCTGCCGGATTGTTGCAAGGGTTTGGGATACAGCAGATGATGCTCACATGGTTGTCTCTTACTTTTTTAATGATTCCTGGTCAGCCGCCCATTATTATTGCCATGGCATTAGCACTTGCTGCTTTTCAGTTGGCAAAGAAAAATGTTTTAGTAAAGCGGCTTGCCGGGGTGGAGATGCTTGGGCAAGTCACGGCTATTGTCAGTGATAAGACGGGCACCATCACCGAAAATAAAATGACCGTTGCAACCTTTTATCTTCCCGATGGACAGGAAGTTATTGAGCTTTCTGAAGAGACCGCGGCGGCCATTGCCTTAGCATTGCCTACCTATTGCACTGATCCAACTGACAAGGCGGTTTCTGATCGTGTGCATCAGGTGCGTTCTGGTTATGAGCACATTGATTTTCAAGAATTTGCTGCAAAAAGGCCGTGGCGTGCTATTGTTTATCGCAAGCGTGATTCTGAACAGATGCAGTCAATTGTGTATGCAATTGCCGGTAGCCCGGAAGTTATTGGTGCGCATGCATCGCTTTCTGTAGCACAGAAAACAAAATTACAAGAGTATGCGGCTGGGCAAGCGGGCTTGGGGCGACGCGTTGTTGCCTATGCACTTTTTCAGACTGATACCTATGAGCAAAAAACATTGCAATCATTGCCGGCATTGAACTTTGTTGCTCTTGCTGTGCTCCATGATCCGGTGCGTCCGGGAGTGAAAGAGGCGATACAAAGACTTGAAACAGCCGGGGTGACGACCTGTATGGTAACGGGTGACGCAGTCGCGACGGCGCGAGCAATCGCATGGGAGGTTGGGTTATCAGATACGGTGCTAAGCGGAGATGTCTGTGAAAAAATGAGCGATGCTGCACTTGCGCAAGCATTGGAATGCTCAGTGACGTTTGCACGTATGGATCCACTGCAAAAGGTTCGCTTGGTCACTATTTTAAAAAAACAGGGTGCCGTTGTTGCTACCATTGGCGATGGGGTTAACGATGCACCCGCATTAAAAGCGGCGCAGGTTGGCATCGCCATGGGGCAAATAGGTACTGACTTGGCTAAAGAAGTTGCCGATCTTATTTTAACTGATGATAACTATGTGCATATTCCCGATGCGATCGAGAGTGCGCGTACCGCGCTTGAAAATTTCAAAAAAGGGTTGACCTATTATTTATCAGCAAAGACTATTTTACTTGCGGTTTTTGTTATTCCCTTGGTGATGGGAATCCCCTTTCCCTTTGCCCCTATGCACATTATCATGATCGAATTACTTATGGATTTAGCCTCATCGACTATTTTTGTCACCGAGCCACCAGAGCCTGATTGTATGGAAAAACCAGCGCCGCGTATGCAGCAATTCTTACGTCCCTCTCTCTTTTTTACCATACTCAAACAGAGTATTACATTAACGATAGGAATTTTAGTGGTTTATGGTGTCGCCTATTATTGGTATACGCCAGTAGTGGCGCAAACGGCTGCATTTGTTACCTGGCTTTTGGGCCACATTTTACTTGCGCTCACATTGAAGCAAGCACAGCTGCCGCTGATAAAACAAAAACTTTCTCACCAGTATATTGGTATGGGATGGCTCCTCGGGATGCTATTTCTTTCGATTGCGATCACCCGTGTGCCCTTGCTATATCCGTATACGCACACAGCGGCCTTACCTCCAGAATTGTGGGTATTGGTGCTTTGTGCGGTGATTGCTTCTACGCTTTGGATTGAGGTAGTTAAAATAATTCGCTGGTGTGCAAAAACAGCGAGGAATCATCACGTTTAATTTTTTTAGGATTGATTTTCACTAGGTTCTTCATAAGGTGGCGGAGGAGCTTGTTCTGTTCTCAATCGAGAAAGCTCTGCAAGCAGTCTGTTATTTTCTTCTCTTAAAGTTCTTATGTTTTCATATAGTTCACGATCTGCGGCTGATTCTTGAGTTTGTTGATACAGTCTTATTTCTTGGGGTAAACTTCCTGAAGATGAGTTTGGGGTGTTTACTACTTGTTCTTCTCTTGCAAATAAGGGGAAGGGTGGCGTATGCTCCCTTGTTTTAAAAGATTCGCCAATTATATCTATTGCGCCTTGTACTGCATCAGAAGAATAGCGTGCCAGAATGGGAAGTGAACCTATTAAAAAGCAGATAACTGGGGGTGCAAGGGCTGCTGTTAAGCGAGCTGGAAGAGGCGCTTTTGTGGCGCCATAGCTTGCGGGTGTTAAAAGATAGGCATAGTATCCTGTAATTAATGCCGCTAGTCCAGTTTTTGCGCCACAAGCGAGAGCGTTTTTAGGTACATCTATGAGTGGTCCGTACTCAGAGTTTTCGGTAAGGCCATAGACTCCGCCACCTAGTATGCCTAGACAAGCCATGGCACCGACAAATCCGTGAACTCCTTCGTCGGTGACGACTTCTTGCGCTGCCGATAAACCATTTTTAGCTACAACTGATAGCATTTGCATGCCAGAGATAGAGGAAGAAGCGAACACCAAAAAGAGTGTTCCCATAAGAATTGTTTTTTGCGTTTGCATATGTTTTTTGTATTTAATGATGTTTTGATGAGTTTACTCTTTTACCACTACCGATGAGAATGAACTATCGATGAGTACTGTTAGTAATGGGCTTGCTGCGCCGTGGAGGTTAACATATTCAGAGCCTGTAGTATTACTTGGTAATTGTACCGAGCCAAACGAGATATTAGATTTTACGCGTACAGGAACTTGCGCAGGTAATAGTACGGTTACATTAGCGAATTGAGTATTTACCGAGACTGTTTTTTCTTCAGTTATCGTGGCGAGTGAATTCAAATCGAGCGTGCTGGTGCCAAAGCGTACGGTATAGCGGTCGCCATCGATCGATTCTTCGAGTGCGCATTTATTGTTATTGCAGCTGTAAAAACAGCGCCATTCTTTTTTGTATGATGCAGGCATAAGCATCTTGACACCCAGGTAGATGAGAAAGCCGGCAATGAAAATTTTAAGAACCGGGATGCTTATACCAAAAATAACATTGACGATAATTGAAGTTCCCATGGCAAGAAGAAAGAGGCCCCAGAAAAGTGAACACATAGTAAGACTCCCAAAGTTATACGAGAAACCTATTTATAGTCTACCAGAAGAGAGAGTGAAGAACTATTGCTCCATTCGCGTTTTTTTTCTGTATTTGTTGTACCAGCTGCCGAGTATGTGCATGCCTATGCCTAGAAAAAGAATAATTAAAAAGGGTACTATTTGAGTATCGGGTTGGAGTAAGTTGTGTGTGCAAATACCTATAAATACAGTGCAGCAGGCAATAGCCAAGAATCCCAGGGTGCTTTTTTTATAGAGCGCTAAAAATGCGCAGGCACTTAATAGGTATGCTGATACGCTGCCAATGCCATCCATGTTGGCAAGCTGCGTGATATCCGTAGTCATGAGTTGAAAGGTCAGGATAAGGGCAACCTGCGCCAGAATGCAGACCCAGGGGGCCTGATTTTTATTGGTGGTTAAAAAAGTATCAGAGAAGAGAATGCCTTTTTTTTCTGCAATTGCGTACAGGTTCCAATTATTTATATAGAACATGCTGTAAAAGCCGCCCAGAAATGATGAAAGGAGTGCGCCGTGTATAAGCGCATTGCCCCAGTAAATAACCTGTGTGTTTGTCGTAAGAAGCGGCAAAATACTGGTAAAAGGGTCGACTGCGGCAGTGCCGTGCATGCACAACAGGGAGCACTGGAGCAGGGTATAAATGCCCATGATGAGCATGAATGAAATAAATAACACCCGCGATGTCTTAGCTCCGCCGCCATTTATTTTATCGGTGATGGCGCAGCAGGCCTCAATACCAATATAAGAAAAAAGCACGAGAGGGAGTACGATCACCAGACCGTGCCAATTGAGGGATGTTTGCATGAGGTTTTCGAGTTTAAAGAGAAAGGGCAGGGCGCCAAGAGCTAGCACAATAGGAATGCATTTTAAAACGGTAAAGAGTATTTGTACGTGTTTTAAAAAATCGATATTGCGCAGATTAAGGAGTGCAAAGAAACTAACAAGTGCCATATCTACGCCCACACCTTGTAGTTGTATGTTTTGTAAAAAACCTGCAATAGCGGGTATTTCTTGTAGTTTGCCGCTAAAGGCATGCATAACAATAACGTTGCCAATTACCGTACCAATAAAATAGACCCAACCGGTTATAAATCCCCATGAGTGTCCGAGTGTTTCATAGCTATAAACATACAGACCGCCTGCTTCAGGATAGCGTTGCGAGAGCTTTGCCAGAATGGCCACGATAGGAAAAAGAAGAGCGCCTGCTAGTAGCCAGGCGAGTGGGGCGAGCAGTCCTGCGTCGATTGAAATTTTTTGAGCACTGGCAAAAAAGCCACTGCCAATAACAATATTTATACTAAGTAGTATTGCCGTCCATACGGGAATAGTGGGTGATTTGGGGTGAGACATAACACTCATTCCTTGCGCGAATAACATGAGGGTTTACTGGGGGTTTTTCCAAGGACCACCCTTAGATACCAAAAAACCGCCAGTTTCAAATCTCATTACTGATCCTATCAGTAGTTGAGTATGAAAGCGACGGTGATATACCGTGGTACCACGCTTATTTACGGTCAAAATACCTTGACCGCCTCATTTTTGTTTCCTACTTGCTCGATGAGCTTTCTTCAGAAACGAACTCGGGAGCTCGAGGGCTTGCGCCTTTCTCCGTCAACGTCCAAAATACTCTTATTAATTTATAATAGAGCTTGTCATGCGTCAAGGCCTTTTCTGTTGAGTTATTATTGTTTTGTATGTTCGATTCTTATTGCTTTTCCTTCAATGAGGGCGATGCTTATTTTTTTATAGGCATTTTTTAATATTCGCTGAAACGTGCTTTGAGAAATCCCCATTTTTTCTGCACAAATGATTTGATCGAGGTTTTCTATGTTTTTTAGACGCAAGGCTTCCAATTCATCATGTGAGAGTATAACTTCTTCAAGCTGTGCAAGAGGTATACCCCTTGGCTTGTAATAGGTCACCAAGGGGTTAAATGCGATAGATCGTTTTTTTTGGGGGCGAACCATAGCAATTATTCCAGGCCAGTTAATTTTTTTTCGAGCAAAGCCAGTTCATTCTTGAGTTCTTGTATGCGTTTTTGTAGTTGTTCCTGGTTTGTTATTGGCGTAGCTTCTTCCCTTAGCTTACAGCCTCTTCTTTTTCCCTGACCTTGTCCGCATCCAAAGCCGAGCCCCATTTTTTTTTGGCAAAGAGGAGGGGTTGTTGTTTGGCAGTGGCCTAATCCTCTTCCTGTTTTTGGTCCATTGCCGCAGGGGCCGGTACCATCAAATTGTGGCATAAAAGTACTCCTTGTGCTTTGAGTAATATACTTCATATTTCATCGTACATTATGAGTATATATTCATAACGCGCCAAAGTCAAGCAGGAGAAAATATTAGAACTAAACACCTCTTTTAAAGATGAGAGAAACAATAAACAGGAGCGAACTTGTCAAAATAATCGCCGATCCAACCGGTATTGTTGTAAGTTGTGTTAATAGTATGCCCGTGATACATGAAAAGCCACCACAGGCAAGGCTTAGATAGGTATATTGGAATAAATTAGTACTCATATTTCTGCTGGTACTTGCGGGAATCGCTACAAGTGCAGCGGTCATTAAGCCGCCGACAATACGGACGCCGAGTGCAATCATTAAAGCAATACAAACGAGATAGATAAAATTATAGCGTGCTACAGGAATATTTTTCGCTTGGGCGATTTCTTTTGAGAGAGAAATCAAAATCATATTTTTATAAATGTACCTACTGATTATAAAAATGAGTCCGGAAGCAAGGCAAGTAAGTATAGTGGTAAAGAGACTAATTTGTGAAATATTTCCCAGGAGCGCGGTTTCAGTTCCTTGGTCTGGCAAAAATAAAAATGCTATGGCAACAGAAGAGGTAAACACTATGGCAGTCAGTGCTTCTATTGGTGTGTCCGTTCTTTTTTCCAATAACCAGATGAGTGTGATGCCGGCAATTAAAAAGAGGATTGCACCAATGGAAACATCAAAATGATAACGAAGGGCAAGTGCGACACCAGGTAATGTTAAGTGACCGAGCGCTCCTGCAGTAAGCGTCATTCTTTTTGTTACCATGAGAGAGCCTATATAGCCAGCAACACTTCCTACTGCGGCGCCAATGAGTAAAGTAGAGTATGTACTATTCAAAAGAAGGATGTCTGTGTTCATATAATGATACCTCTGTGCCATATATTTTTTTTAATACTTCAGTGTTTAGTGTTTGTTCCGGTGTTCCATAACACAATAGTTTTTTGTTAAGGCAGAGAACATTAGTCGCATGCTTCCAGACGATGCTTATGTTGTGCGTAATTAACAAGATGGTTAAATTTCTTTTTTGCCACAAATGATGAAGAAGGCTATAAACCGTTTCTTCGCCACCTATATCGATTCCCGAGGTTGGCTCATCTAAAAGTAAAACGCTCGGATTATCGACGAGAACCCAGGCAAGCATCATGCGCTGAAATTGACCGGTTGAAAGTGTGGCAAATTGTTGTTGAAGCAGCGAGTCTGAAAGACCAACGTCGTGCAAATTTTGTTTTATAATTTCCAGGGAGATTGTTTTAAGAAAGAAAAAATCTTTAACCGTGAGCGGAGGAAGATTTTGACGGATGATAGTTTCTTGTGCGGGTAAATAGCCGATATTTTTTGTGTGCCATTCAATTGAGCCGCTATAGGGAATAATTGAGAGTAAAGCTTTGAATAATGTTGATTTACCGGCGCCATTGGGTCCGAGAATGGTAAGAACTTCATGTTCATTAACGGTAAAGCTGAGGTTGTTTAAAATAGCCTCTTTTCCGTAATTAACTGAAAGATTGTGAACCTCAAGTATTTTTTTATTCATTTTTTATCTTTGTTCTAGCAGGCTATTGTTTTTTTGAGCTTATCATAAAAAACCCTCGAGAGTTGTCCCGAGGGTTTTTTATAGCACTAAAAATAAAAAAAGGCTTTATTTCTTCTTGCGAAGCATTGGTAAGCCAGTTTTTTCATTTTCAATTACTTCGTAGCCAGCAGGTAATGCATCAAGTGCATTTTGACCAGCTTCGCCAGCGAAGTAGTAGATTTTTTGCTTGCGGCCGCCTGCCAATTCTACTTCTTTAGTGTGCAGGAAATACATCTTGCCGCTTTTTTTCGACTTAACGCTAAATGCCATAAGGTCTCCTTTACGGTGTTTTATGGTACTTTTTTTTATTTTAGTTTCTCCGTTACATTATCATACACTGCTTTTTCTTCCATACCAAGTCGTTTAATTTTTTTATTTTCAAAAACAAGCTTTTTCAGGTTGATAAGATGATAACGATGCATCATGTAGGTGCGATAATAGAAGCAACAATTTTTTAAATCAGCGACACTCATCCAATGTGTATATTCATAGATGATGCCCGAAGGCCGGGTTTCGCGTATCATCCCTTTAGCGATGCTAATATTATTGAGAATGTTTATTGCAACACTCACGCCATCAAGAGCGGTTTCCGCGGGCAATGCCGCACGACTTAGTGCAGCAGCGCGGACAAAACGCGAAGGTGGGGTGAAGTCTCCGGGCAATCCGAGCATGCCTGACCCTTGTCCGGCAGGATGAATAGCAAATTCTCCCAAATTGATTGAGGTGGCATTATAGGGCGTGAGATTTACGTAATTATTCAAATTAATAAGATGCCATTCAAAATACGGTGAATTGGTAATGACGCCAATAGGGTTATCATGTACCGAGAGCTGACCCTTCGTTCGAGGTTCTATGACGATACTTTTCCCTTGTGCGTCATGGACAATATAATGTAAAGGAGGCACAAACTGACTATCCATGCCTTCAATTGCGACACCGGCGACTCCCATGCTAACGGCACCGATTTTTATTGTTTCCAGAGCTTTTTTAACGTCATCAACTGTCGCGCAGGTCGTCAAGAGCCAGGTGCCTAATTCCCATGGCGCCAGAGCTCTTTTTTGATCCTGGGAGCTGATTGCCTGGTATCGTGCATATCCGGGAAAATAGAGGGCTCCAAAGGCGAGCCCTTTCTCATTAATGCCATCAAGAAAATGATCTTTTTTTAACGCATTGATACCAACTGCTGTGTATTTTGTTTTCCAGGAAAGTCCGGGGGTGCCATCAGGGAGTGTGCCTGCCAGGGCTATGTTTTGGGGGATAGCAATAATTTCTGATTTAAGATCAAAAGGAAACTCCATGGTGCGTGCGTAAATTGATGCACCATCGTTTGTTTTAATGCGGATGCCGGTGCATGCGTCGATTGAGTTGTGTATACTCAGGGTGCACATGATAGCGATAGTGTGCCAGTGTATGCTGGCCGGCTTAGTACGGTGGCTTGCGGGTGTTGGATAGCGCCGCGTATAGCCTCGTGGGTGAACATAAGAAGGTGATCGTGTATTCATAAGAACTCCTTTTTTAGGAAAATATACTCTCAAAAGCTACTATGTACGTGATGAGTATGTAAAGTTTTTCTCCAATTCTTGCCAAAAAGATCTCTATTTTTTATACCTATACATGAGTTATCCTTAAAAGGTATCAAAAGCGTGCGGAGTTACGCGTGCTTGTATGAGCATCAGTTAACACAGTCAGGGTAAGTAAAAGCAGGTAAGATGCGCTTTTTACTCTACTAAAAACTATTTTCAGGAGAAAAAATGGCTACTGATACACATGCGCAAGGTCTTTTTTTTACCATTCTGGGTGCTATTTTACTTGCCTTTGTCGCCGGAGAATTTATCATTCGTCTCTTTTTAACCTTGCTGACCATTGCCTTAATTAATTATGGCCTACAGTTACAGGGAAAGCCGCCGCTTCATGTTACGATTTATTCATGGTTTGATCGTCTACGGGTGTGAAGAGAAATGATGCGGGTACGTTTTTTTTGCCGTTATTTTAACGTGTATTTTTACTCATAATAAAAAAGGGATTGTGATGAATGATAAGCGTTTTTCATTATTTGATGCAGTGACATGGGCGGTGCGCAGCTTTCTTGATAATTTCCGTCTTTTTGGCGGGGCATTACTCGCAGTAATGGGTCTTTTTCTGGTTGGCATTGCGCTGTTGTTGCTCATTTCTCGTTTTACTTTTTTCTTGCATCAAGCGCCAGATATGCGTAACTTTCTCTGGCAATTTAAACTTTCGGGTGTACTGCAACCACGCACGACCGAAGTGCATGTACCCTTGGTGACCGGGTTTGGTTTTTTTATTTTTATGGGCAGCTTAGCTCTTGTTTCATTACTATCGATGGGATATGCAAAAATCTGTCTGCTTTTTCAGTCGGGGGTACAAGAAATTCCTTTCCAGACACTCTTTTCTTGTTGGCGCCAGATCGTTACTTGTATGGTGGCTATTTTATTTTTTGCACTGTTAGTATTGCTCGGTTTTTCTCTTTTGATTATTCCAGGTATTTATCTGCTGCTGAGGCTCTGTTTTTTTAAGTACTTAATTGTTGATACTAATGCGGGAATTCTGGAATCGCTCTCAAAGAGTTATAAGATGACTGCGGGATATGAATGGGAGTTGCTTGCAATGCTCGTACTTACTTTGTTTGTTGGTTCCTTTGTTCCATTGTGGCCGGCAATTGAATTGATGTATGTCTATGCGTATCGCAAAATTTCTTCGGCGATTGCGGCATAAAAACGCGATTGTTTTTATGATTCTTTTAGGAGTTTGCCATGAGTGAGTTTGTATGTATTAAAGATTTTTTGTTCGAGGTGATTTGTGCTTCGAGCAAGGCTATTGCGGACAAGTTCTTTCCTTTTTTGGGTTTATTATTTTTTCGCCTGTCAGTTGTTTTTTTTGCATTTTTGGTAACAATTGTTTTTTTTATATTTTCTTTGATAGAGATACGTACGAGCTCTTTCGCTTCTTCTTTAGCGACGTATATGCAACAAACTAAGATGGCCTACGTATCATATTTGTTTATTCTTGCGATATTTTTTTTTCTAGCGCTGTGGCTCTATTTGAATACACGCTTTGTCGGTGGCTATGCTCGCGTTCTTCTTGGTTATTGGGATACGGGGAAACTGAGTTTTAATCTTATTTTTCTTTCGCACCGGCTTGCTTGGAGGGTGCTTGGTGCCTTTGTGTTGTATGTGCTTATGGCAGTGATCGGAATGGCCTTGTTTATTGTCCCTGGTATCTATGTAATGATCCGTTTTCCTTTTTTTATATACGCAATTTTTGATAAAAACGCATCCATTATCGAGTCATTCAGAATAAGCTGGCAGCTAACAAAAGGGTATAGCGGCATACTTTTTGCTTTTGGATCGATGCAAGTGCTTTTGTTTGGCGTGGCACAGTTTTTTATGAAAAAATCTTTGCTCGTACCGCTGGTTGGTCAGTTTGGTGCTTATGTGCTTGGCTTTATTGGGGCGATTTTTTATCTGTTGATGATTCTGTTGACCAATGTTGCATGGGCCTACGTGTATCGCAAGCTATCGCCCAAAGCGGTCTAAATTTTGCGTTTAAACTTTTTCTCAATTTCATAGCTGCTGAGCAACCATCCGGTAGGTCGTCCATGCGGGCAGGTGAAATTGTTGGCAGTTTTTTGTAGATCATCGAGCACGGTTATCATTTGCTCATGGGTGAGTTCGTCGCCTGCTTTGACAGCCGCTTTACATGCCATCTGCGCATGAAGCTTTTCGGTGAGCACCTTGCTTACTTCTGCTTGCTCAAGATGCTGATACTCTGCTATGAGGCCTAGCATTGTTTCCACCAGTTCTTGGAAGTTAACGTTTTTCAAATAGACTGGTGTTGCCGTGAGCGAGAGCTGATGGTCGTTGAAGATGTCGAGCATTACTCCCATAGTGTGATAGATCGGGAGATATGGACTAATCGTTTGTAGTGCATCTGCCGTGAGCGTGATTATCTGAGGAAACATAAGCGCAACGGTGGCGGCATCAGCAAAGCGTGTACGAAAGCGTTCATATAAGATACGTTCATGAGCGGCGTGCTGATCGACTACATACAGGCCATCCGGTTTTTCCAGCAGGATATACGTTTTGTGCAGTTGTCCAATGAGTGTGTAGTTTTTTTCAATTGCCACATTCGCCGCATCTGCAAAAGCATACGCTTGTTGTGGTAAGTCTTGAGCGTGTATGCTGGCTGTGCTTTCGCAGTTGGGTGATAAGTCCTGTTTGTGGCAGGTGCCAATAGGCACATCAGTACTAACAGCGGGGTCGGTATTTGTTGGTTCCTGTATTGTTTGCAAGTTGTTGTATGCAGTGTTGTGAGCCATGCCTATAGAATCTGGTTGCTGCGCATAAGGCATTCCCGCTTCTTGCTTTTCAAACGGCGATGGGCTAAAGAGTGCGGGATATTCATGCCTATGCAGTATGCCAACGTGTGCAGGGAGTATATTTGTAGGCCAGGATGTGTCGGATCTTGAGGGTATTGGCTGTGGGCCGCGATCTTGTGCTGCAGGCTTATTTTGCTGCACTTGCTGGGAAAGATAATTTTCAAGTGTCTGTTTGACGGCGCCTTCCAATGCAACCTCTATCACCCGTGGGTGTAAAAATAGTACCTCTTCTTTTCGTGGATGAATATTTATGTCGATGGTTGTTGGGTCAACAGTGATAAAAATGCATGCAGCGGGAAAGCGTCCTGGGGGCAATACATTGGCATATCCTTTGAGCAACGCCCGCGCGAGCGGCTGATTTTTTACCAAACGATTATTAACAAAAAAGAGAATGTTATTACGATCATAGCGAGCATGTTGATGATTTGAAATAACGCCGCTGATAGTTATAGCGCGTTCATTTTTTTCGATCAACGGAACAAGATAGGGAGCTCCCTGCATATTCCAGACCTGTCCGATGCGGGTAATGAGCGAGTCTGTTGCTGGGCAATTGGTTATCAAGTTGTTTTCAGAAAGGAGCTTAAAATGTATTGCCGGATAACAGAGGCAAAAAGCCTGAAAGGTGCGTTGAATATGATTAAACTCTGTTTCGCGCTTTTTTAAAAATTTTTTTCGTGCTGGTAAGTTGTGCAAGATATCAGCAATAGTTATATCAGTGCCCGTGTTTGCACTTACCTGAGTCTGTTGCGTGAGTGTGCCTTGTGCCAGCGTTAATTGTATGCCTGTTTGAGCGTCGGCTGTTTTAGTGATCAGGGTAGCATTGCTGACAGCTGCAATGCTTGAAAGCGCTTCGCCCCGAAAGCCAAAAGTGGTGATTGTTTCTAAATCAGCTACCGTTCTTATTTTGCTTGTGGCATGATGTTCAAAACAGAGATGTGCATCTTCTTCGTTCATACCGCATCCATCATCGACCACGCGCACCAGTTCTCTGCCACCATCGCCGACTGATAGGGTGATGCGTGATGCTCCGGCATCGATGCTATTTTCGATTAATTCTTTAACAATGTTGGCAGGACGTTCAATGACTTCTCCGGCAGCAATTTTTTTTGCTTCATGGGTTGAGAGCTTTATAATAGTCGCCATGGGTGGTTCTCGCGGTAGGAGGATTTCAGCATTGGTGACTACCAGTGTACCAGAGAAAGAGAGACGATAAAAACTGTTTTTTAAAAGGGTTTTTTATGATTTCTAATCGTATGTGCGTTAACGTATCTTTGCTGTGTGTTATTTTTTTGTTCGGGAGGTTTTCTTGCGCTATGAATACACAGGAATGTGCCTATATTGAACAAGAGCGGGCCGCTGTTTTAGGAGATCTGCATAAAAATCTTGCTGCTATTATTGTCAATGAGGAAGTTTTTGATCAAGATCGCCCTGAGGGTGAGAAGCTAATGCCTTACTTTCAGAATGTGCAGATGGAGCTTGCTAACGATGTCCCTTTTGCGCAGAACGAATTTATTGCGGTCATTGCGACCTGTTCGGCATTATTGTTTTATCATAAGTCCTCGAGGCAATTGGAATATATATATCTGGTACGTGAGCCGGTGCAGCAATTATCCCTTGATGAAAGCGGCGCCTTGCATTTGCTGTTTACATCAGGAGAAGAATTGGTTTGGCTAAAACGTATGCCTAGGACTCTTATCAACGAGAATATTTTGGATGAAGTAGATACCCAGAAATAATTTCTTTGGGATTAAGCTTTGTTTGAAGTTATGGGATTGATGGGTGTACTCGTTTGGAGCTTGTTCTTTTTTTTGATCGATCCGGTGATAGTAACGAGCGTCTGTGTTGCTTGAGTGTTTTTTTTGTTCTGCAGTGATACAACCGATACCCGTTCAAATGCGGGTTCTTTTGTAAGTAGCTGCGCAAGTTTGAGTGCTTGTTCTAGTTGCATAGTGCCGCTGCGCAATTCAAATGATTTTTTATCAAGCGTGAGTGATTCTAGCCAAGCATTACTTGTGTGTAGATGTTTCAATATAATGCCGAAATGTACTACGACCGGAGACTGCTGACTGCTATATACTTGTAGTTTAGTTGTTTGTTTAATCAACGCCTTTTCTTCTTGTTTGAGTGCTTTATCTTGGTCTAAATCTAGCTGCAGAGGCATTATTTTTTGTTGCCACATTCTTTTTTCTGCGGCACGTTCGTGGATCATGCGTAGTTGAAAAAGAGATATGGTGCCGATAGTGAGCAGTGTTATCGCCAAAAGGCTAAGAGTGATCCCCCACCATCGTGATATTTCCTTCTGTTGGGCGGGGCTTACGCTGTTAATTAAATTTATTTTATGCATAGTCTATTCCTGCGGTAAAAAGGCCGAGCATACAGGCAAGTTGAGACGTATCGGGTGCCGTGGATGCTTGTTGTGTGTAGAGGGATTGCAACTGCTCAGGCACATGCTCTAGAGCCAGTGAACAGAGGAAGGGAAGCTGTTTGCCGGGTATGAGGTGTTCGATAGTGTCTGATTTTTCTATCGCCGCCGCGAGTGCGTGCTGTGAAAATGGTGCGCCCTGTACTTGTTTATAGAGCTGCAATTGTGGGGCCCATGATGGTGTTAGGCGTACGAGATTTAACGATGAGGCGATAGCGAGTAATTTGTATTGTAAAAGTTGTTCTTGTCGTATGCCATACAGATAAAAGGTGAATGTGCCATCGTGATTTGGATAGAGATACTGATACCCCCAGTGCATATGAGCAAGTTCTGGAAGCAAAAAGTGTGATCTTGTTGGCATAGCCGTATCCATTGGTATAAGGCGCTGAAGAATGCTATCACCAGATATGCCAAGGGAAATGAACGCGTGCATCAATGCATGCTTAGCTAAAAAAGCGGTTATTTCTTGCTGTATAAACGTTGGATTGTAAAGTATTGCTTGAGTATATTGTTGGTGCTCAAGGGGAATCTGTCGATATGCATGCAGGGAAAAAGGCGGATTGTTTTTATGATCAGGTGTTTTTCTTAAAAAAAAGGTTTGTAAAGATGGCTTATGTTGTTTAAGCCATGCGCAGGTGAGTGTTTCTGGGGTAAGAACGAGAGTGACTAACTCATTTTGTAGTTTTGGTAGTGGCCACATGGTTTATGCTCCCTGAAACTACGCGATCTTTTTTTTCCAAATCTTTATGAACAGTGATAGAGATATAACAGGCTTGTTGCATAAGAGTTACTATCGCGTCAGCCTGTGTGGGGCCAATTTCCAGCAGAAGTTGTGGTATTTTGTGTTTGACCATTGCGGCATTGTAGCGCATATATGCCGGTGCTTGCTGTATAATTTTTTTTATCAAAGCAAGGCCCTCTTCCGGTGCCACCAGGGCTTTTTTATCTTCCCAGACAGTGACTGAGCGATCGAGCGTTTTCCATTCAGCCGGCGCTATGTAAGGAGGGTTGCAGACTATTAGATCAAATTGTTGTGGCGGGATATCTGCAAAAAGATCGGATAATAAAAAGGTTGCGTTATCTATTCTGTTGTGGCGAGCATTTTTTTCTGCTAAATCTAATGCATCTTGTGAAATGTCAGTTGTCAAAATATTTGCTTCTGGTAGTGCTTTCGCAAGTGCAAGAGCTATGCAGCCAGTGCCGGTACACAGATCAAGTATGTGGAGTTTTGTGTCGCGTAGGGGATCAAGCTGTTCAATGAGGTTGAGTGTCCATTCTTCCGTTTCTGGACGAGGAATAAGAACTGGTTCTTTAACAAGAATCTCAAGATTGGCAAAGGGGACTGATCCAATAAGGTATTGGATAGGCATATGTGCATTGATGAGCGCATCAAGCCAGTGAAATAACCTGTTTTCTTGTTCTTCGGTGAGTGGCTGGTCAGGATTGCGCACTAAAGCGGCTTGCGAGCGATTAGTTATTGCCTGCAGTGTCCACCAAGCGTATTGTTGGCAGAGAGCAGGATCATCGTAGATTGCGAGTAATTTTTTTTGTATTTCGGCAATCAGCGCGAGATTGTTTTTTATTTTCTTCATGGTGATTACCATAGCATACCGATGAAAAATAAGTAAATTGTTGGGGTGTTAAAACTTTTTTATGCCTGAATACCGGTCAGCGCAGGTGTTGCTTTAAATGGATATTTTTGTAAAAAATCAGCGAGTTCTTTTTGAATTGCAGAGCTGTTAATATTTTTTACTCTCTCATCGAGTCGTGAATAGCGTATGCCGACAAATTCAATTCCTCGTGATTGTAACGCTTGTTCTACGGCTTTGAGATTTCCTTCTTTATCGTCAACATAAATTATTTTATCTGGTTGGTAGCTGATGCGCTCTAAAAATGCTCCCAGCACGGTGCCTTTGTCATTATTGCCGCAAAAGATGATGCCTTGCTGGTAGAAGGCCGGATGGTGCAGACTTAAGTCAAAAGTTTTATTGCTGAGTGCCGTGTGCCGGAAGTCTATGGTGATAGTTTCTAGTTGTTGGAAGGTGCGTTCAATAATTGTACGAGCTGTAAGAGCCAAGACAGGTATGTTTTGTTTTTGAAGTGAGGCTATAAATGCGGGTGTTTGTGCTTCTACTGGCCTTAATTCAATATGTGTGTGTATATGATGGTACAGTTCGATGCCTTTTTGCACAGCTTCCTTTTTCTCAAGCCCCTGTTGTTCGCAGATGGCGAGAACCAGATCATTAAACCATTGATCGCTACCCAGGTCGCTTGGCGGGGCAGCAATGGTGTTATCGATATCCAAAAGAACGAGTATTTTTTTGTGTGGTTCAAGATAGCGGGTAACTTCGGTTATACAGTCATGTTCTATGATGAGTGCATTGCAAAAGTATCCTTGCAAGAGAAAAAAGGAAAAATAGAAATAAAGAGGGTATAGTTTCATGAACGAATTTCCTTCATTAAAAAAGGTCGTGTACGTATTTTTGTGCATCAAATGGCTGTATTTGATCGAGTTGTTCGCCAAAGGTTATGTAGGTAACGGGGATGCCGAGTTCTTGGCTGATGCCAAAGACGATTCCCCCTTTGCCGGTGCCATCCATTTTTGTAAGAATTATTCCATCCAATTGGGTGCTTTCATGAAAGAGCGTTGCCTGTTCAAAGGAGTTTTGGCCAAGCATAGCATCGATGGTGAGCAGGGTACACAGCGGGTGGGTTGGCAGTTGGCGCGTGATAATTCGTTTTATTTTTTCTAGTTCTTTCATGAGATTTGTTTTTGTTTGCAAGCGGCCGGCCGTATCGATAATGAGCACATCAAAATTTTGTTTTTTGAATTCTTCGCAGCCTTTAAATACCACCGATGCCGGGTCTTGATTTTGTGTTCCGGTGATGATAGGGGTGCCGAGTGTAGTGGCCCAAGCGACCAGCTGTTCAGTGGCGGCAGCGCGGAAGGTATCAGCGGCAACCAGGAGTACCCTTTTGCCCTGCGCTAAAAAGAGATGAGCCAACTTGCTACAAGCAGTTGTCTTACCGCTGCCATTGATGCCAACGAGTAGGTAGACGGAACAGTTAGTGGCGGGAGTTTTGGTGTTCTGTAATACCTGTATCAGTTGCTCTTGGAGAGCCTGTTTTAACTGCTGTCCGGTGGTGATGTTGCCCTGGGAGGCTTGTTTCTTTAGATGTTCGATAAGCTTTTTGGTAGTTTTTACACCCGTATCAGCACTGATCAACAGAAGTTCAAGTTCGGCAAGTGTCTGTTCATCAATATGCGAGCGGGCAAAAAGTGCTTGCGCTTTGCTGGTAAGAGCTGAATAGATTTTTTGAAGACTATTTTTGATGAATGAAAACATGAGGGATTTTTCAAATTTAGAAGAGCGCAATGCTTTTATAAAAGCCATTGTACCATGAAGTAAGCTTAAAGTCGACGCAGCAGGCAGCAAAGAGCTTACTGTAGGGGTCTGTTTTTTTGCTGTTTCTTAGAGAGTTCTATAACAAAGTCAGCCATAACAGTGGTGTAGGCGACTTGACCAGGAGTTCGTCCCCATTTGTCTTTAAGCTTAGTGTTTGCGCCCACTTGGATAAGGAGTTCGACAAGATCTATTCTATTGTTATTAACGGCATAATGGAGGGGTGTCCAGCGCAGATTATTTTGGGCATCTATATTGGCACCCGCCTGAATGAGTGCTTGTGCTTCTTTGCTACTGGTTGCACCATGTAACGGAGTGTTGCCAAGATCGTCATCTTGAATTACTGTCGCTTGGTTGAGATTCTCTGGGGGTTGTTGTGTGTAGGTTGTGGCGGCAGATACACAGACCAAAAGTATTAATTTTTTCATGACTGGCCCAATCTTTAGCTATTTTGGGAAGTAAATTTCTGCCGTTATTGTAGCGTGCTGAGTTGAAAAAGTCGATGGAATAGTGTGATGGATTTCGGAAAAAGAAGTGGGCAGAGCCTTGTGGTTTTTCACAAGGCTCTGCCCACTTCTTTTATTTATATGCAGCTGCTCGCAGCAGTAGTTCTGTCTATGTGTGTTGATAAGGCATGTTCGACATTTTTTCGAGCCCGATTGATAGCCAACATTTTGGTAAAGATGTTGAGCGTTTTTTCAAGACCGAGAGTTTGAGCTATTTCTAATGCAGTTTGGCCGCGTTTATTTTTCAGATCAGGATATGCGCCGGCGTTGAGGAGCTCCTGGACAACATCAGTCTTATCTGATCGTACGGTCCATATGAGTGGTGAACATCCATCATCATCTAATACATTTATCGGTGCGCCAGCTTTAATAAGCTGTTTTACTATCTCCAAGTGTCCACATCCTGAAGCCCAGTGCAAGGGCGTTTTTCCCTCTTGGCCGACATAATCTGCTTGAGCGCCATGGGAAAGTAATTCTGCTACTACATCAGCAAAGCCCTTACTTGAAGCCCAGCTGAGAGGCGTCTGTTTCCTGTTATTACTGATATTAGGATTAGCGCCAGCAGCAAGTAATACTTGAACTGTTTCAAGATTTCCATAACTTGCAGCCCATTGTAAAGGGGTGGTTCCCTGATTGCTGGCAAGGTTTGGGTTAGCATTGGCTTTTAATAGGATTTTTACTATTTCGGTGAGATTTTTACTGGCAGCCCAACTGAGTGGCGTTTGCCCAAGATTATCTTGAGTATCGACTTCTGCACCGGCATCTATAAGGAGTTGTGTTATAAAAGCATGTCCATCTCCGGCAGCCCAACTGAGAGGTGTTTTGCCTTTAAGGTCCTTTTGGTTTTGATCAGCGCAGAGCTCTGGATGAAAGCGGTTATGCAAGAGTATTTCCGTAATCGCGGCATTGCCGTTACCCGCAGCCCAACTGAGTGGTGTTTTGCCATTTTGATCAGGAATTCTGGGATTATATCCTTGTTTTAGAAGCTCTTGAACTTTTTCAAAATCATTATGCCCTGCAGCCCAACTGAGTTCAGTTATATTTTTTTGTGTGCCCCGAGTCCAATAGTGTGCATGGCCTTCTGTTGACCGAGGTTGGGGTCTGTTTTCTTTTTGTTGTTTAATAGGTTGTTCTACGTTAACCACGTGTTGAGGTTGGTAAACAATGGTTGACTGATTTGCATAAAAAAAAGGCATGGAAAGCCGCTGCGTGAGGAAGATTGGTGCGTGGGACGATGTGGGTTGCATTGGATGAAGTGTCAGCGGAGTAAGCGCCAAAACAATGAATGCTGAATTTATTTTGAAAGACATAAAAACCTCCATTTTATCAAAAAATAGTAGCCAAGTTTAATTACAGTATGTAATATTTTAAATAAAAGTCAAGTGGGCAGGCGGTTGTTTTCCAGGAGAAAATGGCAGGGACCCTCGTGTTTTGAGAGCGGGAAGGCTCTCGGTGGGTTTTTAGAGGGAAATTTTAATCATTTCCGAACGACACAGGGACAATGTCTGTGCGGATCGTTCTTTGGAAGCTTCTGATTCATTAAAGCTTGCAAGCAGGAGCGGCAAATAGCACCATCGGGATGATTGTTGAGACAGGGCTATCACCATAGGTAAAAGCTCGAGTATCATCTCGAGTGGTGCCATTGCCTAATAAATGCATCATGCCTAGGGTTAATAACTCCTCAGCTTGTACGTTTTATGGGTGGTTTTTTCAGCTGCTGCTTTAAAATAAGAGTAGGTTTTGATGTAATTATTTTGGGGGGCTTGTCGGTTGGAATGGTTGCTTTCTTTCGTATAATCTTGAGAGTGCGCTGTCCCCAATAGCATATAAGTCCCAGATAGAGTTGTGCTTCTGCCTGTGCAGCCAGATCTGTCGTTTGTTGCGCTATCGGTTCAAGGAGCTCAGCTGCTTTGGTAAAATCTTTATCAAGGTCTTGACCCCCATAATAGAGTTTTCCCAGGTCGAGGTTTTTGGGTATGTCCTGGAGACTATTGCTTATGTTATCCGTGGCTACTGCACCATTGTCTGGTTTTTAGGCAAAATTGCTATTGCTCCCAAAATTCCTACTAAAAATAATGCATAGAATGCGGAATTGGTTTTCATACGACCTTCCATTTTTGAAACCCCTGTATTAATAATTTCAGCATGTAATTATTTTTATAAATGTCAAGGGCTGTCGCGGTATATGTTGGCATAGAGGGCTGGCCCTTTCCAACCAAGAGTACACTTGTGTTTCCCTGCGGCCCATGTAAATACAAATCACTATCACCTGAGTCCATGCTCAGGGGAATAGGGTCTATGGGAAAGTAAGTCTTTTTTCAGATGCGCGTTTGATTAGTATGCTGGGAAATCGCTGCAGAACGCTTCAATTTCATCTTTTAATTTTGCAAGAAATGACGCGTTTTCGTGGTTTGACAGAGCCTCGTGCACATAGTGAACTAATGCATTGGATACATCTATTCCCATGCCCCGTGTGGTGATTGCTGGCGAGCCAATTCTTATACCGCTTGTGATCCATGGTTTTTGTGTATCAAACGGAATACAGCTTCTGCTGACGGTAATACCTGCGGCAGCAAGGGCGCGTTGAGCTTGCAAGCCTGTGATGTTTTTCGAGCGTAAATCAATGATAAAAAGATGATTATCCGTACCGCCAGCTATAATGCGGTAGCCTAGATGTGCGAATGTTGCTGCCATTGCTTTCGCATTGGCGACAACTTGTTTTTGATAAGCGATAAAATCTGGTTGCAATGCCTCCTGAAAGGCAACTGCTTTAGCGGCAATAACGTGTAAGAATGGTCCGCCCTGTAGGCCGGGCATAATCGCCTTATCAATCGCATCTGCATACGTTTGCTTAGAGAGTATAAAGGCGCCGCGAGGGCCGCGTAACGTTTTGTGCGTCGTACTCGTGACGATATCAGCATAAGGGATGGGATCAGGGTGAATTTTGGCAGCGACTAACCCCGCAATGTGGGCTATGTCAGCAGCAAAAAGAGCGCCAACGCTTTTTGCGATTGCGGCAAAGCGCTCGAAATCGATGGTTCTTGAGTAAGCCGATGCGCCGGCGACAATCAGTTTTGGTTTGTGTTCTTGGGCCAGTTTTTCGATTTCATCATAATCCAAGAGCTCGGTATTCCGATTGACGCCATACTGAACGCTTTTGTATACTATGCCCGAAAAATTGACCGTATGCCCATGGGTCAGATGGCCACCCTCTGATAACTTCATGCCCAAAATCGTATCTCCTGGTTGTAATACGGCAAAATAAGCAGCCATATTTGCCTGCGAGCCCGCATGGGGTTGCACATTGGCATGTTCAGCACCAAAAAGTTGTTTTGCACGCTCTACGGCGAGTGCTTCTACCTGATCTATGACTTCGCATCCGGCATAGTAGCGCTTGCTCGGATATCCTTCGGCGTATTTATTGGTGAGTACTGAGCCGGTTGCCGCCATAACGGCCGGGGAGCAGTAGTTTTCTGAAGCGATCAGGTTTATGGATTTTTCTTGACGGGCTAACTCTTGTTTAATGAGTGTATCGATGACAGGGTCGGTAGTGGCGAGATTTTTCATGGCGGGCTTTCGGGGGGAAATGGGTTCAGGAAGTTTTTTGCAGGACTAGTTTCTTTGTACTAAAAAAGTGTTTTATAAGCAAGTTCGGATACAAAGATTAGCTTGTTTAGCTGGCTAGGCTGTATCGACATTTAAATTAACCACAAGTAAGAACAGGCTAAAAAAATAAGCGCTTCAAAGTTTCTTTTATGTTTTTCAAAGCGTGTTGCGATTTTGCGAAATTGCTTAAGCCTGTTAAAAAGTCTCTCGATTAAATTTCTGTCTTTGTAGAGTATTTTATCGTATGCACGCTGAATAAGCCGGTTAGATCTTGGTGGAATAACGGGAATCGCATTTATTTTTTCTATGTGCTGAATGATGTTGTCGCTATCATAACCCCTGTCTGCAATGACATAGTCCGGATTTTCATTTTCCAGCAATGGAATCGCCTGTTTAAAGAGCGAAGCGAAAATCTCGGGAGCTTGCTCCCGTGCTGGATAGCTTTATAATGAGCGTGAGCTCATTATAAGGAAAGAACAGCACGTGGAACTGACGAGAAATTCGCATCATGTGTTCCG
>JAJYDS010000014.1 GCA_021777215.1 bacterium
CAGACGGATATTTTTCCGAAACTGTCGGGCAGGTCAATTGGGAAACTATCCAAGAGTACATAAAAAATCAGTGATTCCGATAATTCAGGTGGGAAGCCACGGCCTTTAGGCCGTGGAGACAGTCACTCTCCTTGAGACCTACGCTTGTTTTTTTGATTTTGTTATGCTTTAAAAAATATTTTGTTTTTCTGAATCTGCTATGCTAGCGACAAAAGTGAATCATTTTGAAACAAGGAGTCAGTATGTTGATGCGTGGATTTCAAAAAACGTTTTCTATTGTTTTTGGAGGAACGTTACTTTTATCAACCTTCAGTGGCGATGCGTGCAGCATAGTGGGCTATGTTGGCGGCAAATATTGCAAAGAATTTGTACTCAAAGGTTTATCGCGTTTAGAATATCGGGGTTATGATTCTGCTGGCTTTGCCTGTCTAACACAGCAGAATCATGATCTGCTTTGCATAAGAGCTGAAGGTAAATTAGATCAATTAAAGAAAAAAGTGCTTAACGAAGCAGTTGATGGCTTTGTCGGTATTGGTCATACGCGCTGGGCAACGCATGGCGCAGCTACTGAGGCTAATGCTCATCCGCATGTTGATTGCCATAACACACTTGCTATTGTCCATAATGGCATAATTGAAAACTTTTTTTCACTCAAAGAACAGCTTGTTGCCCAGGGACATCAGTTTGTTTCACAAACAGATACTGAGGTATTAGCGCATGTATTGGAGGTTGAACTGCAAAAGCAGTTAACGCTTGATGCAGCGATAGTTGATATGGTGAGCAAACTTAAGGGTGCGTATGCATTTATTGCGCTTATGCGTGACAAACCTGATACGCTTATTGCCGTACGAAAAAGCTCGCCGCTCTGTATAGGTCTGGGAAACCACGAAAATTTTGTCGCCTCAGATTTTCTTGCATTTGCCGGTAAGACAAACAAGATTCTTTTTATGCCCGATGAAAGTTTTGCCGTGGTAACCAAACAGGCGATTGCCCTGTATGACTTTAAAGGAAACTTGCTTGCACAAGAAATAAAAACAATTGATGTCTCGCCTGCGACTTATGAAAAATTTGAGCATGAACATTATATGCTTAAAGAAATTTATGAGCAGCCAAAAGTAATTAAGAAAATGGTTGATTACTATGTGAATAATGAGCAAGAGGTGTGGAAGAATTTAGGTATATCCCCCGATCAGATTGCACAATTACAGTCGGTGCACTTGTTTGGGTGTGGCACTTCGTGGCATGCTGCGCGTATTGGCCAATTCTTTTTTGAAATATTGTGTGGCTTGCCAACATCGACTTCTCTTGCCTCAGAATTTCGCTATATGCCGTTTTTTCCTAAGAAAAATGGTTTATATGTAGCAATCTCGCAGTCGGGTGAGACAGCAGATACTCTTGAAGCGATTCGCTTGATCAAAGCTCATGAGTTGCCTGTTATGACGCTGACCAATGTGGTTTCCAGCACGATGGTACGAGAAACTGATGGACATTTATTGCTCAAGGCGGGGCCAGAAATTGCTGTCGCATCCACTAAAGCATTTACCACCCAAATAGCATCGTTATATTGGCTGGCGCATCGTATTGCGTTAGCAAAAGGGTTAATAACCCCAGAGCGTATGGCTCAAGCAGAACAAGAATTAAAGCAAGCAGCCGATGTGTTGGAAGAGGCAATTGAGCGGTATAAAGTAGATATGGTCAAGACATATGCAAAAAAATATTCGCAAGCAAAGCGCTTTATGTATCTGGGGCGCCATGTTGGCTATCCCTTTGCCATGGAGGGCGCGCTGAAGCTTAAAGAAATTTCCTATATTTTTGCCCAAGGCTATCCAGCGGGAGAGCTCAAGCATGGTTCGATTGCACTGGTAGATCTTGAAACGCCCGTGGTTCTTTTTTCGCATCTTGATCCAGTCATTTATCAAAAATTAGTGGCAAATGCGCAAGAAGTAAAAGCGCGTAAAGGGCACTTAATTGTTTTTGCCTTTGAAGGGCAAGATGAATTGATTAAACTTGCAGATCAGTCATTTATCATCGGTCGCGTAGCACCACTGCTTGAGCCACTTGCTATGGCAGGGTTGATGCAGTTTTTTGCTTATAGCATTGCCAAAGAATTGGGATGCGATATTGATAAGCCGCGGAATTTGGCTAAAGCAGTAACGGTTGAGTAGCGCACAAAATAAAAAAGGGGACGCATATCATGCGTCCCCTTCCACTCTCTCGAGTCAATTTTCAATATTACTTTTTAGGATCTAATCCGAGTATTTTTAGGGTAGTTAGGCCTGCACCTATTAGAATTCCATAATTAATACCGAGATTAGCCGTATGTACCGTTCCATTAATTAGTTTGCGGCCAATATAGTGTGGCCACTGTTCTTGCTGATTATAGTGTTCTGGGTAGGTACTAATGGAACCACCTTTAATCCAATTGGCTGTGCAGACAAGGAAGCCATTAAGAAGTGCTGCTTTAAAAATTGTTTCAGCATTGACAGGTGTCGCTATTGGGGCTTCATGCATTGCGAGTGCCAATGGGAGGGCTAAATATTGTGCCGCGATGCTTGCACGGTCAATAATGCCGGATATGCCGGTGATGCTTTCTTGGTGTTGTGCCCTAGAAAATCCTTGGTTATCGACTACTTGGGAAAGCGTGGTATTTGGTTGAGTCGGTGCTTGCTGTTCCATGGCCAGTCCAAAATTGCCGATGGTTGCAAGTAAGGTGAGTGAAAGACAATGCATAGTTTTTTTCATGGTTTTCCTTTTGTGAAAAGTGTTGTTTGCAGTGCTTACTGCTGAGCGCGTTGTTTTTTTGCCTCTTTTATGAATCTTTTAAATTGTGCTGCGGTAACGCAGGTTGAGCACTCAAGAAAGAATTTTTTATTTAAAAAAAACTTTGTGTACTTGCATTTGGTTTGTTTGTCGAGCATAAATATCTCATCGTCGTCAGGATTTTTTTCTGCCATTTTTTTTAAAACAGCTTCCCGGGCAGTATTTTTTTCAAGATCCAAGAGCCCCGTGTCTTCAAGCTCAGACAAATGCCCTTCTATGCGTGATTCCACTATTGTGTTGCCATTTTCATCGGTATATTGACCCGAGATCCACATGTTGTGCTGAAAGATAGCATTGTTTGTTTTTATGAGCATGAGCATAATTTTTTTGGTCACTGAAATTTCGGCGTCTGGATCAGGTTCTTGTTTTGAATTATCTTTTTTTGATTGTGTTGTTGGTTCTGCAGAAGTATTTTTTTGCGTTAAATCAGCAAGATTTTTCGACGCATTGTTTTTTGATGCGTAGGGCGGTGCATAGAGGATTGTTGCCGTAGAAGCCAGGAGAGACAGAGAAACTATTTTTATGTTCATGCATACTCCTAAAAAATTATTGTTGTGTCCGTAGATATTCTATAAAGCCTAAAAATTTTTTCTGGTGATTGTGCTTATGCAATAGAGATGAATTTTATCCAAGTAACATGCGTCGACTATGCCGGTGGTTTGTGTATCGAGTATGACTACTGCGCCATCCTCCGGTTGTTGGGTGCGCAGTATGCTTACAATTTGTTTTCTGACGGGGGCTGATAGGTATGCGTTAATGCCAGAACTATCAATCTCGATCAGCGGGACATCAATATGGAATTTTAATATCTTTGAGCCATCGTTGCCTGTTGCTGTCTCGTAGCAAGTATCTTCGCTCGCGATTATTTTACTCATGCCAGAGTCGCTTGCCGTAAAATTGGCTGCTTGCGCAAAAGCGCATGTATGCAAGCACATACTCGGTGGTGATTGCGTTATCGTTGTGAGAGGTGATGCGAGGAGCGTTTGCTGTTGTTTGGGTAGATGCATCATTTTTTGATGCTCGGCGGGTGGTAGATGCCGCATGGTCTGTGGATATTGCTTGTAGCGTTTTTTCATCTGAGCAAACAATAATAGCGCTAGTGAGAGCCAGGAGTGAAATCAAAAGGGGTTTGGTCATAAAGATGCCTATTAATGGATGATTGTTTTTTTACTTGGGGAAAAGTATGAGGCAATGGTGATTTATTGCAAGTGCTTGTCTGGGTTTTTTTTAAACAAAAGAAGGCGCTTAATCCAGCGCTTCTTGATCAGAAGTTATTTCTTAACGTACCCGCACTTTTTATCAGAACATATGAGGGTAACGGTGCCATCTTTAGCTACCTTTTTAATCAAGAATGGCAGCTTGCATAGAGGACATGGAGTTTCCTCGATATCCCCAAACACCGCAAACTTGCACTTTGGATAGTTACTGCATCCCCAGAAGGTGCCGCCGCGCCAGCGCCGTTTGACGATATCACCGCCGCATTGTGGGCAGGGGAATCCCGCTTTTGTTTGATGAATATACTTACATTCAGGGTATCCCGAGCAAGCAATAAAGGGACCGAATTTACCAATGAGTTGGCGAAGTGGCTTACCGCAGTTAGGACATGCGACGTCTAGTAGTTGTGGTTTTTCTATTTCTTTGCATTGAATTTCGCCTTCAGGCGAACGTTCTATGTTGCAGGTGAACTTACACTCGGGATAGTTCGGGCAACCCAAAAATTCGCCTGTTTTGCCAAAGCGGATAACGAGGTTCGCTTTTTTACATTCGGGGCAGCGCACGTTCGTTTCTTTGACTGGTTTTTTGCCTTTGTCTCCCGCAAATTTTTTCAGATCTTTCTGGAAGGTTGTATAAAATTCACGGAGCAGCGTGTCGCGTTCCATCTCGCCGTTTGCTATTTTATCCAGATCTTCTTCCATATGCGCGGTGAAGCTAATATTCATAATGTCGGGTAAATTGGCAACAAGTAGATCAGTTACCAAGGTTCCCAGTTCGGTTGGCACAAAGCGCTTGCGTTCATCAAGTGTGGTATAAGAACGTGCGCGAATGGTATTCAAGACCGCAGCATAGGTACTCGGACGACCAATGCCATTTTTTTCCATTTCTTTAACCAGCGAACCTTCAGTAAATCGTGGAGGTGGTTGGGTGAAATGTTGTTTTGGATCAATTTTTTTCAGAGCCAAAGGATCTTTTTCGGCAAGATCCTTTGGTAAGATTACTTTGTTTTCTTTTTCATCGTCTTCATCAACGAAGTAGACTTTTAAAAAACCATCAAAAATGAGCGTTGATCCCGTGACCCTAAAGGTAAATTGGCCGCCTTTGATATCAACTTGGCGTTGTGCATACTGGGCGGGTGTCATTTGGCTTGCGACAAAACGTTTCCAGATCAATTCATACAAACGGGCCAGGTCTTTTTGCAAATGTCGTTTTGCTATCTCAGGAGTGATCGTTACGTCAATTGGGCGAACCGCTTCGTGTGCTTCTTGAGCGGCAACTTTCTTTTTTTTGCCATCAAAGACATTTGCTTTTGGCGGTAAATATGAGGAGCCAAATTGTTTTGAGATAAAATCACGCGCTTGTTTGAGTGCACTGTCAGCGATACGGAGTGAGTCGGTACGCATGTAGGTAATAAGGGCGACAGGGGCATCTTGGCCCATCGGAATACCCTCATATAATTGCTGCGCTAACTGCATGGTTTTTTTAACGGAAAACCCAAGCTGGTTAAACGCTGTTTGTTGTAAGGTGCTGGTCATGAACGGGGGCAAGGCATTTTTAAGGCGTGTCTTATCGGTGATAGAGTCAATGGTGTACGGTGCTTTTTTTATCTGATCAACGATCGCCTTGGCATCGGTTTCATTGGTAACTTCTGCTTTTTTAGTGCCTATATGGGTGAGTGCTGCACTAATGATACTTTCGCCATGTTGGAAGTCGCCGGTAATTGACCAATATTCCTCTGGTTTGAAGTTTCTAATTTCCATTTCTCGGTCGCAAATGAGACGGAGAGCAACTGATTGCACGCGGCCGGCAGAAAGCCCTTTAGCAACTTTGCGCCAAAGAATGGGTGAAACCTCATAGCCAACCCAGCGGTCAAGAACGCGGCGCGCTTGTTGAGCGGCAACCTTTTGCATATCAATTTCGCCAGGATTTTCTATGGCTTGCAATACGGCAGACTTGGTAATTTCGTTAAAACTAATACGATGAATGGCGTTTTCATCTTTAATTACTTTGGCGATTTCTTGACCAATATTCCAGGCAATCATTTCTCCTTCTCGGTCAGGATCGGGAGCTAAAAAGACCTCAGAACATTTTGATGCTGTTTTGCAGATTTCAGCGATAACCTTATCTTTATTTTCAATAGGCACATATTCAAGCGAGATGCTATCCTCGGTCATGGTAACGCCAATTTTTTTGGGTGGTAAGTCTTTGACATGGCCAAACGTGGCCATGAGTAAATAGTCATTGCCCAAAAACTTTAAGATTGTCTTAATTTTTGCGGGAGACTCAACAATTAACAATCTTTTTTTCATACGTTAACCGACCTTATGAGGGACACCGTATCCCTTAGAAATATTATATAATAGTACGAGCAAGCACTTTTGAAGGTTTGTATCATCAGTTTTATAATAGCTGGAATATTTTCTAAAAGTCAAACTATTTTTTTTGCCCGGTGATGTTTCAGCTATACATTGCCAATACTGAGCGTGTATGCTACTTTTTTTCTAGGAAATTGTTTTTTAGTATAGAAAGGGAGACATAAAATGCAATTGTTACAATCGTGGAAAGAGTCGGTGGCGATTTTTGCCCCCAAGAATTTTAAGCTCTTTTTTTTGGTGACGCTCAAGGCAATCCTTGAGACGTTTACGGCATTAATCCGCTATTGTTGGATGCCATTCATGCTTTTTTTAATTTTCTCGTTTTTGTATGCCCAAAAAATGCAGGGGTTAATGCCAGCAAAAATTGCTGGACAAGAACCTTTGGGTGCTTTTTATGGTGGTTTGCTCTTGTGGCGTTTTGTTTTTCTTTTGGGTATGTTTTTGTTGTTTATGCTTATCTTTCTTGCAGCTCGGCCCTCAGTACTTCGTAAGGGATACTGGTATTTTGCTAGCTATTGGTATTATGTACTCTATGTGTTTCTTTTTTTACCGATGCTTGTTGTGCTTATTACCGGTCCTTTGTCGCTGATGTCATTTTCTCCGGTTGTCGCGCTTGCTTTGTATGGACTTATGGGTTTTTTGCATTTTATGCTGGCTTCTTTTTTTATGCTGTTTCTGCTTGATTCTGATGGAAGTCCCAAGGCGGCATTTTTGTCTTTTTGGCGGGCGCTCAAAATGGTTATATATAATATTCCCGGGGCGAGTATAGCGCTTTTTTTTCCTTTGGCGGTGATTACCTGTTTTGTACTTATAGGCATGATTTTCTCTGATGTTTTTGGGGTGATGCTGCCCAGGGGATTGCACACGGTCGCGCTTCAATTTGGGGTATTGCTTGGGGATGTTATCGTGGCTGGCTTTATGACCAACTTTTATACTAAGCGACTGCATGATCAAAGTGGTCTTTATTTTGAAACAAAAGAACAAGAATAACTAAAAAAAATTGGTATGGGATTTTCAATTTCAAGGAGTTAACTGATGCTTGGCCCATGGCTACGCACTATTTTTTCTCGCTTTTTGCTTTTTCTCTTGATGCTGATTGTTGCTGTGCCGTTCTTATTGGTATTGTTGCTTCCTCGTCGTTGGTTTTATCAAAGTAGAGTTTATTTCTGGTTTGCGGATCTTTTTTATTGGGCGGTGATAAAGGCTTCTTTGTTACCCATAACGTATAAAGGGCTTGAAAACATTCCCCAAGGTCCGGTTATTTTTGCGGTAAATCATCAATCATCATTTGACATACCATTAGTGGGGGTGCTTGCAAAAAAACATCAGCACATCTGGATCGCCAAGCAAGAGTTAACCGAATCTCCTATCCTGCGCTTTGTGTTGCCGCGTACAGCGGCGTTAGTTGATCCTGAATCTCCTTTTAAAGCGATGAGAGCTTTGTTGCAGGTGATTAAAATTATGCAGGAGAATCAGGCGAGTGTTTTTATTTTTCCTGAAGGAACTCGTCGTACTGATGGGCAGGTACATGAATTTTTTTCTGGCTTTGTTATACTAGCCAAAAAAACGAATTTGCCCGTAGTGCCCGTACGTATTTTTGGGGTAAATAAAGCCTATCCACCCGAGACATTTTTGGTACACTATCATCCGGTTACCGTGGTGGTTGGGCCTCCCCTTTACTTGCAAGAGGGGGAATCTGACGAGGCCTTCAAGCAACGGGTGTACGATTGGTTTATAAGGCAAATTGAAGGATAATTGTGGATTATGTACTCCGCTTTGCCAACCAAGGGCTGTGGCTCCTGGCTATTCCGGCATTCTTTCTGGTGCTTTTGTGGCGCGCTGTACGGTATAAGCGTACGCAGTATGTTTATCCTCTTACCGCGGTTGCAATCGGTGCGGGCTTGCGGAGTGCGCACTATTATAAAAGAATAATCAACGGGATACGTTTTTTGGTGCTTGTATTGTTAGCCTTATTGCTGCTTAAGCCGCAATTGGTTGATACCAGTTCGCAGGTAAAAGTAGCGGGCATTGACATTGTTCTTGTGCTGGATGTGTCCGGCAGCATGCAATTTCAAGATTTTAAGGATGATGCTCGTTCTCGGGTTGAGATAGCCAAAGACGAAGCAATTCGTTTTATTGGCAAGCGCGACAATGATGCGATCGGGTTGGTTGTATTTGGCCGTGATGCTATTTCTCGCTGTCCCTTAACGCTGGATAAACATATTCTTACCCAATGTGTGAGCGATCTGCAGATTGGTACCGTTAATCCCGATGGAACAGTTTTAGCAACGGGGATGGTGACGGCTCTAAATCGGCTTAAAGATTCTGCGGCAAAAAGCAAAGTGATTATTGTGCTTACTGATGGCGAGCCAAGTGAAGAAGATGTTGACCCTAAAATTCCGTTAGAAGTCGCCAAAAAATTAGGCATTAAGATTTATACAATAGGTATTGGCAGTGATACGCAGGAACGGTTCATGGATCCTTTGTACGGCATTGTACTCAAGCCGCAGGTGAATGCACAGTTGCTTGCATACATTGCATCGCAGACAGGAGGACGCTTTTTTATGGCTCGAAGTTCACACGATATGCGCGATATTTATACGACGATTGATCAGTTGGAGCGGAGTGAGCTTCAGGCGCCTATTTTTAGTCATTACTATGATTTGGGTGCCTATGGGGCTTGGCTTGTGCTGGCATTGATGGTATTGAGTCTCTTTTTTTCAGCGTATTGGTGGTTTGGCTTATGATATCCATAGTATGGCAAAGTCCTGAGAATAGTTGGTTTGCACCACTTTTGTTTCTTGCACTGTTCTTTATCTGGAAGCGAGTGTTTCGTGCCCGTGCAGCGGTTTTACGTTTGCTTGTGCCTGCGCACCGTGCAGCGTTGCTTCCTCTTTTTTCTCATAAAAAAAATATAATTAAAGCAGTGTTACTTTCACTTGGATGTGTGAGTCTCTTTTTGGTGGTGCTGCGCCCTGCATGGAACGAAAAGGAAGAAGTTGCTCAGCAGCGGGGGCGTGATTTGTTTATTGCGCTTGATGTCTCACGCAGTATGTTGGCGCAAGACTGCTTGCCTGATCGATTGAGCGTGGCAAAACAGAAGATTAAGCACTTAGTGCAGGCGCTTGAGAGTGATCGGGTGGGGCTTATTCTTTTTGCTGGTTCAGCATTTGTGTCATGTCCTTTAACGACGGACAAAGCTGCTTTTTCTCTGTTTTTAGATTCGGTTGATGTCTTGACCATATCCTCGGGTACGACTGCGCTGGATCAGGCTGTTGGCGTAGCTCTTGATGCCTTTTCTAGTATGCCTGAGCATAAAAACAAGGTGCTCGTTATATGTACCGATGGTGAAGATTTCTCAAGTAATTTATCGCGTACGAAAGCGCGAGCGCAGCAGCAGGGACTCCATATTTTCACCCTCGGCGTGGGAACGGCGCAAGGTGCTCCCATTCCCTTATTTGATGCACAGGGAAAGCCCGCAGGGCACCAACGTGATAAAAAAGGCGCTGTTGTTATGAGCCGGTTAAATGAAGGAATCCTGAGAAATTTAGCTGTTGATTCGGGAGGCGAATATATTTCGCTGACGGCCGATGATGCCGATATTACGCTGATTGCCCAGCGAGTGCAACACTACGAAAAGGAAAAGCTGGGTGATAAAAAATATGCTAGTATAGAGGAACAGTATCCTTTCTTTTTATTGGTAAGTTTTATCTGTTTTGCCCTTGAGTGGGTGCTGTAATTTTTTGTAAACGAGATAGGTCACAAGAGATAGCGCATGACGTATACGTATTTTTTATGGGTAGGTTTATTTTTTTCGACCGTGTCGGGTGCATCCTGGTTTGCCAAAGACCGGGCGGTGCTTAAAGCGCAAAAGGGTGACTGGCCTGGAGCTAGAATGCAGTTGACGCGTGCACTGGTGGATGCGCCTGATGATGCTGCTACGTTGTATGATGCCGGCGTTGCTTCCTATAAAACAGGAGATATAAACCAAGCTGCTGCCTATTTCAAGCGGGCAACAGAAGCGTCGGCATGCCCGCCTAGCATTAAGGAGCAGTCTTATTTTAATTGGGGTAATACCTGTGTGCAGCAAAAAGAGCTGCAGAAAGCGCTTGAGCATTATGATATGGTTTTGAAGCTCAATGAGAAAAATGAACGAGCGCGGCACAATAGAGATGTGGTTAAAAAAATGCTTGAGCAACAAAAGCAGCAAGAACAAAAAAATCAAGAGAATAAGCAGGATAACGATACCAAAAAAGAGGCGAGTGACTCGCCGCAAAAGCAGCAACAAAAAGATAAACAGGATGCGCAACAGCAGCAAAAAGACAAGAAAGATAAGGGGCAGAATTCGAGTAATGCATCGCAGGATCAGCAAGAAAAAGACGAACGCCGTGATACGCAGCAAGATCAGCAGGATGCTGAAAACAAAGCGGGTGATGCGCGTCAAAAGCACAGTGAGCAGGAAAAAAAAGAGAGCGATGAGCAGCGTGCTCGGGAACAAAAAAAACAAGAAGAGCATGCAGGTAAGCAGGATGAACAAGCACAAGAACACCAAGAACAAAAAGATCAGTCTCAAGCAGCGGCGCAGCAAGAACGTGACAAGCAAGCGCGTGAGCAACAGCAAAAAGATACGCGGGAGCATGCATCGCAGGAAGCAAGCGCAACGCATAAGGAAAAAGAACAAAAGGTAACAGGATGGATGGCGCAGTTACTTAAAGAGCAGGAACAGCGTGATGCACGCGTGAATAAACAATTGATGCAGGTAGCTGTTTCAAAAAAAATGGGCGGAGAAGATGGACAAAATTGTTGGTAATGCCGGTCGTTATACGGTACACAATGGGTGGTTTGTACGTACCCCCGGTCGGTTTTTTTTGTGCGTGAGCTTTCTTTGTAGTTTTTTACTGCATGCGGCGCAGCATGAAGTGAGTTTAGCGCTCTTTTCTTCTGAGGGGGAATCTGTTGAGCAAGTTGCAGCCGGGGTGCCGTTCCAGGTTTCCGTTACTGTTTCTGACTGTAGAAATACCGGTATCCGCCCGGAAATTATTGGGATTGACCAGTTTGCGGTACGGAGTACGGGTTTTTCTATGACCTCTTTAAATGGAAAATCGACGATAAAATATTTGTACACCGTATCATGTGATACGCCGGGAGACTATCTTATAGGGCCTGCGAAGCTCTCCCTTGAGGGTCAGAAGATTCAATCGGGTCAAGTGCGGGTGCATATTGGTGAGCGCACGGTTACCACGACGCCTCCTTCTGCGGTGTCTATGCAGGCGGCGCCTTATTTTTTACGAGTGCAGCTTGATAAAGATCATCTTTTTGTTGGTGAACCTGTTGGCTGTGCTCTTCGTTTATATACATCGCGCGATGGTGTGTCTGTCCAAAATATAACAAAACCGGCATTGCCAGGATTTGTGCAACGAGAACCTGTTGAGCAATCTTCTGGGAATGAACAGATGCATGGTAAAACATATGCCTATCATGAATGGCGCTGGCAGTTGGTACCCCAGGAAGCTGGTAAAAAAATTATTCCTGCCTTTTGCGCTGACCTTGAACAACCCAATTCATTTCATTCTCTTTTTGCGCATATGTCCGCGTTCATGCGGATGCCTGGTGATCATACGCGTATCTATTCTGATGCGGTAACCGTTTTTATTGAACCGCTGCCGGCACATACTGGGACGCTGCATGTTATGGGTTCGGTTGATTCTTTTCAAGCAAGTATTGAGCCTCCTATTGCTAAAGAGGGAGAGGGGCTTGTTTTTTCCCTGCGTATGACGGGGGATGGCGATAGTGCCGCGCTTGATTCTTTTGCGCTGCAGAATATGCCAGAGCAATTAAAATGGTATGATTCAAAACAGTACCTACTGCCGCCAGCCGGTTCTGCAGTGGGGCAAGATCAGTCTGGTGCTCAATCAGTTAAAAACACCGGATCCAGACCGGTAAAAGTATTTGAATATATAGTGCAGGGGCTTGCGGCAGGAGACTATGAGATTCCTGCGCAAACCTGCACCTATTTTGATCTGTCCACCAAAACATATAAAACAATTCAGACAGCTCCGGTGAATGTTACTATTTTGGGTGCGAGCGGCTCTTCCTTTGCGCAAAAAACGCACGGTAGTCTGACGACCACACCAGCGACTCTTTCTGGAGGAAATAGTACTCCAGGCGCCCAAACGGCGGGTGTTTCTGAAGTCGCAAAATCATTGGCTATTGGCCAGGCGCTACCTCTTGATAGCGAGGGAAGTTGGTACTCAGAAAGACGTGCCTTGCCGTGGTGGTTATTTTTAACGGCCATAGGATTTTTTGTGCTTCTCGGGCTGGTGCGCTTTGTGCGCAGGTGTTCAGGCTGGGGTCTTGTGCGGTATAGTGGGAGAAACAAAAAGAAACAGATTCTTAAAAATGCTCATGCGAGTGTACAGAAATTAGCGCATGCACAACGCTGTGCGGGGATCTATCCTCTTTTTGTATCATTTTTTGCGGCGCTGTTAGAAACGCAAGAATCAGCGATCAATGATACCGTTATAGAGCAGGCATTAGTACAATCGGGGCTTTCGCCAGAACAGTTGCGTGCGTGGCAAGCCTTTTTTTCTCGATCGGCAGAATTTTCTTTTTATGCCTCTCAAGTGACGCCAGGTGAGCGAGAAAATTTTTTCAAATCTGCTGATTCATGGCTTGACGTAATCGCTTCTCGATTGGGTGAGAAATAATCATGATCAAAAAAATTTTTATTGTATGTTGTTTTTTTGCTCCTGCGGTTGCAGCTCCCACCATGCAGGAACTTTTTCTACGAGCAAACTATTTGTACGAGCAGGGGCAGTTTCAGCAGGCACTTGATACCTATACTTCTCTTTCTCACAAAGGCAGTGCGACCTGGTACAATATGGGGCTTTGTTGGAATCGATTAGGCAATGATGCGCGCGCTCTCGCTTGTTGGCGTCATGCGCAAGTGGGCGCATCGTTTAAAGAATTGCGCATGATTGATTACGCAATTACTAGCTTGCAACGAAAACGTGGTTTTGATCAACCCTCCGGGGTCTTTTCTTCTGTGGGACACGCTGTATATCTCTGGATGCGATCGTTACCGCCAATGCCTGTTCAGCTGCTTTTTATTCTAGGCTTATGCCTGCTGTTTTTTTGTCAAAAATGGTGGTATTATGGCAAACACGGAAAAAGTGTACTTGTGGGAGCGGCTTGTCTGGTGCTCATAGGTATGGGAAATTTTTATATAGAGTACCAGGACCAGCAGGGGCGCCGGGGCGTGGTGATTGCGACGTCCTGTGTGTATAGTGGCCCTGATATTCAATTTCATAAACAAGGTACATTTGTTCAGGCGACTGAGGTTGCCATACAGAAGGCAGAGGGTAATTGGTATAAAGTGGCGCAGAATGGTGTAACAGGTTGGATTTCTGCTGATGCGATAGTGGTAGTGTAATGGCGGATAACAAAAAGAATATGTTCAGTGCTTTTTCTGAATTGTGCAAGCGAACGATGTTTTCGTGGCGTGCACAGCTATGTACCGTGTCGGGCATATTGTATAGTGTGCTGGGGCTTAGTCTGTTCGTTTTTTTCCTCCTTTTGATTGTTGAATACCGCTTTTTTTGTACGCAGTCAGAGCGAGTGGTTGAAATGAAAGAGGAGTATCGCACCTATTTAGTGGCGGTTAAACGGGTACTTGGTGATTATGCCAAGGCGAAAGAGCGGATCGATGAACTTGAGCTGATGCTCGAGAAGAAAAAAAAAAACGGGTGCCCGACGCCTGAACTGACGACGGAGCAAACGATTTTTTCAGAGGATGCGAGCGTCTATTCTACCGATGATGAGGAAGAGCCTGAATTTGTGGTGCTTAATCGCGAACCCTCTTATCTAAAAAAGGGGGCAGTCTCTTTTTATAAGCGGCAAAAACTTGGTCACCTGGTCGCTACGATTGCCGATGACAGGTGGATTAACTATACCCACCGTCTGGAGAAGCAGACTGAAGAAGAAAAGGTGCGCCATAGGCAAAAGATGGTGCGCCATAGACGTGTGCGACGGGTGATGCCGCGATCCCTGCCGGTAATACGGACAAATTCAACCGCTGAACATCAAGTAATGCGGGATATTACTCTTGATTGGCCGCTTTCTCATTTCTGGTTAAGTTCTCGTTTTGGTGCGCGTAGGCATCCTAATGGTTCTTTCGGTTTTCATTTTGGTATGGATATGGCTGCTCCTAAGGGGACACCCGTCAGAGCTGCTGCGAGTGGCGTGGTTGTTTTGGCGCAACGAGTGAAGGGGTATGGTAATGTCATTGACATTGCGCACAATCGTAAATATCGCACGCGCTATGCGCATTTAGATGAAATTTTGGTTCGCGTTGGACGCCAGGTTAATCGCGGTGATTTGATAGGCAAAGTTGGCGATACGGGACGTGTGCGTTCTGTTGGTAAGGATGCATCGCACTTGCATTTTGAAGTTTCATCTTTTGGCAAACGTCTTAATCCAATGTACTTTTTAGTATAGGCTTTTGGGGGCTTTATCTGTTGTTATTCGCCTCGCGGTGTAAGATTTGGTATACTGCCTTCAAGAGAGAAATTTATTTGTTAAGGAGTTTTGGGTATGGCGCGTATGTCAGGCAGAGAAAATCAAGAAGGTTTTTGGGCGACGACGAGAGAGATTTTTATTATTCTTCTCGTTATTTTTTTAATTCGGACTTTTGGCTTTGGCCTCTATCAGGTGCCTACCGGCTCGATGGAAACAACGATGCTTGTCGGCGAGCGTTTTTTTGCAGACAAATTTACGCCACTGTTTCGACCTATACACCGAGGTGATATTATTGCTCTCAATGCTCCTACGTTCCCGTATTCGACTAATCCGATCAAAAATTTTTGGCAAATGTATTTCTGGGGTCCCGACAACTGGACCAAACGGGTTATAGGCATACCAGGCGACAAAATAAAAGGCGTGCTTGAAGAGGGTAAGCCGGTTATTTACTTGAATGGCCATAAGCTCGTTGAACCTTATTTGAATAAATATCCGCTTATAGAAGTGCGCACCAAGCCGTGTTCATTTTTTGTTCGTGGTGATGTGATTAAAAAGTCGTATGATCCATCTGTTTCCTATGAGGACCAACCCTTTTATAGATTAGAATCACGCTGCGTGATGAAGGATATCTCCGGCAAACCAGTTTTGCTTGAGCCGCAGGCGGGTCTTCCATCACCACGCGGTGCGACGGTGTTTGGTGTAGCACCAGCGGGCAATTATTGGGATTGCTCGGATGAATTCTCTGTTGAATTAGGAAAAAACGAATATTGGCTCATGGGTGATAATCGCCGTGGTAGCGCCGATAGCCGTTGTATCGGCCCAGTCAGTGGCAAGCTTATTCATGGTAAGATCGTGTTCCGTATCTTATCAATAGATACTGATGATTCAGCCGGTAGACCCGATGCAAGTTGGCTCTCATGGTTTAAATCATTTTTACTGGTTGACTTAGTGTTGCATCCTATTGATTTTTGGAGCCGGGTTCGTTGGAATCGGTTGTTCCAGCCGGTTCACTAGTACTTTTTCTGGTCGATGGGGCCTCTAGTGCTTTGTCCACTCGTTGCCGACGTGCTAAATTTTCTTTGCAGCGAGTCTGTTTTATGGTAACCTGGACTGGTCTTTAAAAATCTTATTCGTTTTAGCCATTTCTGATGGGGCGGCATAGCCAAGTGGTAAGGCATGGGTCTGCAAAACCTTGATCCCCGGTTCGATTCCGGGTGCCGCCTCCAAAAAAATTATAGTGCCGGGGTGGCGAAACTTGGTAGACGCAAAGGACTTAAAATCCTTCGGACGAAAGTCTGTGCCGGTTCGAGTCCGGCCCTCGGCACCAGTCTCCATCTCCGTGGGTTAGGCATCGAAGTAATTCTACGGCTACGCCTAGTCAGTTTTTTAGATGAATCGATTTATAATGACCTTTATTAAAAAGGACTGACCCTTCGATACACCCGGCTACGACGGGCACTCAGGGCGATAGGGGAAACTGATTTTTTCTCGTGTGCAAGTTTGTTAAAAATAGAACGACCCTCTTTAAGCTTTACGCACTATGCCAGTCAAGCTTGTTTCTATCAAAACATCTGATGACAGGTGTATGACTTAAAAAAGAGCGCTATAAGGTTTAGGAAAAACCTGGATGACAGTCGAACGCCAAAAAACAAATCCAATCCCCTATCGCCCTGAGTGTTTTCGATGCTTTTGTAAAAAAGCGAGAAAATGTATCGAAGGGGCCGTCCTATAGTAATTTTTAGGGTATATTTATGAACTCATTTTACCTCTATATACTCAGGTGCGCTAATGGAGCATTTTATGTAGGGCATACGTGCGATATTGAGAGAAGACTTCAAGAGCACTTTGCGCAAGATCCCGGTATAAACGGTTATGTTTCGCGCCATCTCCCAGCAGAATTGGTTTTTACTGAATGTGTTGGAATGCGTACAGAAGCCTTTGCGGCGGAACAGCGCATAAAGAAATGGACTCGAAAAAAGAAAGAGGCGTTAATTAGACGTGATTGGGAATGTCTGCGTGAGTTATCAAAAAAGAAATTTTTAAAGGACTGACCCTTCGATACACCCGTCTGCGCCGGGCACTCAGGGCGATAGGGAAATTAGTTTTTTCTCGTGTGCAAGTTTGTTAACAATAGAGCGACTCTCTTTAAGCTTTATGCACTATGCCAGTCAGGTCTGTTTCTATCGAAACATTTGATAACAGGTGTATGACTTAACGAAGGACGCTATAGTGCAATTTAAAACATTATGACTTCTTAAAGTCGAGTTCGCGTTTTTAAGTATACGTGCTGGATTCCTAGCGCTCTATGTTCAGCCGATAATAGAGATACATGTCTGCGCAATTAATCCCATAAATGTTAATTTTGTTTCTCGTATCCGGACCCTGGTCGACAAAGCCGATTGCGCGATAAAAGGCACGCGTGTTTTTGTTTGCATAGCGGAGCGGGTAGACAATGCAGTTCGTTATATCTTTTGATTGTGCAATCGCCTGATATATTAATTTCTTTCCTATCCCCTTGTCTCGATAGGGTGCATCGACGAGTAATAGATCGAGTTCTAGTGTGCGTGGGTCATGGAGATGAAAAATTAAAAAACCGGCGGTTGTCTGTTTTTGCTGGTCGTAGGCAATGAGCATCCTTTCTGGAGAGCTGCCTTGTATGCAGGCGGTAAACCACGCAGAATCGTTTTTAAACTGAGAGGGTGCAATTCCCCGAGGCTTGCCTCGTAATCCTTCTGTTTTCTTCGTGCCTTAAGATGCTCCGCAGCTTGCTGCGGGGAGTTTCACGTTCTTGTTCCAAAAAATAGTCGGGATTTTTCCCCAGTTCTAAATGTGCATAGCCGTTAGTGTAGATAGGTTTGAAATAGTCGAAACTTACGCGACGATCAAGCGAGATGAGTTGTTCAAGGTCGGATAGGTGCGCATCATGAATTGTGATAAAATTGTCTGTTTTTTGTTGGATAGAAAAAGCTGCGTGAGTGATAAGGAAGAACAGCAAAGAGATAGGTGTGGCGCGCATCTATTTCCCCCGGTTATAGATAGCGTATCCCATTTTAGGATATTGGTATTGCGCCTTGCTAATCAATACTAGCGACGAGAATTTTGAGTCGAAGCTTTCCTGGCGATTGCTACGTACAAAAAAAGCGGGCTCCCTTTTTTAAGAGAGCTCGCTTTTGTAATTCAGAGATAAAGAGCTGTTATTTTCCTGTTTTTTCAAATTCCAGGAATCCTTTGCGGATGACAGGTAACAGATATGCGATTCCAAAAAGGTTAATGATAACCATGATTGCCATAGCAATATCGCCGCAGTCGATAACAAATCCAAGAGATACAAGAGCACCGCCAAAGGTGAAAAATCCATAGATGATGGGGAGTAAAAAAGTGAATCGGCCGCCGGTCAAAAACAGAAATAGTTCGCGGAATATATAGACATACGCAGCCAACACACCCAAACCGAGTGTAGCAGCAAGAATTGATATGACCCAGCCGCCATAAATGCCAAAGACGGATGAGAATGCTTGGATTGCTAGAGTAGTTCCTTGAGCGCCGCTATTCCAGACTCCCGCCGCAACAATGCTCAATCCCATAATAAAAGAGAGCATAATACTGATGAAGGTACCGATCATGGCAAGCATTGAGTCTTTAACCGGAGATTTACTGCTCGTGGCACCAAACATGATAGCGGCTGAGCCCAGTCCTGCTTCAGAGGCCATGATGGTTCGTTGAATTCCTGCGCTCATTACTTGTTGGAGCGTGAAGCCCATTGCGCCTCCAGAGAACGCCTTGAGGCCAAAGCCGCTGGTGAAAATAAGAACTAATGAACTCCAGAGTGTTTGATAGTTGTAGACTAACACAGCGAAGGTTGCAAGCAAAAAGAGACCAACTTTGAAGGGCACAATTTTTTCTGATACTTGTGCTACTCGGTGTGCACCGCCGAGCATGACGTAGACAACGAATACGAGCAAGAAGATTGCGGTAGCTAATTGAGGAATGCTCCAGGTAGTTGCTAAGCTGGTGCTAATTGAGTTTGCTTGGAAACCGCAACCGAGAATGATACACATAGCAAAACCAAAAAATGCATAGAGGTAACTCAGAAAGCGTCCGGCCGGTACATTGAGCAAATAAAGCATAGGGCCGCCAAGACCAGTTTTGATATGCTCGGGGGTAGCTTTGCTGCCAAAATAGATACTTAAATAGACCTCAGAATAACGGATTGCCATAAGTAGGATGCCAATAATGAGGTACCATGCTAACGCGCCGGGGCCACCAGCAAAGATAGCAACGGCAGGCCCAACGACGGCGCCATTGCCAAAATTGGCATTCAACGTATTTAAAAATGCTTGAATAGGAGTAACATCCGCTTTTCCTTTAGCGATTCCTGCAGTTGATTCAGGGGTAAAAATTTGTTTTAATGCCTTGCCAAAATAACGTACTTGAGCAAATCGGAGTGCTACCGAGCAGAGGGTGCCGATGATTATAATATAGGCTAGATATGCGCTCCCCGTTAGGTAGACTTCAAGCGTATGGACAAATAATGGTATATCCATATGGAACTCCTTATGGTATAAAAGTGTTATTATAGACCTGTTTACTTTATACTAAATTTGAGTATAAGTAAAAAGCCTCTCAGGGCGTATTTTTATGAGGCTTTATATTTACTTTGCACGAGCACTATGCAAAGAAAATGGTATGACAGCGGGGCGTTTTTTAAAGCTGACTAAACGAGTATTTAAATAAGGAGTGTGTATGATTAAGCGTTTTTTTGCTGGTATGTTGCTTGGCGGGGCGGTATTAGTAGTGGGTACTGTTGTGTTGTATCATCAACTGGTGCATACGCAGATGATTCCCTTACGTGATTTTTTCAGAAATCCTGAAAAAACTGGCTATCAGATATCTCCTGATGGCACGTATCTTTCTTACTTGGCTTCTTACCAAGATAGGTTGAATATTTTTGTACAACCAGTGGGTGCGGATGGAGCGACACGTATTACGAGTGTTTCCGATAGGGATATTCGGAGTTATTTTTGGAAGAACAACGACCAGATTATCTATTTTCGAGATTCCAATGGAGATGAAAATGCCCATCTGTTTACGGTTAATAAAGAGGGCGGTGCCGTGCGCGAGTTGACGCCATTTGATGGTGTTCGTGTCGAGCTGGAGGATGAACTGGAGGATGATGAGCATAACGTGCTCATCGGTATGAATAAGCGTGACAAAAAAGTATTTGATATCTATCGCTTGAACGTGGTGACGGGTGATTTGAAAATCGTTGCAAAAAATCCGGGAAACGTCGTGGGTTGGTTTACTGATCATGCAGGAAAAGTGCGGGTGGCCATTGCGAGTGATGGGGTGAACCGGAAGGTGCTTTATAGAGAGACTGAATCAGATCCATTTAAGATTTTAGTGACGACGCACTTTAAAGATTATTTTGTTCCTGTTCTTTTTTCTTTTGATAATACGTTTTTCTATGCAGTTTCAAATATACAGCGCGACAAAAAGGTTATCGTTGCGTTCGATCCGCGTACCGCGCAAGAAACGGGCGTGCTTTTTGAACAGCCTGCATTTGATGTGGGTGGCCTTTCTTATTCAAAAAAACGCAAAGTGTTAACGGCGATATCGTATACCTCCTGGAAAACGGAACGGGTTTTCCTTGATGAAGAGGCGCGGGCTCTTTTTGATCGGCTTGAACATGCGTTGCCAGGTTATGAAATTTCCATTGCCGATCACAATAAAAATGAAGATAAGTTTGTAGTCAGAACGTATAGTGATAGATCTTTGGGGGCTTATTACCTATGCGATAGAGCTACTGATACAATCACCAAGCTTGCCGCTGTGAGTCCCTGGCTGCCCGAAAAAAGTTTGGCGCCAATGAAGCCAATTTCCTACACGGCGCGAGACGGACAGACCATACATGGCTACTTAACGCTGCCCAACGGGCTGACGCAAAAGAATCTGCCTGTCGTAGTAAATCCGCATGGCGGGCCCTGGATGCGTGATTCTTGGGGATATGATCCTGAGGTGCAATTTTTGGCAAATCGGGGGTATGCAGTACTGCAAATGAATTATCGCGGTTCTACTGGTTATGGTAAAAAATTTTGGGAGCTTTCATTCAAGCAGTGGGGCAAGGCCATGCAGGATGATATTTCTGACGGTGTTGCTTGGTTAATTGAGCAGGGCATTGCTGATCCCAAGCGCATTGGCATTTATGGTGGTAGCTATGGCGGCTATGCCACGCTTGCCGGGCTTACGTTTACCCCAGAACTGTATGCCTGTGGTGTTGATTATGTGGGCGTTTCGAATTTGCTTACTTTTTTGAAAACGATTCCTGAGTATTGGAAGCCTCTGCTTGAAGTTATGTATGAGCAAATTGGGCATCCGGAGAAAGAAAAAGAGCTTCTCATGGCAGCGTCGCCCGTCTTTCATGTTGATAAAATTCGTGTACCTTTATTCATTGCTCAAGGCAAGATGGATCCGCGGGTAAATATAAATGAATCGAATCAGATGGTTGCTGCATTGAAAGAAAGGGGAATCGATGTGCCCTACATGGTGAAAGATAATGAAGGGCATGGTTTTCATAACCAAGAGAATAGATTTGACTTTTACGCAGCAATGGAGCAATTTTTAGCCAAGTATTTGCAAGCATAAGCGGTTAAATTTAGTCTGGTTTTGAGCGTAGTGAGCGATGAAAACACGAATTATTGTTTTGGTATGCTCGGGGGTTGTTTTTTTTGCAGGCACGGATCATGCCGATGGCAGTGCGATGCATGCGGTAGGTGTGCCGCGAGTTGTTCAGCATGAGCAAATGGTTGCTGTTCATGATCCTGTTGTTGCGCTTGTGAAAAAAAAACTTGCGCTCTTTATGCGTCGGCATAAAATTCCCGGTGCTGCGATTGCTTTATATACCAATGGCCATCAGTATCTTTTTCATAGTGGCTATGCCGATAAAGAAAACAAGATTCCGGTAACTGAAAAAACAGTGTTTGAAATTGGCTCGGTAACAAAACTGTTTACCTGCCTTTTAGTAGCGCAAGAGGTAAGAGCAGGAACGATGTGTTTGACCGATTCAATCCGAGACTATATACCCGCGCTCGCGGTAAATCGACGATTGAAACATATGACCTTGGAGCGGCTGGCGACTCATACATCGACGTTGCCCTTTAATGTGCCTGAGTCTATAAACACTAAAAATAAGTTTATGAGCTATCTCTTACGCTGGCGCATGTCTTGTGTCGGATCATATCCCTATCTGTATTCGAATCCAGGTATTGAACTCTTGCGCTGCGCTCTTGAAGAAACCACGGCTTGTTCATTTCAGGATCTCGTGCTGAATAGAATTTTGTTGCCCCTGGGGATGAATCCAATAGGAATTCGTGTGCCAGGTGCTTATCGGAAATATCGGGCGCGATGCTATGATAAAGCAGGAGCGCTTACCACCTGGTGGAGCCATCCGTTGCTGTTAGGATCGGCGGCATTGCGTGCATCAAGTGCAGACATGCTTGCTTTTTTAAAAGCGGCCATTGGATTGCCCGGAACGCCAGAATCTATACTGCATGCTATGCGCATGACGCAAACATCATACATGACATTAGGTGCGGATGGTCTTGGTTTAGGGTGGTCTATTCGAGATGTACAGGCGCTTACCTTGAGAAAAAGGTTGGGAGGTCTTTTTCATCATGCACAGGTGCGGCGAGTTAAAACAAAAAAACAGGTATTTAAGGGTGATGCCTTTTTTGAAAAAACGGGAACGACCGAAGGATTCCACGCATATATAGCGGTGATGCCCAACAAAGCAAAAGGCATTGTGGTGATGGTAAATCGCACGATGCCAAAAGGATGGAATGTGATGAGTAAAATGGGACGAGGATTGTTGTTGGCTGTGTAGTCTCTGGCGGACGCGTTTTTGCCAAAAAAATAAAATGACATGGCAATTTGAAAAAATAAACTTGACAAAAAATATCCTCAAGTTAGTTTTACGAATGTACAAGTTTTGTTTGGCGTCAAACAAAGCGTTAAAAGGAGTTTCATGAATAAAGCAAAATTGGTCGAAAACATGGCCAAGATGACCAAATTGCCTAAGTCAACTTGCAAAGAATGTCTTGAAGCATTCGTTACAGCGGTTGGCAATTCGCTCAAAACGGGCAAGAGTGTCGTTTTGACAGGATTTGGCACCTTCTCGGTTATGAAAAGAAAGAGCCGCAAAGGTATCAATCCAGTAACTAAAAAAGCAATGACTATTCCTGCCAAGAAGGTTCCTAAATTCAAAGCCGGAAAAGCGTTAAAAGCTATGGTGAAATAACCGCAAGCTTTGTTATTCAGAGAGAGACGTTCACGCGTCTCTCTTTTTTTGCGCTTTTTCCTAAAATTGTTCACTTTTTACACGAGATATTTGTATACTAAAAATGATACCAGAGGACAAATCTGGTGAGTGTGTTTGGCTTTGTCATTATATAAGGAGTATATATGGATGCTTCAGCAACTACCAACACCAATTGGGTAGCCTCGGTAAAAGAAACAATGAGTCCAGATAATCTCATGAAAAAGTTTGATTTAACGAGCGACAAACTAATTAATATTGGTCTTTATTTAGCGGCAGGTTTTTTTGCTGGTTTTTTGTTGAAAAAGTATGCGCATTTTTTATTTACCGTTGCCATGGGCGTCGTTATTTTAGCGGTGTTGCATTACAGTGGCTTTATTACGGTTATTATCAATTGGGATAAGTTACAAGCGCTTGGCATTGGACCGGTGCCAACTCTTGATGCCACATTGGTAACGCTCGGATGGGAATGGGCGAAAATGAATGTAGCCGTTGTACTCAGTTTTATCATAGGGTTTCTTGTTGGTCTCAAAGTTGGTTGAAGGAGCGTTATGGAAAAAAAGGGGAGCTTTGTAGATCAGATTACTGCGGTGTTGGTGCAACAAGGAACTTTGGCAAAAAAAGAGGTGCCAGCTATTCATCGTAATTTTGCGCAGGCTGCACAGGCACAATTTGATGATTTTTTACTCGATGAGGGTTTGGTTGAACCGGAGGATTTACTCAAGGCGCTGAGCGCATTGTATCAAGTTCCTTTCTATGACGTGACTGATTATTTTTTCCAAAGACATCTTTTGCGTATGTTTCCCAAAGATTTTTTGTTGCGCAATGCGATAATTCCGCTTGAGCGCGATGAAAATATGCTTGTTGTTATTGCCAGTGAGCCAGAAAAAGAAGGTCTTGAGAACGTCATTGGTCAATATGTCTCATATGATATTAATTTTTTCGTGGGTATTCGGCGAGATATTTGCGATGCGGTGAAAGAATATTATGATAAAGCTCTTACGCAAGTAGAAGAAGACCAGGATTCGCGAGAAGAGCGTCTTGAGCGCTTTAAAGAAGCCGGCATTGAGGAGTCTGAGCAAGAGGATGAAGATAATGAAGAAGATATAAGCCAGAAAGATCGTGACGAGGCCTGGTAAAAAGGGAGATTGCCATGCGGGCGCCAACGTCGGTAGTTGCTTTTGTTGATGAGTTGCTTACAAAAGCAGTTGCGCAGGGAGCGTCTGATATTCATTTAGAGTCGACTGAGGCAGGGTTGCGTATTCGCTTTAGGCTTGATGGCGTGCTCTATGATCAGGAAATGCTCGATAGTTCGCTTATGGCTCAGGTTATTTCGCGCCTGAAAGTGCTTGCCAATATTAATAGTGCTGAAAAAAGAATCCCCCAAGATGGTAAGTTTCTTATTTCCTCAGCAGAGCAGGGTATCGATGTGCGGGTTTCTACATTTCCTTCGGTGCATGGGGAAAAGATGGTCTTGCGTATTCTTGATCGTCAGCGCAATCAGATTTCTCTTGAACAGCTGGGGATGCAAGAGTCTATGCTGCAGCAGTTTAAAACAGTGTTAGGTTCCTCAAGCGGCTTTTTTTTAGTAACAGGGCCCACCGGTTCAGGAAAAACTACGACGCTCTATAGCGCTCTTTCTGCACTTCATTCGCCGGAAAAAAATATTGTCACTCTTGAAGATCCTGTTGAATACCATGTTTCTGGTGTTACGCAAGGGCAGATCAGGCCTGAGGCGGGATTTACCTTTGAAAAAGGTATTCGGGCGCTGCTGCGCCAGGATCCTGATGTGCTTATGGTGGGAGAAATTCGCGATACGCAGACTGCGCAAGTAGCGCTTCAGGCAGCATTGACGGGACACTTAGTGTTGAGCACGCTGCACACCAATGATGCGCCGAGTGCAATTATGCGGTTGATGGATATGGGAGCAGAGCCCTTTTTGATTAATGCGGCAGTTACGGGAGTGCTTGCGCAGCGTTTGGCGCGCACATTGTGCACTGCCTGCCGCATACAGGATGTGACTACAGAGCAAGAACGGCAGCTCCTTGAGCGTTTTGGGTTGCCTACGCACGAGACTTTTCATGCTCCTGGGTGCGATGCCTGTATGCAGTTAGGATATAAGGGCCGTACGGGGATTTTTGAATTGATGCCCATGAGTAACCAATTGCGGGCATTAATCGTTAAGCAACCCAATATTGATGCTATTTATGCACAGGCGCATGCTGATGGTATGGGCACGCTGATCCATGATGGTATCCAGAAGGTTAAAGAAGGGCGCATATCGGTACTTGAATTGGCACGTATAGTCTGCTAGGACTGGTAAAAAAAGACTCTTTTCTCGCGAAAATTGCTGATTGCGTTATGCTTATTTCTATCATAAAAGGGTTATTGTCTGGCTCGGGCTTATGTTTTTTGCAAGAGGCGATAGTCTGTTTTTTGCCTCTGAGCAGTGCTTTGTGGTAATTTCGGGGTTAAGAAACCGCTCATTAACGTTGAGAAATAGGTATGTTGAGTGTCAATACGGTAACTATTACCGTTGGTAAAAAAACAATTTTTTCTGATTTTTCTCTCTCAATGGCGCCATGTTCAGTGCACCTGCTGGTAGGCCCCAATGGTGCGGGTAAAAGCAGTCTTGCCTATGCACTCATAGGCCATCCAAGCTATGTTGTTACCCAGGGAACTCTTATTTTGAATGGGCAAGATATTACCACGAGCACCCCTGATGTACGTGCGCGTTTGGGTCTGTTTCTTGCATTTCAACAGCCATGCGCCATTCCGGGAGTGACTGTTTTTGAACTTTTGACCCAGGCTTATCGTGAATTGGTGGGTATATCAGGTGCCTATGAATCAAATGTTGATTTGCGTGTACGAGTAGGTGCGGTGCTTGAAAAAGTTGGCCTGCCTGCTGCATACGCTGATCGTGCGGTTAATGAGCATTTTTCTGGCGGCGAGAAAAAGCGGCTTGAACTTGCACAGCTCCTTTTTTTTAAGCCAAAACTAGCCATTTTGGATGAAATTGACGCGGGGCTTGATGCGCAGGGAATTGATTTGATAGTTGATTGCATACGAATGCTTCAGCGAGAAAATGCTGCCACTGCTTTTTTGGTAATTACCCATTCACCGGCACTTATTGCGGCTCTTGCACCAGCACCGGTACATGAACTGCCTGGTCACGGGTGAGCGATGCATACTGAGCGAGCAGTCGCTACTCCTTGGGGGCCGACTAAAAAATATGTCCAAGATCTTTCTGCGCGCAAAAATGAACCGGGTTGGATGACCGATATTCGTTTGTTAGCACTGGGGCATTTTCAGACGCTTGCCATGCCTACGTGGGGGCCGGATCTTTCAAAACTTGCGGTGCAGGATATCAGCTACTACACTGCCGCTCCCGTTAGTCACGTCCGTTCTTGGTATGATATTCCTACAAATATAAAAAATACCTTTGACTACCTGGGGCTGCTACAGGCAGAAAAAAACTTTTTAGCAGGATTGGGTGTGCAGTATGAATCGGAAATGCTCTATAAAAGCTTACGTGAAGAGTGGGCTGCTTGTGGGGTTATTTTTGTTGATACCGATACTGCTCTGCGCGAGTATCCGGATTTGGTAAAACAGTATTTTGCAACATTCGTGCCTGCACACGATAATATATTCGCAGCGCTTAATACCGCGCTCTGGAGTGGCGGGAGCTTTGTCTATGTGCCGGTAGGTGTGGCGCTTGATAAGCCATTGCAAGCATACTTCAGAATAGAGGCTGAGCATATGGGGCAATTTGAGCGGACCCTTATCATTGTTGAAGATGGCGCGACTCTTCATTATGTAGAAGGCTGTAGTGCGCCGATCTATCGAACGCAATCATTGCACTGCGGCGTTGTTGAATTAGTCGCCAAGCGTAACGCGCGAGTACGATATACGACAATACAAAATTGGTCTACCAATGTATATAACTTAGTGACCAAGCGTGCCTGTGCGTATGAAAATGCAGTGGTCGAGTGGATTGACGGTAACATTGGTAGTGCGGTAACCATGAAATATCCATCGGTAATTTTGCAGGAGCGTGGTGCGCGGGCCACATTACTTTCGCTCTCATTTGCAGGAGCTGGCCAGCAGCAGGATACTGGTGGTGCCATGATTCATCGTGCCGCTGATACGCATTCTTTTATGCTTTCAAAAGCGATCAGCAAGCAGGGGGGAGTTTCTACGTTTCGAGGAAAAATTAGTGTGGAACAGGGTGCTACGGCAGTAACGGCGCGATCGCAGTGCGATGCCTTGCTCCTTGATGAGCGATCGTCTGCGGCGGCATATCCGGATATACGTGGTGCCCACCAACAGTGCTTGGTGGGGCATGAGGGTTCAGTGAGTGCTTTGGATAGTGAGCAACTTGTCTATTTACTCTCTCGCGGCTTTACCAGGCAGCGGGCCTATAGTCTTATGGTGAATGGTTTTGTGCATGCCTGTATTTCTCAGATTCCGGCAGAGTATGCAGTGGAATTGAATATGCTGTTAGAACGTGAGATGGCCGAATGCCCATGAGTAATCATCAAAACGCGTCTCTTTTTTTTAACGCTGAAAAACAGGAGCTCGCTATCGCTCCGGGTGCCATTATTGCCGACCCAATTGCACTTGCTGCATATGGTCAGCAGCTGCGCGTCTGCGTGGGTGCTGGTGCACGCGTAACGTTTTCGGATTCTCAATTAATGGGTGAAACTGTAGCGGGTTATACGTTTGTGCTCGAGACGCATAGTGCCGTGCAGTATCGGCTTGAGTTGTCTGCTGGTGGTCAGTGTTGTGCGCCGACGGCGTGCATGCAAGAGGTTCCTGTTACTGGCGTGTGTGGCGATCGATCATCGGTATCAGTGTGTGTCATTTTATGTGGTCAGCAGGCGAGTTTTGTTGGTGCTTTGTGTGTGCGGGATGTTGCAAAAGGCACTCTGGAGATTAATCTGATGCAGCAGCATGAGGAGCCGATCACAACAAGTTCATTTGTAGTCAGACAGGTGCTGTTTCCCGGATTGACCACCACGGTGCGGGGCACTATTGTGGTTGATAAAGCAGCGCATCATGTTCACGCAGAACAGCAGCTGCGCGGCATTGTTGTTGAACATGAAAAAGAGAGTAAAACGTCTCGATGTTCAGAAACAGTTCCTGTGTCACCTTTTTTTTGTATGCGGCCTACGCTCGCAGTGGCCAATCATACGGCAGTCGTCAAGCATGGATGCGCCGTTGGTGAGCTTGATGGCGAGCAGCTTTTTTATATGCAGTCACGAGGGGTGCCTATCAGACGTGCAAAGGAGCTGTTGCTAGCAGCCTTTTTTGCTTGTCCATAAAACCATGGTACACTAGCGAAGTAACTTTTAGTTTCTGTGCACAAAAAATGTTTTGTTAAAGGAATAACGTGAAAAAAGGATTGCCCAGTAACAGTCATTATGGGGAATCGTTTAAGGCGATAGTTAAGGCCCTTGGGCTTGTATTTGGCGATATAGGCACGAGCCCCCTCTATACGTTGCCGGTTATTTTTTCGGTGATTCCCATAACTCCTGCCAATGTGATAGGGGTTGTCTCATTGGTGCTCTGGACCTTGACCATTCTCGTGACGGTGCAATACACGTGGCTTGCCATGAGCCTGAGTCAAAAAGGTGAGGGCGGCACGATTGTATTACGTGAAATATTGGTGCCGATGCTCCGGTCGCCCTTTATGGTGAAGTGCGCGACCGTGTTGTCTTTTGTGGGAATTTCCTTTTTGATTGGCGATGGTGTTATTACTCCCGCTATCTCTATTTTAAATGCCGTTGAGGGTGTGCGTTATATACCGGCATTTAGTGCCATGCATCAGTGGCCGCTTATCATTGCCGCGTGTATTATTTGTATCATTCTTTTTTTGTTTCAAAAAAAAGGGACCGAGCGTGTTTCGCGTGCATTCGGCCCTATTATGTTTATTTGGTTTATTGCGATAGGCTTTTTTGGCTTATGCTGGATTATCAAGGCGCCGGTTATTTTGCATGCTATTAATCCGTGGCAGGCGATTCATTTTTTGATTACCAATAAAGGGGTGGGTTTTTTTGTTCTCTCTATCGTGATTCTGGCGGCGACCGGTTGTGAGGCATTGTATGCAGATATGGGTCATTTAGGTCGCATTCCAATTATTCGTGCTTGGGCAACAGCATTTAGCATGCTGATGTTAAGTTATTTGGGACAAGGTGCTTTTTTGTTGATCTATGCGCACCATGATAAAATTGTGCAGGCGATGGTCTCTTTGCAAACACCGTCACTTTATATTTTATTTTTCTTACTGAGTATTATGGCCACGGTGATCGCTTCTCAAGCTATGATCAGTGGTATTTTTTCCATTGTGTATCAGGGCATTACGACCAATGTTTTACCCAAGCTTAAGATCGAATATACCTCACGTTTTTTGCGTTCACAGATTTTTATTCCAGCGGTAAATGGTTTTTTACTTATTTTTGTGCTTCTTGCCATTTTGCAGTTTAAATACGCAGATAATTTGGCACTCGCCTATGGGTTTGCTGTGACGCTTTCCATGAATATTACCAGTTTTTTTCTTACTTCCATCTTTTTCCTCAAGAAACAGTATGGTAAAGCTGCAGTTGCAATGTGTACGCAGATCATAAATTTCTTCTTTTTACTTTCAGGCACGCTCAAGTTGCCTGCGGGCGGTTATTGGTCGGTGATTATAGCGTTGTTCCCTCTAAGCTTTATGCTTATTTATTCATTGGGCAAGCGGCGTTTGGCGCGGGTATTGCAGCCAATATCGCTCACTCACTTTTTAGAAGACTATCTGGCAGCAACCAAACGGGTGACGCCTATTCAGGGAACCGGACTTTTTTTATCGCGGAGCACTCGCCGTATCCCTTTATTTATTAATCACACCATGTTTAGCAATAATATTATCTATGAAGAAAATATTATTCTTTCGGTGATAACCCTTGATAAACCGCTGGGCATATCAGTGGTTTGCAAAAATATGTCGGTGACGGGTCTGTGCATGATTGAGGTGCGCATGGGATATATGGAGGTGCTTGATCTTGAGTATGTGCTTACAGAAGCGGGAATCAGTCCTACGGCTATTTTTTACGGCCTTGAGGAGATTAATACCAATAATATTCTCTGGAAGATCTTTGCTCTTATCAAAAACTTGACTCCATCATTTGTCCAGTTTTATAAACTGCCGGCACACAAGTTGCATGGGGTGGTTATGCGGATTTCTATGTAAATTATTGGTAGGATATGGTCTGTTTAAGGTTCGACGGTTTGCAGAGTTCTACCCATAAGTATCGTGTATTATTTTAGATCCCTGTTTTTGTGCAGGCTTCCTTCTGTGGTACCCTGTTCAGTTGGTTAGCAAGAAACTATGTCCTTTTAATGAGTGGTTTTTGCTTTTGTTTTCATTTCTATTGAAAAACAAGGCAATTTTTTCTATTATAAAAGTATAGAGATTTTTATTTTTAAACTTTGATCAAAGCAGAATTAAAAAGTATGGTGTCGATGAAGTTTTTGAATTAAGGGTAGGATAGGGGGCGCTATGAAAAACATGAGAAAAGATTTTCCTATTTTAAATCAAAAGGTGGGTGATAAGCCGCTTATCTATTTTGATACGGCTGCTACGTCCCAGCGTCCGCAGCAGGTCATTGATGCCCTTTCATCATTTTATACTGATTCTAATGCTAATATTCATCGCGGTATTCATATGCTGAGTGAGCGAGCTACAGAACTATATGAGACCGCCCGCGAAAAAATAGCTAACTTTATCGGTGCGGCTGATTCATGCGAGGTTGTCTTTACCCGAGGCGCCACTGAGGGTATTAATATAGTGGCAGAAACTTGGGGTATGGAAAATCTCAAAGCGGGAGATGAGATTCTGGTGAGTGAGATGGAGCATCATGCAAATTTGTTACCATGGCAACGGCTTGTACAGCGCACCGGTGCTATCCTCAAATTTATTCCGGTAACCCCTGGGGGCACGTTGGCTATGGATAAGCTTGATGAGCTTATTACTCCCCGAACAAAGCTTGTAGCGGTGACTCATGCATCTAATGTTTTGGGCACCCATGTCGATGTTAAAACAATCGCTAAAAAGGCTCATGCGGTTGGGGCAAGAATACTCGTTGATGCTGCTCAATCTATTCCTCATGAGAAAATTGACGTGCAAGACCTTGATTGCGACTTTCTTGCTTTCTCTGGGCATAAAATGCTTGGACCTACTGGTATAGGAATTCTCTATATCAAAAAAGAGCTCCATAAAGCATTGCCGCCCTATCAAGTTGGTGGTGGGATCGTCTATGAGGTTGATTTTAACGATGCCCAATGGCTAGAGGTACCGCAGCGCCTTGAGGCGGGTACGCCCGCCATTGCTCAGGCTGTTGGCCTAGGGGCGGCTGTTGATTATATGAATGAACGGGTTAATTTCGATGAGCTAAAGAAACATGAGGCAGCGTTGACTACACGTGCAATAGAAGGTTTGGCGCCCTTACCGAAAGTGCGTCTGTTCGGCCCACTGGAGGATCTGAAAAAGTCGGGCCATTTGGTTAATTTTGTTGTTGAGGGTATGCATGCGCATGATGTTGCCGAGTATCTTAATTGTAATGGTATTGCGGTGCGAGCGGGGCACCATTGTGCACAGCCCTTGGCAAAGAAATTAGGTGTTCCTGCGTCTGTCCGAGCGAGTTTTCATGGTTATAATACTCTTGATGAGGTTGACAGCTTTGTAACCGCTATGACAGGGTTAGTGACCGAGGGATAAATACTTTTTTGGATTGAACAAGTGTCTTAATTTTATGTGTAGGATGAATCCTGGCTGTACTGGGGTTTATCCTTTTTTTAGGACAATTTTATGGTCAGGCAATCCGCTTGACTAATTACAAATAGAATTTATGCTATTAGTAAAGGTTTATTGTGATTATGATTATAGAGTGGAGGTTTTATGAAGAAAATAGCGTTTTTTAGTTTATGTGTCCTTCTGGTGCTCGCGCAAACAGCGCGTGCTATGGATTATGATTTTGACCTCAACTGGTACAATTTTCAGGAATCAAACGGTGTTCAAGAACAAATTCGCCCTGGACTGAGCTCACTTTTACCCCAAAATAACTTGGACAAGGCGGGTGTTGTTCTTATGGGTTTGAATGGCTATTTTAGTACTGGTGCTCCTGGCCTTGTTCGTTGGGCTGGCGGACAATTACTCTATAATGCAGGTGAAAAAGGTTCTGTCGGGCGCTATGTCTGCACACCTGAAAATGGTATTTCTCCCCAAGTAGTTAATTCTGTAGCTCGTTACGGCGGCTGCTTGCTCCAGCAGGGCAAACAAGGATTTTCTGAATTAGCTTTGACCGATGCAACCGTGTATCTTGTGCGTCGGGTAACGGGTATTAGTTCTTTTGCTGCGCAAGAGGGTACACAGGATGGCAAAGCGTTAGCATTTGTTCGCGGTACGGCGAGTCTGGTTGACCAGGTCTTGCCTTTTGCAGTGCAGACTTTTGTTGTTTCTCCCTTAATGCAAGGGTTTAGTGCTTCTGAACCAGTTAACTAAGTTACATAAAAAGAGTGAAAGAAGAGGGGACGATGAGAGTCGTCCCCTCTTCTTTGCTGAAAAAAACTAAAATTTGACGGAGGTATAGGTTTGTAATTCTCTGAGTAGTTGACTATGTTTTTTATATAAAATTGTTTTTAGGCCCATTTTTCGTGGCTCTCGAAGGTTTTCTTCTTGGTCATCAACAAAGATTGTTTCCTCGGCGGTTATTTTATAGGAGTTAAGCAGGTGCTGGTATACCGGTTTATAAGGTTTGAGTAAGCCTACCTGTCCAGAAATAACCATGCCATCAAAAAGATCAAAAATAGGGCGATAGCGTGTATAGAGTTGCGCGAACGTCTCTTTATCAAAATTCGAGAGCAGCAAGAGGCGATAGGAGCCCTTGAGCTTTTTGATGATTTCTATGCTTTTTTTTATGGGAATAAAGCCACTGGCATTTTTATCGTTGATGAAAAATCTTGAAACAACATGATCAACCAAGGCCCGTTCTTGTTGGCTTGCAAAATAGTGTTCCATGTACAGTGTTTGAATACCTGCATGCAATTCATAAGCCGTCTGCCTGCCTGTTTTTTTGCCCGTAAAATACTCGGTGATGCTCGCAGGAAAAGAGATGTCTCCAAAGCGCATTTGATCATTGTTCTCAGCTGTATGAGCGGATAATCTTTCAAGTGCGTTGAGTGTATTCAGGTATAAGTCTACGGGATTTTTACGGTGGGTGAGCACATACCAAAAGGTTCTCCAGAGGCCTAATCGCTTACACATATCTAATTTGTTAACTTTAAAAATGACGCCGGTTAAATCAAAAACAATAGTGGTATAGCCATTTTTTGTTCTACTCATAATACGTTCTCCCTTTCCCCAAACGGCATGATGTATCGCTTGTGCAGTCTATTTCGTTACTAGGATACCCAAGTGCTTATTGGTCCGTATAGAGTTTGTGTGAACCGATGGCTAAAAAGAAAAAGGGCGGCTCAAGAGCAGCCCTCTGTATGAACGCGTTATGACTTGATCGACTTTAAGTATGCGACAATTTGTCCAGCTTTATCCCGTTTTTGTGTTTTTGTTTCTTTAAATTGTTGGTACAATTGTGCAAAATTTTTATCCGCCAATGCCTCTGGATAGAGGGTAGGGATAGTTTCTACTGAGGAAGTTGCAGGGTTTTCCATATATGCTTGAAAGGTACTTGATAGGCTCATGCGAAATGCTTTGTTGGAGGCAAGTTTATTTTCTCCTGCCGGGCATACTTGAGTAGCGCTATTATGTGCGCTTGTCAGCCAGTAGAGTGTTAAACCACCCACGGCAAGACCAAGGGCAAGTCTGCCGGGATTTTCTTTACACCAAGAGAGTATTCCTGTTTTTTGTACGATCGTTGCTGTGGCAAGAGCGGTGCGTCCTGGGGTTGCCAGCATCGGGCTAGCGAAAATGAGTGCAGTCAGAACATGAGTCGATATTTTTCCAATCATGAGATCCTCCATTTTGGTTATGCCTGTCTTAAAGACAAGCTTGTTTTTATAATACCAAAAGAAATATTTTTTTCAAGAATTGGGGCCGAGTAAGGAGCGTTCTAAAAAAAGTCCCAGGTTTTCCAGGTCTCAAAAGAGGGAGCTTTTAGGAGAGTACGTTGGTTATAGAATTCCTTGCTCGCGTAGTTCATGCTCTAGGCTAAGGGCATCAGCACAGTAGATAGTCTTTATGCCTTTTTGTTTGGCGGCCGCGAGATTTTCTTGCCGAAAATCTATTAAGTAAATATCTTCTGCTTTATAATTTTTCAAAAGAGGCTCATAAAAGCGGCTTTCACAAGCAAGCATGCCGCAGTCTCCAGATGTATAAAATGTGTCAAAGAGACCAAAAATGGAGGGATACATTTGCTTAGCGGCATTAAACGAGTCGCTATTCCAGCTTGAACAAAGGGCTATGGAATGTCCTTTTGATTTGCAATTTTGCGCCAATGAAAAGATTGCTCGATTGACACTCAACACCTTTGCCGAATCATAAGGACTAAAAGCATATTCGGCGGTTATTTTTAAGCGTGTTTTTTTAAATAATCCGCAATGACGCTTAATGTGGTGGAGGGCATACTTTTGAACGTCCTGATTACTCATTTGGTTGGTGAGCCAGGCCTCGATAAGTTCTGGGTAAGTGCCGGTGTAGCCGCGCAGACCATTGACATGCAGTGAGCGGAGTGTGTCAAAAAATTCTCTCTCTACAACTTCAGGACGCAGGCCAAAGAGTGCGGTAAGCTTTCCTCCGGGGACTTTACTTAAATCAGGGAAAAATAAGACGTCCTTAATACCAAAGAGAATCAATTTTTTTGATTGAGTGGTGTGTGGAGAAGACGTGTCTGTTGCCAAAGCAAGATCGGTGGCATGATGATGAGTGCTGAAAAGAATGCCTAATAGGAAAAAAATGAATAATTGGGTATTTCTCTTCATAGAAAAACTCTCTTTTTTTAATACAGCAGACGCAGCTTTTTTCTTAATGTAGCAGTGCCTTTGGATAAAGCAAGTTGTTAACAGTGTCAGAACATACAAGTGCGAGTGTTTGAGGGGTGAAAAATAAGAGTCTCTTTCTCGCGTTTGCTGTTTTTTATCGGGTGCTTTATGGGTAACATAAAAAGCCTCAGGCGTTACTCTGAGGCTTTTTATATCGTGTAATCAGGAAGGATTATAAAATTCCCTGTTTGCGTAATTCATATTCCAAGCCGCGCGCATCAGCGCAGTAGATGGTATTGATGCCCTTTTTATGGGCAGCGGCAAGGTTTTCTTGGTAGCAGTCGATTAAGTAAATGTCTTGTGCTTTGTAGTCTTTCAAGAATTTATCATAAAAACGTTCTTCACAGGCAAGTACGCCACAGTCGCCTGATATATAAAAAGCCTCAAATGGGGCGAATGCGCTGTAGTGCGTATTCTTAACGGCAATAAAGGATTCACTATTCCAGCTTGAGCAGATTGCAATAGTATGTCCTTTAGCCTTGCAGCTTTGTGCCAATGAGACTATATCATGATTTACGCTCAGCACATTGGCGGCATCATACGGGCTGAATGCTATTTCTGCCGCTGGTTTTACGCGCATTTTTTTCAAGAAGCCGCAATTATGTTTGATGTGGTAAACGGCATAGCGTTGTGCGTCTTGGTTTGTCATTTGGTTGGTGAGCCAGGCTTCTATAATTTCTGGGTAGGTGCCGGTGTAGCCACGCAGACCGTTGACACGCAATGAGCGTAATTCTTCAAACAGTTCCCGCTCTACTACTTCTGGGGTAAGGCCAAAAAGTGCGCCAAATCCACCACCTTTTACTCGTGTCAGATCGGGATAGAGGAGACAAGAGCCTTTGCTCCCTTTAATGCCAAACAGGAGTAATTTTTTCGATTGGGCTAGGGGAGCAGGGGTAGATGAAACTTGTGCGGATGTAGCTTGGTCGGCTTCGAAATTGCCAAAAAAGAGCGTTCCAATGAGCATAAAAAATAAACTTTTAGTGCAATTTTTCATATATACATCCTTTATGTTTTCAAAAATATATTCTGAATGTACCAGCATCGACTGATAAATCAAGAGGGTGACCTGGTTCAATACATTTGGGAAAAATTAGGCCTCCGATACAGAGCTAAAGTATTGCAGAGGAGTCAGGTACTGTAAAGCTTGGTGAGGACGATAAGAATTAGTGCATACTCTAAAAACTGCTTTGCAACGAAGCTCGTTGCGCTGGAATAAACCCTGCTCAACGACCATCTTGGTGACAGGACAGATTCCTTGAAAATGTTTTACCTGAAATCCCGAAGATATGTTCACGCTCATATGATCAACCTGGAAAAGATCTCCTGGTTCTTTTGCTTTCATATC
>JAJYDS010000033.1 GCA_021777215.1 bacterium
CATCTTTACAAAGTTATCAACAAAACAGTAAACTTCTACTATATTTTTCATGGTAGGCTCTCCTTCTGGTTTGACAGGTTGAGCCTACCGCTTTTTTAGATTTTTTTTAATTTCCTGATTCACTTATTATCTGATTATATCCGGTTTTTATTGAAAGAAAGTTGCCTATGGTTCTCTTTTTTCGTGTACACAAATTTTTGGTACCTGTCTTGGGTGTATTGACCTCATTCAACTGTGTCATTGCCTCTGTTGAGGCTGAAGCTATTCCCGAAATTTCCGGGGCTCAGTATGTACCTGTTCAGGCTCCTGTAGGTACGCAGGTGAGCCGTGAACAGATTCTGGCTCAGATATGCCAGTGGCAACAGGGTGCTACCGCTCTCGAGTTGCAGGGCGTTGAGATTGTCCATCCTGGGGTAGATTTATATATTCAGCAATGGTACAAGGCCATTGACTCAAGCATGGGGCGCGTTGCTTCTCGTTTTGCTACCGTGCCTCGTATGTTGTTTTATGGGCCAACGGGTGCGGGAAAGTCGCAGAAATACAAACAGATTATTGCCATGAGCAAGCACATTAACCCCCAAGTGCTGGTACTGCACATTCATTCTTCATCGGTGGTTAACACCTATCAAAATTCTGGCGCCGACACGATCAAGAAATACAAAGAACTGGCCCGAGAAGCTTGGAATGCAGGTCGGCCGGTGATTGTTGTTTTTGAAGAGATTCATGAAATTGCTTCTATTAATAAGGCAAAAGGTGAGTCGGCCCAAGATGCGCAGTCTTCAGCGGCAGCGGAGTTAGATTTATTTATGGATGAGTGTGAGGGGCGTGGCATATTATTTATCGCTACCACAAATTATTTGTATGATCTTGCGCCAGCGCTGCGCAGCCGTTTTAATCAGTTTAAGTTTAATCGGTATGATGCGCAGATGTGTCAGAAGCTTATTCGGTATAAACTGCTGCATGAATTGGGCAAGCCGGTGCTTCATATGTCAGAAGAACTGCCAGCTGAAGCCCCGCACGATTCTCGGGATAAAACTCCTGAAGTTTTTCGTAAGTATCCACTTGATCAAGCTATGGGGGAACGGTTTTCTTTGTCAGCAAAGGGATTTCTGGGAGACTTGTATGCAGAAACTATCGAGGAACAGGAGCTGTGGCTTACGCAGCTTGATGCGCTGTTGCAAAAGCTTGATATGCAGACGTATGACGCGACAGGAGTCCAGGAGATTGATGGTCTGATGACATCTTTAGAAAATACGCAAGCAGCCTTTTTAAAGAGAATGACGCATGAACGAAATAAAGAAAAGGCTGAGTTTATGCAGTTTTATGCCCGAACTATACAGGGGTATCTGGCGGATGTGCGTCTCTATCTTAAACGATATGACTTTGTATTTAAACAGAACGCAGCCCTTGATGCGCTTGCGGCTGCTACGGCGGGTAAAGATGTGCGTTTTCTCAATATACTGGTGCAAGAAATGGCTATTGACTCCCAAGCAGGCCCCGAGGGAATGATTACCTATGATCTTGTGATAAAAAAAATTGCTGAGGTTGAAAAGCGCTTTTCGGATGAATCAGAAAAATGGAACGCGCATGAACGCCATGAGGCGGAGGATATTCGCGTTGCCCTTGAGGTGATTAATGTGTTTACTCAGATTGAGGGTAGAAATGATAATCATGACGCTGTTGAGCGCGTGAAAAAAGAGTTTGGTTATGATGAGTATAAAAAACGTGTGCAAGAGTTGTGTAAGAAAAATAAGCCTGCGTAAGGATGGAGTCATGCATAAAAAAATAGTTGTGTTTGTTCTGAGTGTGGTAGGTAATTGTAGCTTTTTCTGGGGCGAAGAAAAAGAAACCATGTTTTATGGCAAGCCGCCGGCACAAGTTGTGTTTGATTTAAAAAAGATGCAGGAGGCTCCCATCCAGGTCAAGCACTTGAATTACCGCTTGTTGTATGGTGCGTCTGGTAATGGCGTTCGTATGACCGCCAGATTATACTCGAATGAACAGGGCGGTATTTTTGAGGAGCATCCCTTTGCTGATCTAGTCCATAATTACAAACAGAATGGTGCTATGTCTGTGAAAAATCTGTTTACCAATGCCGTCCAAAAGGCTCAATCGGGCAAACAGGTGTTTTTATATATTCCGGGTATTGATGAAGTGGAAATGCCCGCTTCATCGGTGAATGTTGCTGCCATGTTCGTGAGTCTGCAAAGACAAGATTTTTGGAGTGCAAGCGCGACGTTGGAAGATGCCCAGCAGCGGGCTGCCTTGCTAAAACGTGAGCATGAACTTGTGGTTGCTGAACATAGACAAGTACTTGAGCTCCTGCGCATTGAGTTACAAAAAGAGGAATATGCGGGAAAAGTATTTGTTATTTTTTCTACGCATAACATTAATAATGTGCATAGAGATTTTTTGAATCGCTTGGAATGTCCGCTTATACCTGTTGAGATGGATGTTTCTACGTTGCTCAATTTGTTTGCGTCGACTCTTTTTGAGGAGAATGAGCTAGCCGAACAGAAAGCTGCCTTACGTGCGGCGTACAATAAGATCTCGGGTTCTTGTTGTGAGGCAGTAAGGACTCAGCTCGAGGAAATAGACGCATTAGGTAAAAAGTGTGCTCAATTAGGCTCTCGGTTTATTGTTCTCAAGAAGAAAAATGATGCCAGTTGGTTTGAACAGAAAGAGTATAGGATTGCTCGTGAAGAGCTATTTCAACTACTAGCTGAGATTGTACGTGCCGGTGATGCGGGCGTGAGTTTGTGTGATCAGGCGGCGAGCGCTGTTCAGTTGCCTGAAGAAAAAGAGTATTGTCTGGCCTGCAAGGGCTACTGCGCTCTTTTGAAAAAATTAGTGATGAGAGCAAAATTTATGAGCAAAAATTTTGATCTGGCATACAAAATTGCATCCAAAATGGATACTCAACCGACGTATCGGTACGCTAAAAAACTAGCAAATCAGATTATACACGCCGCTGATGTTGAAAATAATGGTGAATTAACCAGGGAAATTGTGCTTAGATTTGTGAGCTAAAAATGTATAGGTGGCGGCATATGCTGCCACCGTGCCTGATTATGGTGCGATTTGGTTCCGGGGGGAACTTTTAAATTAGGGGTGTTTATGAAACGATTCGTTCGCCTGTATAGTGCGTTGCTCTTTTTGTTGAGCGGGCAGCTTGTTGTCGGAGAGAGTTCTCGAGTTATTGAGGGATTGGTAGGCAACCAGCCGGCGAAAATATGCTGGTTGATACACTATTTGCAGCAGAATGAGCCGAGTGAGATTGTGGTAAAAAATCGTCTTATTTTCTATGGTCCTCCGGGTAATGGTAAGACTACCTTGGTGCACAAAGTTGCGGCACTAACGGGGTGTGAGCTTATGGCGCTCGATGGCCCGAGCATTGTGGAAAGCTATGTGGGGCGCGGTGCACGGAACATCAAAACATTTTTTGCCGATGCGCAGGAGCGCGTGGAATCTACCGGACGACGAGTGATTGTCTTTATCGATGAGATTGACGCTATCGCAGCAAACAATAAAACGGAATTTCGCTCTGAGCATGAATCAGCATTGCAGCAACTCTGGCTTGAACTGGATAGATGTAAACAAAATCCGAATATATTTGTTTTTTTTGCTACTAACCATTTCAAAAAATTAAGCAAAACATTTTTGGATCGGTTTGGAGGCAATGTTATTGAAATACCCAATCCCGATCGGCAAACGCGGCGGCAGGTGTTAGAACACTACTTTAGCAAGGCGCACATTTCATTACCAGATTGCTTTTTTGATGAACTTGCAAAAAAAACTGACGCGCTTAGTATTCGCTGTTTAGAGGATCTGGCTGGTGATGTAAAGATGGCTGCTGATATAGAAAATAATGGGGTGGCCACGCAGGAGCTTGTCTGGAAGACTTTGAAAGTGGTGCGTAAAAAGTTTGAGCATCATCTGTCTGATGAGCAAAAAGATACACGATTGCAGAAAATAAGTACCTATGTAGCGATTGTCAGTGGCATTCTGGCGAGTGCGATTAACATTCACTATTTAGTGTGGGGAGGCACCAAGGTTTCATGACCGCATCGTTAGTGTAATAATGGTGAACTGATCTCCCTGGAGCAATCTGGGGGATTTTTTTATCTATTTGATCTCTAGAGAGTCTTGCATGCATAAATACATTGATGTAATACTCTGTATTAATTGTAGAGAGGGTATCTTAAAAAAGGGAAGCCATGGATGTGATTGTAATTAATGATCTATTGCCGGCAATTCGTAGTGTCATTGGTTTGATTGGTGCATTAGTTATCTGCTTTGGAGCTCTACAAGCGCTGTATCATTTCTTTATATACGCATATTTTCATACATTTGATACTGCTACCATTAGATTAGAATTGGGCAATAGTATTATTTTAGGGCTCGAATTTATCGTTGGGGCTGATATTATTGGTTCATTGGTTTCGCCTAATTATTATAATTTGGGTCTTTTGGGAATAATTGTAGTAATCAGAATTATTTTAAGTTTTTTCCTGAGTCGTGAATTAAGAGCACTTTCGCCAGAAAAGCAATACTGAAGTGCATAAGCTATAAATAAATGGTTATGTTCGCCCATTAAAAACGAGGAGAGCGGTGCTTAAAAAATCATTGCCTTTATCTAAAGTCTATCAATTACTCGAGCCAGGACCGGTGATTATGGTCACCACTGCATACAAGGGCAAAGCGAACATTATGACGATGACCTGGCAAACTATGATTGACTTTGTGCCACCCATTGTAGCTATCGTTATGAGCGATCAGAATTATTCTTTTGATCTCTTGAAGGGGAGTAAAGAATGCGTGATCAATGTTTTGGGTGTTGAGCTTGCAAAGCAAGCGGTGGGGGTGGGCAACTGCACGGGCGCCACAGTGGATAAATTTAAGAAATTTAAACTTACTCCGGTGGCCGCATCTCAAGTAAAAGCGCCATTGATAGATGAATGTTTTGCGAATCTTGAGTGTAAAGTTATCGATATGAAGATGGCGAAAAAATATAATCTTTTTGTTCTTGAGGTGCTTAAGGCTTGGATTACAACGGCAAAAAAAAGAGAGCGAACTCTCCATCACTGCGGCAAGGGAGTTTTTGTGGTTGATGGCAAGATAATCAAGCTGCCTTCCAAGAAGATGTGACAGACTGTTGTCTTTTTATTTGCAATTTTTCTAGAGTAGCTGTGATTTATCTGCGTGAGTTTACTAGGAAAGGATTTTAGTTATGAAGTATATTTTTTGGGGTAAAATAGCGATTATTGCAGTGACAAGCTGTTTGTTTATCCGCGCTGAAGAATTGGTGGTTACCATTGATTCATTGGTTAAAATCATTGACGAAGATAAGAGTGAATGTTCCTTAGCAAGTTGGAGAACGGTAGATAATACCTGCCGGTGTTATCTGATCAAACATGCCCAGCGTATTTTTGATGGTGCAGAGCGCGCTGCCGATGTGGTTGATAAGGCCCTTAAGGCGAGCAAATGTAACGCTGCCAGTTTGAAACAGCTGAAGAGTGGTTTGGTTGCAGCAAATAGGGGGGATGATGAAGAAAGTTATAAGAAATTAATTCACTCTATCTATGATAATTCAGTGGTAGTTAAAACTGTTGCTGCTGCCGGCATGATTGATGATAAAGGAAATTTTACTCAAACGGGCTTAAAACAATTTCTAAAGATCGCTCAGCAGGAAGGTAAAATTCCATCGGATGCATTTGGCACAGAAAATACTCTGAAAGTAAAAGCTTTGACTGCCGAGCAGAAAGAGGCGCCTTGGGGAACGCGGCAGCTGTTTTCAATTCAATCGCAGCGCGGTGGAAAGACAACAGAATTTATTCTGAAGGAGATGAAGGAGCCAACCAAAGAAGTTTCTCGATTAGTGAGTATCGAAAAATCTAAAAAATTTGATGAGATAACTTATCCGATGCATGCAGATGGCTTACCGCAATTTGTTTTTCCCCTAGCCTATCTTTCCTATGAGAGCCAAGGGAAAAGGCACCAATTAACCCTTATGCCTACTGCGCCGGGAATACAATTATTGCAACTCATTAAAGATTTTTCTGCGCATCCTGATGATAAAAAGATCAATAGGATGATCGCATTTGCCTATTTTGATATAGGGGCAGCAATGGCCCGCTTTTATAAAAAATACGCAAGTGGTGCGGGATCAAGCAATAGCCATCTTTCCACGGGGGTTATACAGGGTGATCTACATGCGGGAAATGTCTATTATGATGCAGATACGCATGCGGTTGTTTTGATCGATAACGAACAAATGGCCACGCGATTGGCAGCACCAGAGAATGTCTGCAAGGATATTGCATTTTTAATCATGAAATCATTGTATGTTCTGAAATGGGTTGGTTTTCCTATGAAAGAAAAAGACTTTCCTTACCAGGAATGGTATGAACTTAGTTTGCCGAGTTTTATTGCCGGTTATTTAAGTACCTACCCCAAAAATGAGGTGGAGGCTATTTTTTCTAGCATTAAAAATTGCATAGAAAAATACAGGGACGAAGTCAAAAAAGATACGGTTGCAGTATGGTACGACGATACATCCATTCTTGGGTTTGCTTTAAAGGGGTACATAGCGCCGCTACTCAAAAGACTTGAACCCTGGGTGAAAAACCATTTTATAGCATCAGATATTGATGTTAATAAGCAAGATGATGGCGGAAAAACGCCATTATATGAGGCTGTAGAAAAAGAGCGGCTTATTATGTGGCCATTAATTGCGGCAGGAGCGACGGTGAATGCGCGCGATAAGCATGATAATACACCGCTGCATGATGCTGCCTATTTTAACAAAGTTAAGGCTATAAAAGTGTTGGTTGATGCGGGCGCGCACATTAATGCACAAGACCGCAATGGCGACACGCCATTGCACAAGGCAGGATTTGCTAAGAGTAAAGATGCATTTGAGCTACTGAAAAAATTGGGGGCTGATTCGAAAATAAAAAATAACGATGGGGTTGTTGCCAAAATTGCTCATTAATCATCTGGAGATTCGTGTGCTTATTATAGTCTGATAGTGGTAGTTTTTGTTGAAAATAAAGATGTGGAGCGGTGCACCAAATGCGCATCGCCCCACATTGTTTTTGTACCGATGCTATGCGTTTTCTTTTTTGAGAAGACCTGCGTATAATTTTCGAAATTGTGTGAATTGTTCTCCAGTCACGCAAGTTGTGCATTCAAAGGTTATGCGTTCATAGTCAGCTTCATTTGAACGTATGAAACGAAATTTTGTTTGGTTGTCAATTTTTACCCATACGCAATTTATAATGAACCCCGAAATTCAGACCACTAGCTAAGATATATTTTTGCTTCAAAATAGTAGGTAACGAGAGGCAAAAAATGATCAGAAAACAACACAGCGCAAATTTCAAAGCTAGGGTAGCATTGAATGCTTTAAGGAATGAAGAAACGGTAGCGGAGCTTGCGATAAAACATGGAGTTCATCCGAGCCAAATACAGGCCTGGAGAGCAAAATTGGTTGCGCAGGCAGAGAATGTTTTTTTACGTGCAAACTCTTTTGTAGGCAATGATAAATACATCGAAGCACTTGAGCGAAAGATGGGTCAGCAGGCTATCGAGATGACTAGGTTCAGATAGATATGGGAAAAAGTGGTAAAATAAAAGGCCTCCACAAACCACTAATTTGGAAGGCCTTTTTATGCAGCAATATAAACTGCACAAGAAATTTGTCTTATATGGAAAATTGT
>JAJYDS010000034.1 GCA_021777215.1 bacterium
ACTTAAGCTTTCATACGATGATGTTGTCATTGCTTTCTCCTTTGTGACCGTCAAGCCACTGGAGCCTAGCATATCTCAACATCATCCCTTTTAAACTACAGCTTAAGGCCAAGCCTGGTGAGTCCACAGTCAAACTAGTGGTTTACCCTGTTTAAAGCAATTATGAAAGCGATACTAATCGCTCGTGTCAGCACTGAAGAGCAACGCGATGCCGGGAACTTCCTACCCGCCCAAATCGCCCGCCTTGGAAAACTACTGCAAAAACAAAGGCTACACGATTGCACAGCCCTGCAGCTTTGACGAAAGCGCCTACTCAAACAACCGCGAAGAATTCGATACCATTATCAACATGATCATGGCATATACAGAAAAAATCGCCGTCTGCTGCGACAAAGTAGACCGACTCTCGCGCAATGTGTTCGATAAACGCATCTCGGTTCTTTATGAGCGAGCGCTGCAGGATGAGCTTGAATTGCACTTCGTTTCTGATGGCCAAGTAATCAATAGCAGTATATCGGCTGTAGAGAAATTTCAATTCAGCATCAGCCTGGAATTGGCAAAGTACTACTCAGATGCAATCAGCGATAATGTCAGGCGCGCTATGGAACAAAAGCTCCGCAAAGGCGAATGGCTTTCAAAAGCGCCCTATGGCTATAAAAATATACGCAAACCAGATGGCTCATCCGATATTATCGTGGATGAATACGCGGCACAGATAGTGAAAAAGATTTTTGAATTGTATGCCACCGGCGCTTATTCAATGAATCTTCTGCTCGAAAAGCTGAAAAAGGATTACGGTATTTGCTGGCCGAAAAGCCAGATAGGAAAACTTCTGGTTAACCCATTTTTCCATGGCACCATGATCGTAAACGGCAAAGAATATCCACATCGCTATCCGCCTATCATCTCACAAGCACTGTTTGAGCAAGTAAAACAGGTACGTGAAAGCTTCGATAAAAAACCGATCAAGTATGCCGGCAAGCCATTTGCCTATCGCGGACTTATCCGCTGCGGCGACTGCGGCCTGGCTATCACTCCCGAGATGCATAAGGGATTTGTCTACTATCATTGCACCCAATATCGGGGAAAGCATGGAGCCCCTTGGATACGCGAAGAAAAAATCACCAAACAGCTTGCACAGGTATTTGAAAATCTTCAGATGCCCAAGGAGGTTCTGGAACAAACACTGGAGACGCTGGACGAAGTTCATCACCAAAAAATTGAGTTTCACAATAAAGAATTCGATCACCTGACAAACAAACAAAAAGAACTCACCACAATGATCGATAATTTGTATATGGATAAACTCAAAGGGAGAATTACTGAGAGCGACTATGACAGATTTTACCAATCGCTGCGTGATCAAATTACTGACGTGACCATTCGTCTTGAGCAATTACAAGAAGCTGAAGATAACTACTATACGACGTCCAGATACGTCTTAAAGCTCGTCAACCAAGCCCACCATTTATTCATAAGTTCTGAAGTTGAGGAAAAAAGACAGTTAATTAAGCGTGTACTATCGAACTTGCGCATCGAAGGCGAATCACTGCACTGGGACGTGCAAAAAAACCCTTCGATCTCATAGTAAAAACGCACGATAGTCAAATTTGGCGTCCCCAATGGGATTCGAACCCATGTTTCCGCCGTGAAAGGGCGATGTCCTAGACCGGGCTAGACGATGGGGACACAAAAAAAGTTATGGCCTGCCAGTCGTAGCTTGCCGAGCGGGAATGCCCGGATAAGCGAAGACTGGTGAGCCGCGTTGGAATCGAACCAACGACCCACAGCTTAAAAGGCTGTTGCTCTACCGACTGAGCTAGCGGCTCACACCATACTAATCAAAGAGAAGAAGTACTGCATAGAAAGCAATACACTATTAGAAGGTATAAATCTGACGCTCTTTTGTCAAGAAAATACTGTTATTTACCCTAAAAAAGCTCGCGCAACCAAGCAAAAGATAAAAACACCTAAAATATCCATGAGCGTTGCCAAAAAAGGACCCGCTGAAAAGGCCGGATCAAGATTAAAGCGCTTGAGAATCCAAGGCAACGTGCTGCCTAAAGTGCTTGCCGCAACCACGGTAACACAGATAGTAACACTCACTGCGAGGCTTTTAATGAGCGAATCTGCCGTCAGATAAACGCGAATAAATGCTACCGCGCCAAGCAGAAAACCTAACACCAGAGCCATGAGAAATTCTCGCCTTAAAAATTTGAACATATTAGAACGCCGAATGTCCCCTGAAGCCATTCCCTGAATAACAATGGCCGATGTTTGACTGCTCGTACAACCACCAGTATTAGTAAGCATGGGAACAAAAGTAAGCAAAAAAGTACCGAGCACCACATCATATGCTCGTAAAATAAAACCAGAAAATGACTCTACCAAAAGCAGCGCTACCAAAATATAACTTCTTTCAAAAAACATGCGCCAAAACGACGTCTCAAAATAGGGATATTTCAGTGGCGGTAAAGCGGCCATACGTTGTACATCTTCACTCGCCTCTTCCATAAGCACATCGACCAGGGTTTGAGAAGGAATAACTCCTAAAAAGTGGAATTCTTTATCAACCACCGGCACCGTCATGAGATTATAGTGCACCATGCGCTTAGCTATGCTTTCCCGATCCTCATCAACAAAAGCAATCAGATCATGTTCATGCATAAAATCGGCAATGCGTTCCTTTGGATTGCGCAAAACCAAATCTTCTAAATTAACATGACCCTCTAAATGATTACCCTTATCAGTCACATAAATTTGCTGGTGAATGTCACGACTTGGCTTGAGCCGCTGCAATAAATGAATACTTTTTTCGACGGTAAAATCATCCCGCAGGGTAAAAACATCACTTTCCATGATACCGCCAGCCGATTCTGCCGGAAATTTCAACAAAGAAAGCACCTTCTGACGCGACCGAGCATGAAGCAAATTAAGATACTTTTTTAAATCTTCATCAGAGCAGAGCTCAAAAAGATCGGTCAAATCATCAGCATACAGCGAATTAAGGGCTTCGACCTTATCAGACTCATCCATAAAGGAAAGAAAATAGAGGCGCGTCTGATTAGAAAGTTCTTCAAAAACCTCCTGAGACAGTCTTTTTGGCAAATCTAAGTAGATCACCTTAGCAGCTTCACGATCGATATCCATTAACAGATTGGCTATATCCGCCGGATGTTCTTCAAGAAGTGCTTGCCACAGAGATTTTCCCAAAGCAGAATCACGCGATACCAAAACCGCAATATTCTCTCTGATTTCTGTAAGTATTTGATTATTAGTATCGGTATGGTTCTCTGCCATAAATCTTCTCCTACCTGGCATGCTCCCTGCAAGCAAAGCGCGCTTAAATACCTCTTTACTATACCCCAATCTGAAAAGCTAAATCTAGGCTCACGGTTTTACTTCCTCCTTTTTTAGCATAAAGCATTGGGAGCTCGTTGTCCATTTGACTTTAAATTAAACTCTTTTATTATGTATTTTAAACAGTATCGTTATTTTACGGTATTCAAATAAGCATTAAAAAGAAGGCGGGCGATGAAAAATAAAATGGAGAAACCGGGCATGATCAGCCCAAATAGTACCGTTACCCTGCTCGTGACTTCCGAACAACATGCACTGCGTCTTGATAAATTTATGGGAAGTCAGTTCCCCCTCTATTCCCGCACCTTTTTTCAACGTTTAATTGATGAAAACTGCGTCAGTGTCAACGAGCACCAGGTCAGCAAACCAAGCGTCCGACTCAAACAGGGCGATCAGGTAAGCATTACCTTTCCTCCTGAACGCACTATCGAACCCGTTAATTTACACCAAGAAGACCTCGGGGTTAGCATTGTCTATAAGCATGAACAATTTTTGATTATTAATAAGCCCGCGGGGCTCCTGGTACATGCCTGCTCAAGTGCAAGCACCGCCGTTACTCTAGTGGATTGGCTACTCTCAAACTACCAAGAAATTGCCCATGTTGGATATATCGATCGGCCTGGTATTGTTCATCGTCTGGATAAAGACACTTCCGGGCTCATGGTAATCCCCCGCACCCAGTTTGCACACAAATATTTTGGCGCATTATTCAAAGACCGCGAAATTCACAAAACGTATCTGGCTGTGGTTCATGGCCATCCCCCTAAAACCGGAACCATCGAACTGTCAATCACACGCAATCAGGTAGCGCGCCATAAAATGGCCGCCGTAGAACCCGACGCCTATTTGCATAACAATACAAGCACCGTACGTCCTGCTGTCACGCATTATCAAGTTCTTGAATATTTTGAAGAATATGCCCTTATTGAAGCAAAACCAGTTACCGGACGCACACACCAAATTCGCGTACATTTTACCGGCATCGGCCATCCGCTTGTTGGTGATCCTATTTACGGAAAAAAATCTAAGCTTATTAAGCGCCAGACACTGCATGCCCATGCAATAAACTTTCCATTTGACGGCCAAGAGCATAATTACAGCGCTCAACCACCAGAAGACTTCGAAAATCTAGTTAAACTATTACGTGAAAAAAAAGTGTAAGTATTTCTTGCATTTTTTTAAAAACCGTCTTAGCATAGAGTTCGAGCTAAGAAGGAATTGTAGTAATGAAGCTTTCTCTGTGAACTTCCCCTTATTGATTCTTCTTTTTTATTCAATAAAAAAAGATCTGTTCTTTTTGTTTTTGCGCACAAACTAAATCAAGTCATTAGTTTCTATTGGGTTAGCACTAGGCAATCGCGTGCGTTTTACCTTTTTTATAAGCAATAGAACGTTTTTTGAGCCGCTCGAACTGCCGCGCATACTTAGCAATAATCCAAGGCTCATCAAGCAAAACGGCGTTCTCCTGATTTTTTTCATGCGCTGCACGGGTAAAATTACAAGATCCGGTCCACACCACTGGCCGCTCAAGCAAATTATGGGCAAATAAAACAAATTTATTATGCATATAGCCACTCAAACTCGAGTCACTGATGGTGTTATAAACAAACACCGGAATTCCCTGCTCCTGGAGCACTTTAATTCTATTAAAGCGGTCGCGCAACCCGGTAGAATCAACGACCAGTTCAATACGCACACCTCGTTCATGCGCAGCAAGCAATGCTTTTGCTATCGCAGAATCGGTAAATACAAACACCGCTGCCTTAATCGATTTTTTTTCTTGTTCGATCAAATAGACCAAAGCTTCTTGCACCTTGTCATCAGGGGAAAAGAAAACCTGTTTCACATGGCCCTGACAAACAAGTCCATAAGGGCCTTCATGTGCCAGGTCATCTTGTTTTTGCTCAGCTTGACCATCATCTACAGCAGACTGTTCTACTGGCTCTGGCTTGCTTTTTTCCATGTCTTGTGCAGGGTAGCCAACAATGAAATGTTTCTTACCAAAATCCGCAGGCACGTTAAGAGCAACCTTACGCACTCCACTTTCTAATTGAGTCAACCCAGGAATTTTTACGCCATAGGTTTGCGCTTCAAAATGCATCCAGGTAAGCGCCATCATCACCACGCTCGCCAACAACCAAATTCGTGTACGCACCGTCACGGTTGTCCCTTTCACCACTTACGCCTAAAAAACAAACTTTTTTCAGGATTACTCTGTTCAGTAGTTGTCTTACCGATCAGTAAGCAACTGCCACTCTTTATCATACCGGTAGGATCGCAAAAAAGAAACAGCTCCCACGCCGTTAGTAAGCGCATAAAGCTCTGTTTTTTCAGTATTAGTCAGATAAAGTGTGCCAGCGCTGATAACGCCATCAGGATAAAAAATGATCTGGGAATTTTTGAAGGTAATGGGTGACTCTATAACCCGCGTTGGCGTTGCAGGAGGGCCTTTAATTCCCGCAGGGGCTCCAAATATAATTGATCGCGGTAATAGCTCACGCACGACACCAAACATATACCCATGAACACTCCCCGTTGCATCCAATGTAATTATTTGTGCTACGTTTGTCATAAGCGCTTTTTGTTGCATATACCGGCACAAGGCTCCTATTTTTTCTAGTTCGGTGGGCACATAGGCGCGCCCCAAAAACGATACATTGGCGACGGTAAGCATCATAAGAATGCCCACCAAACTCACCACAATCATAAGCTCCAGTAAAGAAAAAGCTCGCTCTACTCGCTTCAAGAAACCCTCATTCCTTGCGCTTTGTTTTGACAAAAAAAGTCATTCATACATACTTACCCTTTAAATAACCCACATACTCAAGGGAGTTTTTCTCATGAAAAAAAGTATCATATTTATTCTGTTAAGCACTATGGTTATGAATAGCCAAGCGATAACCTCCGTATCTAAGAACAATCAATCGACACCGCCCGAACAAGAGATAGCTGCAGAATTAGTGCTCAGCAATCTATACCACTGCCCCATTACAAATCAAGCACTAGATTTAGGCTTAACTGCCGGCTCAATAGGTACCGCAACAGGAATTAGCGCAGGCATTATCACCTGTAAACTTTTGAACAAACTCCCGATTGTATCCGATTACTTTATCGGCAAACTCTGCATCATAGGCATCAGCGGAACCGTCGCATGGAAAGCAGGGAAAGCAGCAACTCACCGAAGCCTAATCGAACTAATAAAGCTTTCAAGTAAACCAGAGGCTGATGCCGAAGGAACCAGCAATCCTTAACAATATACGTCACTGTCTATACCACTCATATCACGAAGGGGTTTTTATGAATAAATATACTGCACTCCTAGCATTGAGCGCATTAGTAAGCTTTAGCAGCAAAGCAATGGAACAGGTGCACCTAAAATCTCTGGCTGAAGAGACAACGGCTGGAACGACAGAAACCGAAGGCAGCGAGTCTTCTCCTGCACCTTTCTCTCGAGAAGCAACTCCGTACAATCCCACTGTAAAATGGAATACCGCAACTCAGTCATCCTTAAAAACTGAAAGCAAGGCCATTCAGACAGACCCAATTTGTATGATGGTGCAATTAGGATCCATTCAACAACTACCACTAAAAAAATAATCCGATAACAAGAAAATACATACTTGAATTAAGAAGGCCTCGATTATATGAGGCCTTCTTTTTTATGCAACAAAACGACATGTGAAAATGCTCGGCCGCAAGCGACCGAGCTTCAAAACACTTTGAGCTGTATTACTCTTTCTTCCTGAATATCCATTTCCCTAAGTTGGTTTCTAACATATTTGCGAATTGCCTCTTCATTCA
>JAJYDS010000035.1 GCA_021777215.1 bacterium
GCTCTGCAGAAAGTTTTTTTGTAAATGTATTTGCGGCTCTTTTTAGCTACACTCTTAAATTTACCAAACAGCAAAAAATACTTTTAAGCCAGGACTTTTCGGCGTTGCTAATTTCCTGATTCACTTAGATAATGATTAAAAGATAGTTAAACCTAAATTTAAAGAAAATCAAGTGTTTTATATAAATACAAACACAACACACGGTCACAATGAACTCTATTGCCGTCCTCAGAGTACATCCGCGTGCTCGAGCAACGCTTTACCTTCTCACTCGGCAGCTTTCTTAAATAAATTAGCTGACCAATAAAAAGAACCTGCTGCTACCAAAATCATAACCCCAAAACCCCAAGCAACAGTCTCATTTGCATAGGAACCGAGAAATAAGACACGGGCCGCCGACACCGCATGCGAAAGCGGATTAAAAGCAGCAATTTTTTGCAGCCATGTAGGAGCAAGCGTCAAAGGAAGCGTTATACCAGCAAGAAGCTGTGCAGGCAAAAGAAAAAAGTTAATAGCAGGAGCAAGAGCATCTTCATTTTTAATAATCATGGCAACACTGTAGGAGGCTAGCGACATAGCAAAGCCAACAAGCATAACTAAGCCTAGTGAGATAATCACGCCAGCCAATGGCGCTGACAAACCAAACAACCAGGCGAGAATGAGCACAAAGGTTGATTGAATAAGAAGAATGAACATATCGCGCAATGATCTCCCCAACAGTAATGCCACCCTATTAATTGGTGTTACTCGAAAGCGTTCGATCACCCCTGAGCGTATGTCATCAATAATGCCAAACCCGACAAAGGCAGTACCATACAACGCTATCATAATGAGCAATCCCGGCGTAAAAATAACAAGAGAGCTGCCCGTGCCAAAACTCGGATTACCCACTAGCTTATCAAGTAGCGGTGCAAAAAGAAGGAAAAAGCAGAGCGGTTGAAAGAGACCAAACACAATCCAAACTGGATTGCGTATCGTTATTTGGAGACTTCTTGAGAAAATAAGAGCAGTATCTCGCGCTAATGACATATGCATCCTCTATCGATTATTTTCTTGGGTAATTGAATGACCTGTTTTTTGTAAAAAGACATCATCTAATGTGGGATGATGGAGTGAAATAGTGGTCAGCGTCAAGCCGGCCGCATCACACAGCCGCAATAGGTGCGGCAACAAACTTTCCCCCTGCCGCACGAGCAAACGAACACTCTCTTTTTCCTTAATAACCTCGCGCACATCGGCAAGTGAAGAAAAAACAGCGGTATCACATAGAGCAATACTCGTCTCTGGCATTCCCAAGGTAATAATATCACTCCCTATCTGGCGCTTAAGTGCACTTGGTGTATCAAGCGCAACGATCGTTCCACGGTCAACAATGGCAACACGATCACACAAATTGTCTGCCTCATCCAAGTAATGAGTTGTAAGAAAGATCGTGGTACCTTCTTCGCGCAACCGGCGAATTTGCTCCCAGACATGAGCGCGACTTTGCGGATCGAGGCCAACGGTTGGCTCATCGAGAAAAAGTAGTTTTGGTTTGTGCACAAGGCCAAGCGCAATATCAGCACGGCGACGTTGTCCTCCAGAATAGGTTTCTACATAGCGATCAGCAAAATCTACTAGCTCAAAAGCGCTGATCAGCCGGGCGGCGCGATCAGCTGCCTCTTGAAAACTATAGCCAAATATTCGAGCCTGCAAGATTAGATTTTCGCGTGCAGTGGCACTTCGCTCAAGACCACCAGACTGACTCACATACCCTATGCGTCTACGAACAAGTTCGGCTTGCGTTGCAAGATCGTAACCCACAACATGCCCTGTACCCGCCGTTGGTTTAAGCAATGTGGTGAGCATACGCATGGTAGTTGTTTTGCCCGCGCCATTAGGGCCAAGAAAGCCAAAAATTTCTCCCGTATGAACAATAAGATCAAGGCCATTCACGGCTAGAACTTCTTTTTTGTTACTATAAAATGCTTTGGTAAGATTCTTTATTTGTATCGCAAAACTCATAGTCTTCTTTTATTAAAAAGGTGAAAGGACTTTTATGCCACATGTTCCGGTGGCGTACTACAAAAACGTACCGATTTAGGATCCTATCGGACATACCCTATACATAAGCATCACCTCGGTTGTCCACTAAACACAACGCTTAGCAAACATAAACGCTGGGAACAACTGAGTATACCAGTATCATCAACTGTTGAAAACTTTTAGCTGCCGTTTGATGATAACTAAAAAAGCAGGGCGCCTTTTTACAAACCAACGCCCCCAAAAAAACAAAACAGAAAAAGCTACAACAAGGGGCAACAGCCATCTTGTTTACACAAGTGGCTCATAAATTGCTCCTGCGCATTTTGATATTCAAGCTGCAGACTCTGCGCATTGCACACCATATTTTTTATTTCAGGCGTAGTATCCAGACCTCTCAAGTCAACAAGTTCCCCTGCTTGGTTAAAACATGAAAACGGATTCGCGCCATGGTCCAGAAGACAGGAGATAATGCGAACATCGCCTTTTTCGATCGCCACCCATAAAGGACTCGGCTTACCCTTACAAGCATCATTCCATGCGTAAGTGCCCTCTAAAAGCAATTCTAATAGATTGAAATCTTCGCCATTACATTGTTCGATTGCCTTGTTAACGATTTCGCTCGTCGCACAAATTTTACCCAAGGTAAGGGTAACACGCACACTCGCAAGGTCATTACGCATACATGCGTGCATAAGGATTTTCTGGCGTTCAAAACGAGAAAAAGGACGGGATTGAAAAAAATACACTAAAAAATGAGCGGGTGCATACTCAACAACATCCTCTAGAGCTTGCTTTATGGCAACCTCAGGGCTAAATGGCTCAAGCGCCTTAAAGATCTCTACCTGCCCGCCTCTAAGCGCGGCACGCAGTGCAAGAGTCGTTACCTTTATAGCCTCTGTATCGACCTGCGAAACTACTGCAGAAAGATCACCCGTATATGCGGCATGCACTAACGCAGTAAGGCTCGGTTCCCGCGATGCATTATGCGATACCAATTCTTTATATGTTTGATCATGCTCAAAAAAAGCCAAACAATCACTCTCCCCACACGCACTAGGCGAGCGCACATCATCCATTGCCTGCGTGCATATACCTCTTGCCACCAATACCAAAAAAAATACCCTCGAACACCTAAAGAATCCCATTGTATACGATCCCCGCTTATGCAATTACAGTTCACAAAAAGCATGAATAACTTGACACCAAAAACAAAAATATATCTCAACAAAAAACTCCCCGCTTACGTATGCCCTTATATCTCGACAGAGTTTGGGTGTATACTAGCATATAATTGCTCAAATCAAACTACCATTCCTGTATATCTTTAACCGCTTGGCATAAAGAACTATTTGGAGGAACTCATGAAACCATTTGCATCTCAAATACGGCCAACAAAACTTGATGACGTTGTCGGCCAAAAGCATTTGATTGGCCCAGAAAAACCATTACGCAAAGCCATCGAACAAAAGCACGTATTCAGCTTTATTTTATGGGGACCTCCAGGCGTAGGTAAAACTACGTTGGCTCGCATCTATGCCAACAGTATAAACGCCGACTACCATGAATGTTCAGCGGTATCAACAGGCAAAGATGAAATCCGCAGCATCATCGCTGCACGAGACACGCGTGGCAAGCAAACTTCTCTTTTTGAGAATCCTGATAAGCATACGGTTCTTTTTTTAGATGAAATACATCGCTTTAATAAAGCGCAACAAGATTTCCTGCTCCCGTACGTTGAATCAGGTCAGTTAGTACTCATTGGCGCCACGACTGAGAACCCAAGTTTTGAAGTTATTTCAGCGCTACTCTCACGCTGTCGTGTTTTTGTGCTTAAAGAATTAACCGCCAATGATATGCGGCAAATCATCGTCCGCTCTGGTTACACGCTGGATGAAACAGCACAAGAATGGCTTATTCAGATGGCCAATGGTGATGCACGGCAAGCATTATCAATGATTGAAAACACCGCCAAACTCTATACGCAGATCACCGTTGAAAGCTTACAAAACACACTCCAAAATAGTTATCTGCGCTACGATAAAAAATCAGAAGAACATTACAACACGATTTCTGCGTTTATTAAATCTATGCGCGCATCACAACCAGACGCAGCACTCTATTATCTAGCGCGCATGGTAGAATCGGGGGAAGATCCCAAATTTATCGCACGCCGCATGGTAATCTTTGCCTCAGAAGATATTGGTTTGGCTGATCCGCAAGCGCTCACAGTCGCAAACAATGTCTTTCGCGCGGTAGAAATAATTGGCTATCCTGAATGTGCCATTAACTTGGGCCACGGCGTCTGTTATCTCGCGCAAGCGCCTAAAAATCGCACATCATATGAGGCCTATTTTGCCGCGGTTGAGGACGTAAAACAGCTGGGCAATTTACCTATTCCTCTTAATATCAGAAATGCTCCAACCAAACTCATGAAAGAACTGGGATATGGTAAAGGGTATGAAAAATATACCGAGCAAGACTTATTACCTGATGCATTACACGGTAAAAAATATTTACAATCACCTGAATAGAACCAACACTTAAAAATTAAGAATTCATTGGAAACCGCTCCAACACCCTTAATTTTAACAAGCAAACACGTGCAACTAAAATATCGTTGCTTATAAAACGGCACAATCATATATACTGAGCGTAACGGCATCTCAGCCCAGTACAATAAAAAACATACCATACACTCATGTAATTGAAATGTTCATACTAAAAAAAGGAACACTCATGAATATATTTACCTGGCAAACCCTAGCCCCCTATGTCTTTATAGCAATCCGCGCGATCATTATCGCCGGTCTGGGATTATTCGCTGCTCGGTACACTAAAAAATATATTTTACGTGAAACAAAAAACCTTCCCCAAGAAGCGCTACGGCTGGGAATATTCGCACGGTTCACCTCGTATATCATCTACATTCTCACGGGGTTAATGATCGTAAAAGAACTCGGCATTCAAACTACAACGCTCATGGGTTTAGTGGGCATTATCGGCGTTGCCTGCGGCTTGGCGCTCCAAGGAAGTCTTGCCAACATCTTAAGCGGCATCTTTTTAATGATCGAACATCCATATGAAGTAGGCGATACCATTACCGTAGACGACATCAAGGGCCAGGTTGTTGAAAGCACCCTCTACGCGACACTCTTAAAAACTGCCGAGAATAAAACCATCCGTATTCCTCACGATAAACTCATAAAAAGCAGCGTCGTTATCGAAAAAAAATAGCCGCTCAGCACAGAAAATCGCCGCCATTTTTTAAACTTCAGTCAACACAAATGCGGTCGCAAAAGAGAGCTCTCATGCATACCTTTTGACCTTTTTTTACATCTCTTTATACTGAAGCTCCATGGTTTAAGGCTCAAAAGAAATGGTTGATTGTTAAAATTTCTTATGCTTATGCTTGTAAATCTATTACTTATAAGGGATACCATCATGCATCGTCTGTCTATAAGCATACTCTGTTGCTTGGGATTTTGGGGATATAGCACCTGCATAGAACAAGCCAATAAAATTCAGCACGAAAATAGCCCAGCGCCCCTTGAGGAAACAAAAACACTCACCGCAGCGCAAGAGGCCGATCAAAAATTTTTAAAAGAAGTCTTTTTACCGGGACAAGAAAAAACAAACTTTACCATCGAAAATCTTGATCATGAACGGTTGGCTAAGGCACTTTTATATCTAGGCCGTATCTCGCGCATTGAAAAACCAACATTAGGCAACCCGTATACCATTGTCTTTGTGAGCGAAAAGATAGAGCTCGATCACGATACAAAATTGAACACATTATATGCAAAGTCACAAGAAGGCACCTTGCTCATACTGCTTGATAGCATGGTACTCTCGCTTGATACGGTGCAAAAAACGAGTGCGAGCGGCGCACAATAAAGAATAACGGAACGGGTAACTACGTATGAAAATCTGGTTTCATATACGCTGTCTCGCATGGCTCTTTATCATCACAACTTCCTGTATCACTTTTTCAGCCCCGGTAAACGTCTATTTTCTCCCAAAAGATAAAGACACCGTTGCTGAACTGTTACCCGCTTTTATGGATGAAGCACAAAAAGAAATCCTAGGCTGTATCGACATTTGAAAATTTGATATTCTTAGTCCCCAAAATAATCTATTTTTGAGGGCAGAGAATGATAAAGAAGCACGGTGTTTCTCGATATGAACTATCAACTGATCAATGGGAAAAA
>JAJYDS010000002.1 GCA_021777215.1 bacterium
AGACGGATATTTTTCCGAAACTGTCGGGCAGGTCAATTGGGAAACTATCCAAGAGTACATAAAAAATCAGTGATTCCGATAATTCAGGTGGGAAGCCACGGCCTTTAGGCCGTGGAGACAGTCACTAGTGCTCACGCGCATACTTTTTCTTACTTTGGCAATGGATCGGTATTGTTTTTTACCGTTCATTGTGCGTTCCTATGGTTACTCATTTTCAAATTTTCTGCTGCGTAGTTTTTTTATGGTGCTGCGGCGAGATTTAAAGCGTAAGCGCGATTCTTTTACTGCTTTTGAAATGTGAGTTTCTATTCGTTTTTTTGGTACATGGAGCGCTTTGCGTATTTCTTGGGCAAGGTTGGCGAGTGCCATTTTTTTATTTTGTTGCTGACTGCGTGATGCGCCCATGTTAATAATGAAATCACCCGCATCGGTCAGGCGTGCACGGAGATTTTCCAGTACGCGTTCTTTTTGTTTTTCATTCAATGCAGTTGTAGTTTTTACATTCCAGCGTACGGTTACTCGTGTTTCAGTTTTGTTAACATGTTGTCCACCCGGGCCGCCAGCTCTGCTGGTAGTTATTTCTAGCTCATACTCAGGAATAACTATGCCATTTTTTATAGGCACATCGTTTTTCTCGTTCATTTTTTTGCTTTCCTTTATACAAAATCGAGCCGTTTTTTCAGGCGCATAATGCCCACTGTGCCGCATACGATGGTTAATACGGCGAGCATACTGCAACAGAGCCAAAAGTTAAGAAAACCGCTCTGCCCTAGCGCAGCAGCATGAATTCCTTCCATGATGTATGTAATGGGGTTAAGGAGGCATGCGTAGGCTATAAAAGGAGAAAGAGCCTCGTAAATCATTTTCCAAGGAAATTCAGCGGCACCAAAAAACCAGAGAGGAAAGAGTATACGAATGCCAATTTTATCAACGCTTGCTACGCTGCGTGCAAAGCTCGTGAGGAAGATAAAGAAGAAGCCGCTAAATATGCTGATAAGTAAAAAGATCAGAAGATAGTGAGCAACGCTGAGGTGGGCAAAGCTCATTTTGTGGCCGAGCAATACTTTGCTCAAGATAAGCGTGAGCGGGCCAAAGATAAGCGATTTGAAAGCATGGAGCAGCGATACCTTAGCGACAATGAGCCATGAGGGCAGCGGTAAGACAAAGTATGAGTTGATAATTTTTTCTCCCTCAAGATCGGCTATAAAATCGGAGCTTGCCGCCCAGATGCGCCAGATGCTTTCGCCGGCGATTATTGAGAAGGCAAAAAATTCGCCAAACTGTGTTGACATACCAAATGCAGGGTAGACATAGGTGGTGGCGATAACCATGCAGCTAAACCAGACGCAAATGTCGATAATTTTTTCAAGCAGATACTCTTTGAATACGGCAAGGTCCGTGAGAAATAAATACCAGAGAGTTTTTCCGTAGGCAGTATATTTTTTTATGCGCATAGCGCATGGGGCATTGTTGGAATGTGTCATTCGACTTCCTCTGCCATCAAGGTGATAAATATTTTTTCAAGGCTACTTTCTTGATGTGCTTCTTTGAGCGCAGCCGGCGTGCTTATTAATTTTATTTTGCCCGCGTCGAGAATGCAGATGCGATCGGAAAGCTCGTCAGCTTCATCTAAATAATGGGTGGTGAGTAACACTGAAACGCCATTTTTTTTGAGTTCTTTTATGGTGTGCCAGAGCTGGCGCCGAATGTGAGGGTCAAGGCCTACCGTGGGTTCATCAAGAATAAGAAGTTTTGGATTGTGCATGAGCGAGCGTGCGAGTAAAACGCGGTGCGCGTAACCGCCAGAAAGGACTGGCGGCTTTGCCGTGCGATACTTACCCAACTCATACTGTTCAATGAGTTTTTCACGACGCTGTATGATCAACTCTTGGGGCAATCCATAATAGTGCCCGGTAAAAGTGAGAATCTGTTCGATGGTCAGATCAGTATTGAGATTTGATTTTTGTGGACAAAAGCCGACGATACGGCGATATGCATTTATATCTTGGTAAATGGACTTTCCCCGCATACTAATGTAGCCACTCGTTGGTGGATGCAGTGTGGCTATGATGGATGACAGGGTTGTTTTTCCCGCGCCATTGACACCAAGTAAGCCGATGATTTCTTGTTCATGAATGGTCAGGGATATTCTATCCAGCGCGGTTGTGGTTTGTTCTTTCGTGTGGTACTGTTTAGTGAGATTTTGTATTTCGAGTAATGGCTTGCTCATACCAGCCCTTTTTATGCTTACAGAATGCTTTTCTTGGACGATTGTTTTTCTAAGCATGCAAAGGGAGCGCTGCTTTTGTCAATATAAACGAGTGTTGATTGCGGTACGATTAATCATGTGCGCTTTTTATTGTGGGGGAGATGGTAGTTCGCGCAGAGATCCTTACAAAGGAAGTTTTTTAGCGCATGATGCTGCCGACTTTTTCTCGTCCGTTTGTGTTGTATCATGCAGCAAGGAAACTGTTTTCCTTGGCGGTGTTTTCTCTGGTGTTGGCTTGAGCGCGGTTGTTGGTGGGGTATTGTCGAATGCTATTATCGGTGAAGCAGGTCTTGTCTGTATGCTCATTACATATGCGGGTGATCGTAATATACCTAAGGGAGAGGTAGGCGTATCCGTTCTTTGTTGCTTGCTGGATGGTAGTGACGGTGTTCCTGCTTGTTGGTTCAAGGTTGGTGTTGCGCGCGATATTTCAGGAGCCGAATTTCGGCGTTCACGTATTTTTGGTGCGATAAAGCCAGCAAATTCGAGTATTTTTTTGAGCAGCGGGGCTTGTTCGTCTTTCATAGTTATGTGCAAAATGAGTGGGCGGTCGCTATGGATGAGCGCATCTTTTTTTGCTTGCACAAGTGCGGAAATAGCACTTTTAGCTAATGGTTCCCTGAGGTCCTGAGAACAATTTGATATGTCCAGTGGACAAATATAGGCATCGCCATTATCGATACCAATTCCTTGAGAAAGGATTATTGTCTCGCCGGTTGAACGACTTTCAGCTCTGCTTGAGCTTTGACTGAGCATTTTTTCAAATTCATCAACTGAATTGTTTTGTATAGCCATGATTGGTTGCTTATAGGTGATGCAACAGTATACTTTTTTCCCTTGAATAAGTTGTATCACGCGTTCGCGAGAAAAATTTTGATCAAACGTCCAGGAGTGTACATAGTTTTGAATTAGCTGAGTGAATAATTGTTGCCGCTTTAAGTTTGTTTTGTATTTTTCTATATTGCGATTAATTCTTTTGCACTCGACAAGGTCAACGTCGGTAACTATGTCGAATTCTTGTCCTATTTCTGCGTATTGGGGAGTTTCTGCGGAAAACAGACAGCACGATCTGATCTTGTTAATGATGATTCTTGTGTCCTCATTTTTGGGTATGCGCAGTATGATATTTAGACCGAGACATAAAATAGGGTGACTTTTTGCTATTCCGAGAGCCACTTCTAATTCATTTAAGTGGTCGTAGATTCCTTCTATGTTTTCTGATAGAAGAGTAGCTAAATTCGGTTGATTTTTATTATTAGCTCCTTTTGTTGTTGGAGACTTAAGGGTGCATGATTTGTTCAGGAGTCCAAAATCTTGGATTGTTTTTTGGAGGTCTGTTTCCAGAGGATGAATTTCCACTAAATTCTGTAGCGCTTTACGTGCCTTTTCTTTTAGTTTGTTTATTGTTTCAAGAAGATGTTGGCCATTTTCTTTGTTTAATACTGTCTCTTTTCCTTTTTTTTCGCTTGTTTGAAAGTCTTTATCAGTAAGCTCTTCTGCGATTTTATATGTTTGTAAAGCTAGAATTTGTTCAGTTGCTTTTGCTTTGAGTGTATCACTGGTATTTGCGCGGCTTTTTTGCATGAGGACTATAATGTCTTGAATGCGTTCGCATTTTTGCTGCGTTTTTTCGATTGATTCTTTGACGCCGGGAACAGGATTTTGAAGTGAGGCAATAAATTTTTCATAGGCGTTTTTTGACACGGTGAGCGCGTGCGCTTTAAGGTTGACAAGTTGAGAAACCATCTTTTCTGAAAATATACCATCATGCTGCAACTGAGAGAGTCTCTCTTGGGAAAAAGTTTCCTCTAGATAGGTTGCTAGATTTTCATATGAAGTTGCGCCATGCAATAAGCTAGCGGCTTGCAAGAGTAGTATGGCCAAAAGTATGGGTTTTTTCAGAATATAATTTACTAAAAAATGCATAAAAACCTCCATTTAAACTTTCTTCTCTCGGGGAGAAGCTCCATTTTTAAGTACAGAAACAAGAACAAGTCTATCCAAAATATTCAACCTGTCAAGTTTTTAACTTGTTTTGGAGGGGGAGAATGAGAAAAAACGGGTGATTTTACTGGGTTATGGGCTCAGGAGTAACTGATCCAGGGAGGGAGAGGTGTGGTTCAGAAGGTTTTTGGTGCCTAGAGAGCCACGCGGTGGTTTCCATGGGGACAGGGGGTGTTACTATTGGTTCTCCTTGGCTGAGATTCGTTGGTTGCAAAGGCGTTTTGCCGTCGCAGAGCATTGTGCTGCTCGTGCCCATTTGACTTGCGAACATAGTTCCCATACCACAGAAAAAGAGACGGGGGTTGCCGGTGCAGGTTCCAACTGCAGCCACTGATCCGCCTGATACGCTACCCGCAATAGCCCCACCGAGCAGCTTTTTATTGGTGGCATCGCTCGAGGTGTTGACCATCATAAAAAAACGGCCCATGTCTTGCATGGCATCAAGTCTTGCGCATGAGAGCATGATAACGAGTACATGAATTAATTTCATAAACATACGACCTCCGTTATAAGATAAGCAGAATGCAATCTTTTTCTAAGGGATATTTAACTTTAGAATACCGAAATTTTTAGGACGCACAAATATGGTGGTTGCATGCAATAGTTTTCGTATAGGGCAAAAATGACCTATTATCAGTGGATATCAGGTATGCCCTTGAGTAGTATGTGGCATGAACCCTTAAAAAGAGAGAATAGGTATGAAAAAGCGTAATTCTGTATATCGTGGTGTTTTGCTTGTCTTAGTCTGTCTAAGCCAGGAACTATCTGCAACGTCTCTCATTTATAATATGAAGATTCGACGGGTGTTTCGCACTAACGATGCAGTCACCCTAGCCAACCTGCTGGGTAAAAAGAGTGCCTCATTGTGGTTGCCTTCAGGTGTGCCTATTTTTGCCGAGCGTAATCGACATATTGTCGATGCCGCACAAGGGATTGATGTCTGTCAAAAAAGCACCGCGGGGGCGCTATCTTTAACCTAAAGCATGTTTCTGAGCACGCCTGGTGGTGTGAGCTTACCACCGCAGTTGCACGGGAACGGTCGCGCGAGCGAGGAACGGTTGCGCGGGATTGTGCGCGTTCTGGTATGGATGACATTGTTATGGCCGCCGGTTATAATTTTTTCCCTACGCCGGCTACCCAGATAGTACTTTATGGGATTGGCGGGGTGCCAACCCGGCTTAAACTTGATGTATATGAGCAATTTGACACGTTGGTAGGTACGCGTTTTTTTAGTGTTGGTGGAGGTCTTGAACTTTCCAATAATTTTATCAGTGGTCTTAAGCAATCGCTTACTGGCATTGTGCAGGCTCGGTGCATACATTTTTTTGATCGAGAGTGGTATCCGGTATTGCCTCGTGGCGCCAAAATTCAACCCGGTGACTTGACTGACCTGCTTGTTTCTCTGCAATATCGCAAGAAGCGAACAGTCTTTGAAGCGGGATATAATATAACCTTTTTTACGCATCAGGCAGTTTTGCTTGCTACAGGGCCGGTAAAAAGTGATAGTTTTAAGCGACACAGTGGGTACCTGAGTGTGGCTCATTTGTGTAAGCATGTGCGCATTTTTCATAAGGCCTTGTTGGTGGGTGGAGGCTTTTCCTTGGGGAGGGCGCACAAATTTGATGCAAAAATTGCTTCTTGTTGGGCGAATATTACGCTTGTTTTTTGATTTTTTGAGCCTTTTTAGTTATGCGTTACATAACGACTTATTAGGGTGTTTCAAGAAGCGACGTTTCTTGAAATACCCTAATGTTTTTATTTTTTTGAGTAGTTTTTTAAAAAAAGTGTTAAAATGAGCTTTTCTTTTTGGTAAAAAATGTTACAGTTAGAAAAGACACAGTTTAAGTTTTTCTATAATAAAACGCGAGAAAGAGTGAGTATAGAGATGACTAGTAACGACACCTCATCATGTTCCCATATTCGTAATATTGCTATAGTTGCCCACGTTGACCATGGCAAGACTACCTTGGTCGACCAATTATTGCGCCAAACGAACACCATTAAGGGTGATTCTGGTGAGCGCGTTATGGACTCTAATGCCCTAGAACGTGAACGTGGTATTACCATTTTGGCAAAAAATACTGGTCTCCATTTTGGTGACTACAAAATTAATATTGTTGATACTCCCGGTCACACCGATTTTGGTGGTGAAGTAGAGCGTACGCTGCAGATGGTTGAGGGTTTTTTACTCCTTGTTGATGCGGCAGAAGGCGTCCTGCCAGGAACCCGTTTTGTAGTACAAAAAGCTCTGGCTCTTGGATTGAAGCCTATCGTTTTTATTAATAAAATTGATCGTAAAGATGCTACGGTAGAAAAAACAGAAGAAGCAGTACATGATCTGTTTCTTGATATGGCAAAGCACGAGAGTCAGCTTGATTTTCCTATTTTATATGGCTCATCGCGCTTTGGCTTTGCTACTACCGATTATACTCAACCAACAACTTCTATGTTACCTTTATTTGATGCTATTATTGAGCATGTTCCTGCGCCAACACCGCGCAGCTCTGAAGGTTTGCAAGTATTAGTCACTAATCTTGATCACTCTGACTTTTTAGGGCCTATTGCAGTAGGTAGAGTGTTTAGTGGATCATTGACCGTTGGTCAGTCGATTATTCAGTGCAAAGACGATCAAAATAGTGCGCCAACAAAAATTACTAAATTATTTACCTTTTTGGGCTTAAGTAAGCTCGAGGTTCCTCAGGTAGAATGTGGTGATATTGTGGCTGTGACAGGTTTTCAATCAACACCATCCATTGGTGCCACCCTCTGTTCTCCAGAAAAGCCATTGCCATTACCATATACACATGTAGATGAACCGACGATGAGCATGTATATCTCGGTAAACAATTCGCCGTTTAGTGGGCGCGAAGGATCTTTATTGACTTCGCGGCACATTAAAGCCCGATTGGAAAAAGAATTACGCACGAATATAGCCTTGCGCGTTGAGCCAACGCAGACGCCGGAATCTTTTAGGGTATCTGGTCGCGGTCAAATGCACTTGGGTGTATTACTTGAGAATATGCGTCGCGAAGATTTTGAAATACAAGTTTCTGCCCCCGAAGTTATTTATAAAATGATTGATGGTGTAAAATGCGAGCCGATCGAATATTTAATTGTTGATGTGCCTGAAGAGTGTCAGGGGGTTGTTATGGAAAATCTTGGCAAGCGAAAAGCTGAGATGAAACATATGCACCACAGTAACGATGGTCGTGTACGTATAGAGTACGAAGTGCCATCACGTGCATTGCTCGGTTTCCGTAGCCAATTCTTGACTGATACGCGGGGAACCGGTATCGCCAATATGATTTTTCACAACTATCAACCGTATAAAGGTGATATTCCCACGCGTAACAAAGGCGCCATGGTTTCCATGGAGAAGGGTATTGTTACCGCATATGCCCTGGATTCACTGCAAGCGCGGGGCGTTCTTTTTGTGAAGCCAACTGATGAAGTCTATGAAGGACAAATCATTGGTGAGCATAGCCGGGAGAATGATCTTGACGTAAATCCTTGCAAGCTCAAAAAGCTTTCTAATATGCGTGCCTCAGGATCCGATGATGCCGTGCAACTTCCTGCACAGCGGATTATGGAACTTGAAACATGTATGGAATGGATTCGTCCTGATGAATTGATCGAAATTACACCCAAAAGTGTACGTTTGCGTAAGAAAAAATTGAATGCGACGATGCGCAAGCGATCTGACGACTAAATAATTTTTTATAAGACTAGAAAAAGAGCAGGTATTGTGATTACAGTGCCTGCTCTTTTTTGTGCGCACATTTGGAGTGTTGTATCTTGTGCCGATAACAAGCAGGGCTCGATGGGGTTCATTAATTGTCACACGCAGAGTTTTTATCACAAACATATATAAAATATTGCTATTTGAAATTTGCATCTGATATTCTAAGGGTAGAGAAAAAGGGTAAAAGAAGGAGAGGGTAATGAAGCATGGTTTTTTTAAGTTTTTGTGCCTATTAATTGGTATGGGAGCTATGAGCTCGTTTCTATTTGGCGAAAAAAAGTCAGATGTCTCACTGTGTGTTACCGGCTATTGTTAAGCAAAATAGAAAAGAAAGGGTGCTGAATAATCGCGATGATTTATTAAAACAGATTCAGGCGGGTGCGAAATTGAAACTGACGCCAAAACCTGGTGAAGGTTCAGCAAAAAAAGGAACAGAGCCGCTGACAGCAGGTAGTCTTGGCGATGTCCTTTCTCAGGTTCTTGAAAAGAGACGTAAGGCTATAGCTCCAAATGCAGCAACAGAACATGAGCCGTTGCCTGAAGAGGAGCAGTGGGAAGACTAACCAGCGACCATTGTAGAGAGAGTCAAAAAAAGTTTGACTATCCCTCTACCAAATAAAAAGGGGCTCCTATGAATAAACTATACGTAAGTCTCAGCTTACTCTGTGCGTTATTTTATTTGGGTACCAAAGCGGATGATTTATTAAATACCGGTTCAATATCTGATCCTGGTTATTGTTCTCCATATATTGTCACCTGTAATGATGGAACGCAGTTTATGGGCAAGGCGGTATCTCGTGAGGATCGTCTGGGAAAATCGGGTGCACGGCAGTGTGATTTTGTAAGTCCTGGTAAGGGAGGGGCTACTCCGCGGATGAAGCATACAAGGCGCCATGTGAAGGATATAACGCGTCCGGAAGTTTGGGCGGGGGCGGTCTGTTTTGGGCATGAGGGAATAAAAACGACGCAGCAACCATTTTTCAATTCCTATAGTCGATTGCTTCCTCTGATTAATGCTGAAGAAAACAAAAACTCCGGTGTGTATCGTGCTATCATGGAAAAAAATCGTGAAGGACGGTATGATGCGCAGGCTGCCTATGACGAATTTTTGCGTCTTAAAGTCGAAGAGTATTATATGCCGATTGCGCCTGTGGTAGGCAAGTAATGAGGTAAAAAGGAGAGTGCCAGATGAATAAACGTTTGTTGTTGATTGTAAGATTGGCCGCATGTGGAATGTTTTTTGCTGCCCAGGCAGTAACGCTTCGCGTGTGTAATGAGACTAAGGATGAGGATCTTTATATTACGGTCTATTGGAGAATGCCCGGAAAAACGGGGATGGATTTTCTTACCCGTGAATCTTCTGCTACTGGTAAGACCTTTTTATCGAGCAAGTGTAGAATATTTGGGCCGGTGCCTGAAATATCTTCTGTTGCCTGGTTCACCAAGTCTCAGTGGAATCGGCTCCCCAAAGATGCACAAAAAATACTCAAAGACAGCTCTAAAGTCTCGGGTGATGCTACTTCTTATAAGGTTAAATCACGAAATATTGTTTGGTACAAACTTGATTTGAGTGGTTTTGGGGCAGATAACATACGGCAGCTTTCCTTATCCAAAGACAAAAAGGGTACTGTTTTTGTTAAAGAAGATACGACGTTGTCTGAAGTAGTATCAAAAAAACTCTCACGTGATACTGACGAAGATTAGTTAGGAGCACGGGGGCTGAGCTTCTCTGTTCTCACTTGTCTTATAACATTCAAAACAAGGGTAGGTGTGTACTGTTGACTCGGTCCTAGTACGTAAAGCCGCCCTTGAGCCATAGTTCCCACTGACTTAAGGTGTTCTTATAAGGGTGGAATGTACTATCTCTATTCATACCTTCAATTTCTATATCGCCACCTATGCCAAAAAAGGGCACGTAGGCGCGTTTTGCTCCTGAGTGTTTTGTTTCAAATCCATAGCCAAGGTATGCAAAGAATTTATGGGTGAGCGCCTTTGGAGAGGCTGCTGAGTTGGGATTGAGTGATTGCACAAAAACGGGAGAAGATCGATCGGCTACAAATTCTTGATTTTCAAACAGGTTGCCGTGGATGGTAGCGTGGCTTTGAGTTTCTTGTGTGGCAGGTGCGGCGACATTTTGGATGCCCTTGAGGGCATAGGTATTGGATGGTATGGCGCCACAAATGCTAATTCTTTCTCTGCTTCTGAACCAGCCATTGTAACCAACATCACAGACAAAGCCATTATAGGTGTACCCGAACATCGCGGCTAAATCGGCTTGAAAATCGACACTCACGTCACAACGGCGTGTGGTGATATTGACCGCGGGGATCAAATTGTTGGTATAGGTGCCACTTTCACCAAATTCCTTCAGAAGTATGTAGCGGCTACAGAAGTTTTGCCTACAGCAGCTGTCGCTATTGCAGCTGCTTTGGTTGGTAAAGCAGGGCGTTCCACAGGGCGATGGTGCGCAGCAAGGAGCACAGCATCGATCAATGGTGCAGCCGGTGGTTGATGCGCAAAAATCGAACGAACGACATTGATGCGATGTGAATTGATGGGTGAGATTCAGATCGACAAAGAACGAGAGTTCTTGTTCTCCATCTTTTTCCCAAATGAGCGCATGTCCGGTAAAACCGACGCCCAATTCTGGATGTTTGCCATTACCAACAACTGGCTCAAAGAGATATTCTCCTGTAGGTCGTGTACCAGCGGGTATACTACCGCGCAGATTGAGGCCCGCATGTCCGTTATATTGATTTACAAAATTCCAGCCAGCTGCCCATTGTATCTCAGCAAAGCCTCCTTTTGTTTGCTTGCCGCATATTTTTCCTGCGGCAAGAGGACTTTTCATTTGACCAAACGTGGTGGTTCCTTGCATAGCTTTTGTGAATGAATTTGCTCCAGGATAGACCGCGCCGGTGTCCATATAGCCAGCGGGAAAGATTGTTTGAGTGCTGGTGACTTGTTCATCAAGGCCCAAACTCCACTGCGTCCAGACTCCCGGTACGTGCGCTCGTACATACCAGTTTCCGCGTCCAAGATAGAAGTTAAAATCGACCAAAGCATTGCGAATCATTGGTTCAATATGCACGATGCTATGAAAGGTTGAACTGAGCCCAAAATAATCGGCAAGCCAGTCATTGGGTCCGCGGGTGAGTACTTGGCTGCCAGAAACTTGGAGTACATTGGTACCAAAAAGTGATTGTGCAATACGTTCAGATCGTACCGATTGTGTGTAAACCGGGTTTGCGGTAAAGGCTCCGTATAATTCATGTTGATCACTTTTGTTAATATAAGGATGCCAACCAGTTAATTCGCGTGCGGCATCAACGCTTTGCGATCGCGGCATAAAAAATGAATACCCAACGAGATCAAATGCGTGTGCTAATCGTGGACAGAGTAATAGCGGCGGGAGTAAAACAGCATATTTTTTTACTACGTTCATACCCACTCTCCTTTTTGGTGATGCATGTGAGTGCTTTTCTGTGCCTAAAGATAGCACGGTTGGTTGTGGTCGGTACAAGAGTTTTTATAAAAAATGAGTTAACCCTGTTTTTTTACCTGAAAGTGAGAGATGCTTTCAGCCAAACGCCCCAATATGATAACGCACTGTTTAAAATCACCTCTTCTTTTTTGCATGCGGTATAGTGCCGCATACCAAATTCAATCTCAGCGCCGAAGCCGAGGGTGCCATTGAGGTTTTCTGATTGCCAGGTGTGCGCCATCTGACTAAATATTCGATTGGCAAAGCCATGCGAACGGGCGCTATTGATGTCTATATCATCATTACTTAAAAAAACGGGTTGAATTGAGGTGTTAATAAAGGGTGCGCCGACTACAGGTGAGGTAAGTAATGGGATGACATTGTTTACAAAGGCCTGTTGCGGATTATCAATGCCGGAGTTCTGTGCATCGCCATTGTTATTGCTCCTGTTTATAGTTGCAGTTGATTGTGTTGCTGAGAGTGCGACGGGCGTTGCGGTTCCTTGCTCAAAGCCATACAAATGGCTGTCTCCTTTAAGTGCCCATGTGCTTGGTTCCAAGTGCGTATCACACAAGCGAATTTTGTCGGGTGTGCATGCCCAGATACCATAGCCAAAGCTCCAACTGTCGCTCTCGTTTAAATAAGAAAAGAGAAAGGTGAAATCCATTTGTGCATTATTGCTTACATTAATATCGCAGGTTGTGAGATTGGCTACCGGGGTAAAAACTTGTTTAAATTGTTCCTGGATTGGGTCAGAGCCGACTGGTCCTGATAAGCCGCCAAGGACGGGCTTTCCCATTTTTTGGGCGAGCATATACCGACTATTAGGTCGTCCCTTTAAATCAAATGAACGCCGTTGTTCCGTTTCAAATAAATGTACGGCATCAAACTGAATGTCAAATCGTATAGCAGCATATTCATCGGGTTCTTGGTGCTGCCAATGCATACCCACACCGCCGCCCAATTCTTTATGATGGCCATCACCGATAATAGGTTCAAAAAGATAATCAGCACGGGGACGATTTCCCATAGGGAATGAGCCGCGTGCATGGAGTTCAAAATGTCCGGTTGGGCTATTGTGGAGTAGATAACCCAGCACAAGTTGCATGTCTGAAAATGAGCTGTACGAGCGCTCGCAGGGACTCATGCGTGCATACACAAGCGGATGGAATTGTGCTCCAGATAGGTCGGGTGTGCCGCAGCCGCTGATAAAATTAGTAAACGAGGGGAGCAATGCTGCGCGGGGCGTTTGTGCGGGAGTGAAATAGCCGGCGGTATAGGCCTGCGTTCCTGGAGAAATAACCGTTTCGGTGTACTTTAGATCCCAAATTGTTTTTACGATAGGAACATTGAGAGAAGCAAACAATCCCGGACGTATGCCATCAAGGCCTAAAAATAAATAATTGTCGATGAGCTCATTGCGTACACGAGGACTAAAGAAGACGCAACTTTTAAAGTCGGTGGGCAAACCGAAATAATCGGCGAGCCAATCTGATTGTTTGCGATCGGGGATTGCGCTACCTGCGATGGTGAGCGTGCTTTGACATTTGATGATATCGGTGCCAAAGATACTTTGATTGATGCGTTCAGGTCTGAATGATTTTGTGTATTCTGGGGTGCAAGAAAAAGTGGCATACCATTGTTGTGCATTGGGCAGATACAGGTGATACATATTTCCCAGCAAGGTGCGTGCGGTATTGAAGCTTTGCGAGTGAATGGGAATAAACGTGGTCGTTGGGCACTGAGTAGCGCTTAATACGGTAAAGCTCATACTGGTAAAAATGGAGAGTGCGCGTTTGATCATGTGGCGGTCCTATCACTAGGGGGGCTTTTAGCTCTGAGACAATGTAACTGTTCACGCTCAGTCATAATACTGAGCGTGAATGAGTCTCTATTTTATCGCACATTGTTTTTCTAGGCTACTGTTAAACGAGCCAAAAGAACGGGTGCTTTGCATTTTTTACTTTGGTTAAAATGCTATGCCGCCTTTAATCCAGAAACTCCATTGGGAAACGGACGTGTTAATGCAGGGGCAATCACATGGCTTTGTACAGCTTTTTTTGCAACAATCATTGGTTAACTGTTTATTGCCAGTACCGAATTCTGCTTCGCCACCAAAGCCAAGATAAGGTATCCATCCTTGCTTTGCATCCCAGGTATACATGAAGTTAGTTAAAATTTTATGTGAAGCGCCATGGGTGCGTGCATCATTCAGGTGTATGTCTGTTGGGGCTAAGTATACTGGTGGCACCGAGCTGTGTGTTTGTCCTGATAAAAATCCAAAGCCGCCCAGCACTGCCGGGTTTCCCGCACTGCTGGAGGTTGCCAACTCAGGTGAGTCAATACCAGGATTGGTGTAAAAATCTACTGCAGGCATATTGGTGCCGCGGTGAATGGTGGCATCACTTTGTGTTGCTGCTAAACGGACAGGAGTAAGACCGGGAGTATCTTCTAATCCTATGACAAAGGCATCGCCTTTGAGCGCCCAGACGTTAGGCATGTTTTCAATTTCGCTGGCAAAAGCGCAGGTGAGAGAAATGTTATCGCATGTTCTTCCCCAGAAGCTATAACCAAGATCCCAAGTAAAGCGCTCATTTTGGTAGGTGAGCATAGCCAAACATTCTGCCTGTAGGCCAATGCTCACGTCTACATCGATAGTATTGAGGTTTGCCAGTGGTATAAAGACATTGGCAAATTCAACCGGAGGAAAGGGTGGCGTTGCAGTAGGATTGAGGTGTGGCACACTGTTTGTATTGGTTCCTAATTTTTGTGCGAGCATGTAGCGGCTTAATGGTTTGCCATGTAGATCAAAAGTACGACGTTGGTGAGCTTTAAATAAGTGGACGGCAACTATATCGCCAAAGAGAGTGAGTGTTTGTTCGGTGTCACCCAGCTGCCAGGTATAATGGCCATTTGTTTCACCGCCAAATGTCCAATGATGGCCATTGCCGATTACTGGTTCAAAAAGATAGTCGCCCCAGGGAGTATTGCCTGTTGGCGCGCTCGTGCATGCTGCTATACCAAGATGATACCGTTCATCATCTTGCTGTAAAAAGTTCCAACCGGCAGTGAAGGTTAATTCAGCGATGCGTGTTTTAGTGTGGCGATGGGTATCCATTTTTGCTTTGTTTAATTCTTTAAACATAATGCGCGGCTGTGACGATGTTGCAGAACAGTCAAAAATCAGTGGTGCGCAGCATCCGGAGGCAAATTGGGTGAAGCTTGAGAGTAAATTTTTTATCGGCAGTGGTTCAGGTCCGAAATAACCGCCTGGAGATTCAGCAATGCCGTGGTTTATAATTTCTTCGCTCATACCCAAGTTCCAGCGCGTATATATTAGCGGTGCTTGGATGCTACAATAGAGGCCATGTGCAATATCATCCAAACCTTGAAACCAGTTGAAATCAAATGTCATGGCATCAAAATTGGGCCTGAAAAAAACACGGCTTTTAAAATCGATGGGTAATCCGAAATAATCAGCAAGAAGATCTTTTTCTCCACGATTGGGGGACTGACTGCCGGATATTTGTATGCCCGCGCAGTTACTATTCATGATGAGTGCATCATCGCCAAATAAACATTGAGCGATGCGTTGCGGCCTGAAACTGCGAGTATAATCAATTGTTGTCCAAAGGGCTCCATACAGATCATCGCTGGCAAGATTTATTTTATTGGTAACGCCTGCATATTTTCTTGCGGCATTAAAACCTTGTGAGCGGATGCTGAAATACGGCGCTATCTCATCGAGCGCGTTTACGAGCGACGACGTTGCCAGTAGCGCGCAGATAAGAGCTTTTGAATTACAATGCTTCATGGTGATACTCCTTTTTTATCAATGTATGCGAGAATTGCTGATCACTACATTAAATAAAAAAGTATAAATTGACAAGTCACCTGCGTGTATCTTTACACAAACAGGGATAAAGTCTTTTCTTGTCAGGCCTTCTCCCTACTTTCGTCTCGGTGCCTTTTTTTGATGTTCTTAAAAGGTAAATCCACCGGTTAGCCAAATACTCCACTGCCATGGCATACTGTTGTTACAGCATCGTTGTGCACAGGGCCGTGCGCAGCCAAGTGCGCAGCGATTGGTGCCAACTTCATATTCCATACCAATACCCAGATGTGGTAGCACGCGCGTATCAAGGTCGAGCCAGGTGTAGGCAAACTGAGTAAAAAATTTGTGCGACATGCCGCTGACCCGTGCCCCATTCACGTCGACATCGTTCTGGGTGAGTACTGTTTGCGTGTCATTGGTGCCGAGCGTATGAATAGTAGCATCGGTTCCCACTATGCGCCATGAGCCATTTTGTAATCCATGGAGCGTGCCGCCACGTATGCAGGGAGTAACGCAAGAAATTTTCTCACAACTGACTGCCCAAAAATTATAGCCAACATTCCACGTGAAGGTGTTGCTTGCATAGTTAAATAGCGCAGCAATATCCGCTTGTATCGGTACGCTTGCATGTACTTGTGCATAGGTGAGATTTGCAAGAGGGGTAATATTGATAGTGGGTGACCCGAGCGGCGCATCGATGGCAAGCATATAGCGGCTGAGAGGGCCCTGTTTTTTTAGATCAAAGACGCGGTGTTGCTGTGCAGCAAACAGATGGGTGACTTGTGCATCAAAGCAGAAAATTATTTCTTTATCTTCATAATCGCTGTGCCAGAGTCGTAGATTGCCGGTTATTCCTCCACCCATTTCCCAATGGCCCCCATTGCCCAGCACGGGCTCAAAGAGCATGATTCCCTCGGGGCGGTTTCCCGTCGGTGCCACGGCGCGCACGTAGAATCCTAATTGATGGCGATCATTGTTCACAAAATTCCAGCCACCATCAACGTGTATATCAGCGATTCCTGTTTTGCGGTCAGGCCAGGGACATATTTTACTTGCGCACAGGGGATAGGATTTTCCTTCCGGATCGCCCAGTGCGGGATTTCGCGTTGGCGTTATACCGCAGCAGGAATAATCAAGAAAGCTTTGCACGAGATTCTGAGAGTTATGCCAAATATCATGAAAGCCGCTGCCGCCAGCGGTAGGGGTAAGTACTTCGTCGGCGCCAATATCCCAGCGAGTGGTTGCCAGTGGTGCTTGTACGCGCACGAAAAAGCCGTGATCAAAACCTATATACGTGCCGACATCAAAAGAAATAGTTTGAATGAGTGGATAAAAAAAGAGCGAACTTTTGAAATTGTCAGCCAGGTAGCCGTAATCAGCGAGCCAGTTTTTTTGCGGGTCGTCCATAGTGGTGTATGTACTGCCCACCACGCGGATAACCCTTTTTGTAGGCGCGAGAGTGGCACAATCAACTTCTTTATAGAGCGTGTTGCCAAAAAGTGTATCAGCTATGGTGGTTGGTCGTAGGGTGCGCAGGTAGCTAGCGGTTATATAAAAAGAGCCATAGTATTCTTGTGTGGGGTCAAAAAAACGAACATCAGGGTAGAGCGAGCTGAGCATGCGAGCGGCGTTTTGGCCTTGTGAGCGTATTTGTAGATAGGGGGCTACTTGACAGCAATCAGTAGCCAGGCTGGCGCTGCTAACGATGCTGATACCCAGAGCTATTTTTTTTATATATCGCATGCTGAGTGTTGTCGCTTGTGGTGTGTGAGTATGTTGGCGGCTTTCTTTTTTGTCTGATTGATTCATATGACCCCTTAGTACCATGATGGCCCGGGGGAATCTCCCGAGCCATCATAGCGGTTATGCATACACTTTTTTATGATTAGAAGGAGATGCCACCTTTAAGCCAGAGGCCCCATTGCGAAAGTGCGTTGTATTGGCAGCATTTTTTCTTGCATGGATTAACAACGCAGCAGTTTTGTTTGCAAGCATCTTTGCAGCAAGATGGTCGTTTGCCAAATTCTACTTCAAAGCCGGTGCCCAAGAATGGGATTACGCGATCATCATGTTCCCACCAGGTGTAACCGAAATTGGTAAAGAATTTATTGGAAAGACCCTTGGTTTGTGCGCCTTGAATATCAAGATCAGCTTTGGTGAGCGGCGTGGCAGTGCCGGTACCGAATGAGTGAATGGTGCTGTCTGCAAATGCGGGCAACCATGTTTGCCCGTTCAAACCGTTGCATATACCACTGTGATCACAGACTTGACAGCTTTCTAGCTTGCAGCAATTGATTTTTTCGCAGCTGCGTTTCCAGAAGTTGTATCCAAAGTCCCAATTGAAGTTTTCATGCGTGTAGTTGAACATGAGCATAACATCAGCTTGGATATTACAGGAGACGTTTATGTTTGTAAGTGTTACGTTAGCGGCTGGTGTTTCTCCTATTATGTGGCCGGGGGTCCCATTAAACAAGAGCATATAGCGGCTGAGCGGTCCATGATTTTTTAAATCAAAAACCCGCTTTTGTCGCGTGGAAAATAGGTGCGTTATGCTTGCATCAAAATAAACTCCCAGTTCTTGGTTGTCTTCGTCATTGTGCCACATAATCCAACGGGCATCGATACCGCCGCCAAGTTCCCAGAATTTGCTATTACCGATAATAGGTTCAAAAAGAAAGCGACCATCTGGGCGCGTGCCGGTTGGTGCTACGCCACGCACATACAGACCGACATGGTAGTCTTCTTTGCTATAAAAATTCCAACCCAAATCCATTTGCACATCGGATAAACCTGTTTTGCTTCGTGAGCAAGGGCAAATTCGTGCGGCGCCCAGAGGATAGTTAGTTTCTCCTGTGTTAGCAGTGGTGCTTTGTCCGCGGCAGGCATAATCAAAAAAGCTAGTAACATGTGAGTCAAAGCCAACAGCTCCGGTTACATTACCATTATTGATGACGGTTTCTTCAACATCCAAGTTCCACTTGGTCCAGTCGACAGGAGCATGAATACGCCAGTACATGCCATGTGCAATCATACCAAGGCCCAAGTATAAATTGAGATCAACGAGGAAGTTTTGTATACGTGGGGTCAGGCAGAGTGTGCCATCATAGTGGTCTGAGAGATAGAAATAATCAGCGAGCAAATCTTTTTGCTCGTCGTGCGGGAGCGCGGAACCCTTTATTTTTAACATGCGTTTGCCATAGAGTGAATCACCAAATATATTTTCAGCGATTTGGCTTGGTCGTATGGAGCGGGTATATTCTGAAGTGATGGCAAAATTGCCGTACACGTGTTTTACGTCATGGAGATTAAAGAGCTTTGCTTGGCCAACAAATAGGCGTGGGTTATTTTCACTTTGTGACCTGATGCTGTAATACGGTGCCACTGGACAGCTGTTTGCTGCGTGAAGCATGCTCATGCTTGCCAGCAGGCTCAAGCCGAGGCATTTTGTTACTCTGTGGTTCATACAATTCCTTTCTTATATCGTATTAAAATGATACGCCGCCTTTAACCCAGATGCCCCATTGCGAGAGTGATGCAGTATTGCAGCAGCATTCATCTTTGGAGCAGTTTTTGCACGCATTGGCGCAAACTCCGGAGTTGCCGCTAATAGTTTGTTTGCAGCATTTGAGCCCTGAATTGCTGCCAAATTCTCCCTCAAGACCAAGGCCAAGGAATGGAATCCAGTCTTTATGCTCTAACCAGCTATAGCCGATATGAGTGAATATTTTGTGTGAAAGGCCTTTTGTGCGTGCGCCATTAATATCAAGATCGCAGACAGTTAAAGCAGCAGGGGTCGAGCCATTGCCGACAATGCCATTGGCCTCATGTATAGTTGAGCTGTTATTATCGCGTGACCAAGTTTCATCATTGATGTCAAGCCCTAGGTTGCAAGGATTGCAGGCGCATGGATTAAGGCATATTTTTTCACAGCTTCTTCCCCAAAAGTTGTATCCAATATCCCAAGTTGTGTTGTAGCTCGCATAGGTGACCATAGCAACGACATCCGCATGAATACTTGAGCTTACTTTAACGTGTTGGCGTGTGAGGTTTGCTGCTGGTGTTATGCTGTATGGAGCGCTGAATGGTTGTTTAACCAAGAGCATATAACGGCTTAATTGTCCGTAACCCTTTATATCAAAGACTCGTTGTTGATGGCTGTTGAACATATGGGTAAGATTTGCATCAACATAGAGGCCCAGCGTACGTGCGCTATCTGCGCTTTCCCACATAATTGCATGGCCGGTGATGCCACCACCCAATTCCCAATGTTTGCCGTTACCGATGATTGGTTCAAACAGATATTCACCAGTAGGCCGTGTTCCTGTTGGTGCAACAGCGCGCAGGAAAAAGCCAAGATGGTACTTATCCCAAGAATAATTCCAACCAAGATCCGCTTGAATATCAGAAAGCCCTGCTGCACGTTTGCTGCAAGGACATATTTTGGCAGCCGTTAAAGGATAGGCAACTTGTGCGAGGTTGGCAGTGGTGTCCCATTGTGCGGTGGGTACAGCTTCTTGGCATGAATAGTCAAAAAAACGAGCCAGTAAATCTGAGCGTAGGGTTGTTGCCCAGATACCATCAAAGCCCTGAGAGCCTTCTTGCTGACCTTCGTTAAATACGTGTTCAGTCGCGTGCAGATCCCATTTATTCCAAACAACGGGTGCATGGATGCGTGCGTAGACGCCAGGAGCCCACTGATCAAGACCAAAATAGAGATTGAAATCAACTAAGAAGTTTTGAATGCGTGGTTGAAAATCGATTTGCCCGACAAAGGTGCTTGGCAGATAGAAGTATTCTGCGGCAAGATCTTTTGATGCATTACGCGTAGGTATGCCCATGCCTTTTATCTTGAGTTGTTTGCAATCATAGAGGCTGGTGCCAAACAAACTTTGATTTATGGCTTGAGGTCTAAATGAGCGAGTATATTCAGGGGTGATGGAGAAACTGCCATAAAATCTTTGCATGTCATAAAGATTTATGTGATCTGTCCAGCCGGCAAGTTCGCGTGCCGCATTTTGACTTTGTGAGCGGTAGGCAAGATGAGGAACAACGGTGCACGTGGTGCAGTCAGCGGCGCTCGCTGTCGCGCCAAAGGCCGACAGAATAAGACACGCGCTGCGTAGGATCATACGATTCATAAAACTCCTTCCTTTTTAGAACACTTTTTTAAATTAGTTGATTAGAATGAAAGACCACCCTTTGCCCAGATTCCCCATTGTGAGAGAGCGCATGAGCGGCAGCATTGTTTGGTGCAGGCTATGCAGCAGGCAGGAGTTTCATCGCCACAGCAGCATGGTTTGCTGAGTTTTTCATGAGCGCCGAATTCAACTTCTACGCCAAAGCCAAGAAATGGTATCGCGCGGTCAAAGTAATCAAAGAAGTTATATGAGAAGTGGGTAAAGAGTTTGTGTGAAACGCCGCGGGTGCGCGCACCATTAGTATTTAAGTCACTTTGGGCTAGCGCATAGACATTGTCATTGGCTATAATAGATGCCACACTTGGTAGTTCGTGGATAGAGCTATCTTTGATTGTTTGCCATGTTTTGCCGTCAAGCTCTTGGCATGAACTATTGCAGCAATCGCATGAAGCGCATTTGATTTTTTCGCAGCTGCGTAACCAGAAGTCATAGCCAAAATCGAGAGTGAAGTTATTATGGAAGTAGTTGAGTAAGGCGACCACATCCACTTGCACTGCCGAGCTGACATTGACGGTGCAGCGGGTGAGGTTAGCGACCGGCTGTACCTCTATCAAAGTTGGGATGCTATCTACCTCCGTAACTTTTGCAGCGAGCATATAGCGGCTGAGTGCGCCATTCTTGCACAGGTCAAAAACACGGCGTTGGCGTGCGCTAAACAGATGCGTTATATTTGCATCGCAGAAAAAGTTGACGGTGCGATTTTGATCATCCCAGTTATAAAGAACGGCATGGCTCGTGATGCCGCCACCGAATTCCCATTGCTTACCGTTACCGATGATTGGTTCGAACAGATATTCACCTTGAGGACGATTACCCGTTGGCATCGCTACGCGCGCAAAAGCGCCGATGTGATAGCGTTCACGAGTAAAGTTCCAACCAAAGTCTGCTTGAATGTCAGACAGCCCCGTACGTTTTTGCGCACAAGGACATATTTTTGCATAGTGCAAACCTTGGAAATAGATAGGCGTTGGCGTTCCATCGATGGTTATTGATTGAGGCGCAGGTGCTTTACCCTGACAGGCATACTCGTAAAATGAATTAAGACCTGTGGTGAGGTATGAAGAGTTATAGTTTACCAAGGTGGTGGTACTACTCAGTACTTCATCTTGAAATGGTTGTAAGGCCCATTTGGTATGGGTAATTGGTGCATGAATTCTGAAATAGAGATTATCAACCCATTCATCTAACCCAAGGTACATGTTAAAATCGACGAGGAAATTTTGCACGAGGGGGTTAAAGCAGACGTTACCTTTAAAATCGTTTGGTAAATAGAAGTAGGCGCTTGCCAGATCTTTTTGATTATTACGATCAGCGACATTCATACCACGGATATAGAGTGAGCGGCAATCGCAGCCTTGTAAATCGCAGCCAAATAAGAGTGAAGCTAAATCAGTTGCTCTAAATGAACGCGTGTAGACGGGAGTAAGGCTCGAGCTAGAGTACATTTTGCCTTTTTTGTTGAGATTGATGTGCTCAGTCCATCCGGCAAGCTCGCGTGCGGCATCTTCGCTTTGCGATCTCATACTAAGATAAGGCGCAACGGTACAGCAGTTTGTTGTGTTTGCTGCCCAAGCATCGGCACTTGCCAGTGCAACGGTGCACAGCAGCGCAGAGAGTAGGTGCTTCATGAAAGACTCCTTTTTTGGAGAGTTAAAAAATTACCAAAACCATATGTTTTATCTACAAAGCTTAGATATACCATATACTCTTCTTTTTTTACTATTCTTTTTGTGCGGCGTCTAGGATTTTTATTTTTTAGAACGAAATGCCGCCTTTCGCCCATACTCCCCATTGATACAATGCCAGTGGTCTACAGGCGCAATTGGAGGTGCAACCGGTGCTGACATAGCAACGATTTCCTTTTGTGCCGCATGTGTCACGTTTGCCAAATTCTACTTCAGCGCCAACGCCAATATAAGGAATCCACCGCTCATGATCATACCAACTGAAATTAAGATGGGTGAAAAGTTTATTCGAAAGGCCGCGTTGATCGGTGGCGCCATAATCAATGTCTTTTGTCGTAAGCGGAATTAATGGAGTTTCTTCCGTATCAGGAATTATTTGGTGAATGTCGCCAAGATTATTAAGCGCGATGTAGGTGGCGCCTGATTTTTTGAGTGTTACCAGTGCCCACGGTTCTTGGTGTATGCCGCTGGTAGTGCACGGTTGAGGGCAGCAGGCTGATTGTGGGGTTATTTTTTGGCAGCCGGTAGCCCAAAAATTATAGCCCAAACTCCAATCAAAAAAATCAGCGGCGACGGTAAGCATAGCAACAATATCCGCCTGTGTTGTTTGGCTGACGGTGACGGTGCTTCGGGTTATGTTTGCTACTGGTGCGAGCGTGCTTATGGTATGTGGCGCGGTTATTTTTCCTGCGAGCATATAGCGGCTAAAGGGTTTATTGCATAGATCAAAAACATACGTGCCATGTGTTTTGCACATATGCGTGATATCAGCATGAACAAAAAGATCAAGATGTGAGCGAGCAAGTTCCTGGCTGCGCCAAAGCGTGAGATGGCTTGTTATGCCACCGCCGATTTCAACACGGTGGCCGTTGCCGATAATAGGTTCGAAAAAGATTTTTCCTTCAGGGCGATTGCCGGTAGGCGCAACAAGTCGGGCAAAAACGCCCAGATGGTAATCGTCATCCATGAGAAAATTCCAACCAAGATCAGCATGTACATCGGCAAAGCCACTTTTTGTCTGTCCGCAGTCACCGCAAAGTTTTGCAGCGCGCAGCGGTTGGATGACAAATGCGGTAGTGGTGGGTACTTGCTCAAGACAAAAATGGTCAAAGAAGGCGGTGGCTATTGAGCCATTGCGTGATAAATCGGCGAATGTTTCAAAAAAATCTTCTATCGAAAAAGCAGTATTGTTAGGGCAGGGATCTATATCCCATTTAGTCCAGACGATAGGAGATTGGAGTCGGAAAAATAGACCGGATACCCATGCATCCATACCCAAAAAGAAATCAAAATCAACTAACAAGCTTTGAATGCGAGGTTCAAATGATACGGCGCCGCTAAAGGTTTGGGGAAAAAAGAAATAATCGGCAAGCCAATCTTTGGGATTTCTGGTTGTCGCTTTGCTGCCGCTAATACCGATGAGGCTTCCTGTTTGCAGGTCTCGGCCAAAAAGAGGCACGGCGATATGTCCTGGGCTGAATGAGCGATTCAGTACCGGCGTTAGCGCAAACGTGCCATATTGAGTATGATTGCTTGGTATGTTGGTATGCCCGGTCAGTCCCGCTTGTTCGCGAGATTCATCTTGGCCCTGTGATCTTATACTGTATGCGGTAGGTACTGGGCAGATGCTTTCAGGTGATGCTGACACTAAGAGGATACTTAAAAGTGTTCCAGAAAGTACTCCTATGAAGGTGCGTACAAAGTGCATGCTTTTTTTCATGCTACGATCCTTTTTTTTTAGAGAATGAACAGGATCAGTATACTCATCGAGTCTAGAAATTACCATCGTCAAAAAGAGCTTTAAAAAAGAGTGATATATCCGTCATTATTTTCTACTTTTTGAATTTACTAAAATGATAAACCACCTTTAAACCAGAAGCCCCACTGTGAAAGCGCTGTGTTGGCGCAGCATACATCGGAGCATCTACTGCAGCCTGTTTTTTCAGCAAATTCTACCTCTGCTCCTAAACCAAGGTAAGGCATCCATTCGTGATCGTGCCAAGTGTATGATAGATGTCCAAAGAGCTTATTCGATTGACCGCGGGTATGTGCAGTTGCGGTGTCTACGTCAGAGCGATTTAAATAGGTCGGATTGTTGTCGGGATTACCCTCCTCATGAATAGTGGCATTGCTATAGGAAGATGTTTCATGTGTCTGAAGGTTTATATAACTTTTGGTTCCTGCTAAGGACCAGACCGGGCTACTCAGCTCGCCATAGAAGGTTGGACAATCGCATACGCATGTAGCGGAGCAGTCGCTGGCGCATCCTGCGACACTTGCATAGTTAGCGGCAGGAGCAGGTGTGCAGTCCGTGTGACAGGTGAATCGATCACAACTTCTAGCCCAAAAAGAATAACCAATATCAAAACTTGTATTTCCTTGTGTATAATTAAACAATGCGGCAATATTTGTTTGATACGCGATGCTGACATCGACTGCATGTGCGGTCAAGTTTGCAACGGGCGAGAAAAGATATCCTTGAATGCCCGTTACGGACAAAAATCCTGGCTCGAGTTTAAAAGCGAGGTTATAGCGGCTGAGAGGCTTTTGTTTTAAATCAAAGACGCGACACTCAGTTCTGCTAAATAGGTGAGTGATATTGGCATCAAGGTACAAGCCGCACGAACGATTTTCTTTTGTTGGTGATCTCCAGAAGGTGATATGTGTTGTTAGGCCGCCACCCAGTTCCCAATGTTTGCCATTGCCGGCGATAGGTTCAAACAATAGGATGCCGTGAGGGCGATTCCCCGTTGGTGCAACGCCGCGCACAAAGAGTCCCAGGTGATAATTGTTGTCGAGCAACACGTTCCAGCCAAAATCAGCCTGTATATCTGCGAGCCGCGTGAGTGTTGTTTTACAGGGGCAGAGGCGACTATAGTTTAGAGGGGTAAACTGATAGATGAAATTTGGAATGGGCACTGGATAAGGGAAGGTGAGGACGGGAATATCATCGGGCAGTGCATGACCACATGAAAATGAAACAAAGTCGGTAGGCATACCGGGGCTTCCGGCTGCTAGCGGCGGAATTATGCCGGTGGTTGCTGTGCCAAGGAGTTCTGTTTCCATGCACATGCCCAGATCCCATTGTGTCCAATTAAGTGGTGCATGTATTCTAAAAAAGAGACCCGGAGTGTATGCATCCATGCCCCAATAGAAATTAAAATCGACTAAAAAATTCTGAGTTCTTGGGCTTACTGAAAAACTGCCGGTGTAGCTGGTGGGTAAATAGAAATAGTCAGCGAGCCAGTCTGTGTCGGAATTTCGATCAGATGAGGTGCTGCCAGAGATGTGAATGGTGTTGCCTTGCTGTAAATCGCTGCCGAATAATTGTCGAGCGACATGATCTGATCTAAAAGATCGCATGTATTCTGGAGTGACTGAAAAGCTGCCATAATGGGTGTCTTTTTCAGCAAGATTTATTTTTTGTGTCCAGCCGACGAGTTCTCGCGCAGCATTTTCGCTGACAGAGCGAGGAGCTATATAGGGGCTTACAGGATACGAGAGTGTTGGTGCGGCGATGAGTGTGGGTATGTATAGAGTGAGGCTTATACTGAACAGGAGCCCATAAGGACGTATGGCGTATCGGGTATTCTGAGTATCTGTTTTTTGTATATACCAGGAGCTCGTGAATCTTTCTGTTTGAGAAACTATTTTTTTTGTCGGTGCTGGTGTCTTAGTTATGATGCTTTTTTTTGTTAGTTGGTTCATGCTACAAACTCCTTTTTTCTAGAATCAACTGTCTCTACTCTAAACCAACTCTGGTGACAGAGCAAGGGCTAGGCATAGTGAGACAACGTTCTTTTGGAGTAATCGCCAAAACAAGCAGAGCTCGTACAATACGAGCCCTGCTTGTGCATTATATGCTAAACAACAAAATAGGTGCGGTCTGATTTTGCCAAGAAGATTCTTAGAAGGATACGCCGCCCTTTATCCACAGTCCCCATTGAGAGATGGCTGTGTTGGTGCAACTGGAGCAGCATGCATTACAGTTTGCGTTGCGTGTTGTGCAGCATGATTTGCCGCCGCCGAATTCAACTTCGCCGCCGATGCCGAGGTAGGGGATCCAGTCTTGTCTGTCGTACCAGTTATAAGCAAAGTGAGTGAACACTTTGTTTGAAAGCCCCTTGGTGCGGCCCCCGTTTATATTAACGTTTGATTGTTTTAAGTATATGCGAGATCCAATGGCATCAGCTGGTCCTTGAGCATGGATGGTGGCTTGACTGTATGATTGTGCATTTGCGGCGCTGAGCGGAGCGCTGTTTGCGCCGGCCAGAGACCAGGTTTTACCATCAAGTTCATTATAGAATGTTGGGTTGTTACAAATCGAGCAACTATCACAGGAAGCACAGTAGGTGCTTGGGCACGCGCCGCTGGAGCACGATGTTTTACATGGTTCGCAGGAGCCGCTGTCAAATTTTTCGCACGTTCTAGCCCAGAAATTATACCCAAGATCAAAACTATAATTGCCATTGGTGTAGTTCAATAGCGCTGCAACATCTGCTTGAACGGCGCTGCTTACTTTTACTGCATGAGCGGTCAAGTTTGCAACGGGGCAAAAGGTGAAGGTAGTATTTGTTCCTTGTGTGGTTGTCTTGAATGCAAGATTATAACGGCTCCAGGAGCCATTGTTACATAAATCAAAAAAGCGACATTGTTTAGCATTAAAAAAATGGGTGATGTTTGCATCCACATATAAGCCGCAGTGTTCATTTTCTTGTTCTTCTGAGCGCCAGAGCTGTATATGTGCAGTAACTCCTCCGCCAATTTCCCAGTTTTTGCCGTTACCAATCATAGGTTCAAAGAGTAATTCACCCTGCGGACGAGTGCCTGTTGGCGCGACAGCGCGAGCGAATAGCCCTAAGTGGTAGGCTTCATTGTTCACGAAGTTTCCGCCAAAGTCTATTTGAAGATCAGACAGGCTGGTTTTGCTTTGACTGCAACTACACAGTTTTGAATAATAGAGTGGCGTGAATGTATAGGTTGTTGTTTCTACGGTGCGGTCTTGGGGCTTTACGCCATAACAAGAGAAGTCTAAAAAATTTTTGAGAGTGTTTGCTGGGAGCAAGGCGGTCACGATACCGCCGTTTGTTCCAGGAGTTTCTTGATTCATGCACATACTGAGGTTCCATTGTGTCCAGGTGATTGGTGCGTGGATTCTGAAGAATAAGCCATGCGCCCATTCATCCATTCCCCAGTAGAGATTGAGATCTACCAAAGCATTTTGTATGACAGGATTTACGCTGAAGCCACCTTTGTATGAAGTTGGCAGGTAGAAGTAGTCGGCAAGCCAGTCTGTGGCGCCGTTAGCAGCAGTCGTAGCGGCTGAGCCGACAATGTTTATACCGCAGCAGTTTGTGAAATTGCCATTAAATAACTGATGCGCAATTTTGCCAGATGAAAATGAGTGCGTATATTCGGGTGTTATTGAGAAGCTGCCATAGTGAGTACCCCTGTTATCCTGATTTACCTGACCTGTCCATCCGGCAAGTTCGCGTGCAGCGTTTTGGCTGACTGAACGGTTGTAGATGTATGGTGATACTTTGCCATGCATGTTAGGGCAGTCTGTCGCCCATGCCGTCGAGATCACCAATACAGCGGTACTAAAAAGTTTTAGTAGATGTTCCATACTATACACTCCTAAAAGATTTCTCTTTTTTTACGAAAAGTTCTGCGGGATAGTGTGAGGTCTGTTTTTGTGCTGCTCCTTTTTTATATTTTTTTAGCGCACATTTTCCTCACTTTAACAAAATGCGCTGCCAACGCAAGATGGGTGTATCTGCAGCGCATACAAAAAGGACAGGGCTCGTGGAAACACGAGCCCTGTTTGTACAAGTCTTGTTTGCGTAATTACTTGGTAATTAGCTAAACAACGAATATGTGTTGTCTAATTTTGTATTTAGGCAACGAGGCAATCCTTAGAAGGATACGCCACCCTTGATCCACAGACCCCATTGAGAGATCGCGGTGTTGTTGCAACCGGAGCAGCATGAATTGCAGCTGGTGGTTGAAGGGGTTGTTGTTGTGCAGCATTTGTTGTCGTTGCAGCATGATTTGCCGCCGCCGAATTCAACTTCGCCGCCGATGCCAAGGTAAGGAATGTAGTCTTCTCTGTCATACCAGTTGTATGAGAAGTGCGTGAAGATCTTGTTTGAAAGACCTTTTGTGCGTGCGCCTTCTAAGTTAACATCTGATTGTGACAAGAATACGCGTTCTGCATCAACTGCGCCCAGCGCGTGGATGTTTGCATTGCTGTATGATGATCCTGCAGTTGCGCCAGCAAGAGACCAGGTTTTGCCATCAAGTTCATTGTAGAATGTTGGGCATTCGCAAATTGAGCAGGTATCACATGAGTTGCAGGAGTTGGTTGAACATGCGCCAGTGGTGCATGCTGTTGTGCAGCAATTGTCACAGGATTTACAGTTAAACTTCTCGCAGCTTCTGCCCCAGAAGTCGTAACCAAGATCAAAGCCGTAGTTGCCATTGGTGTAGTTGAACATAGCAGCTACATCTGCTTGTACGCCGACGCTTACTTTTACTTCGTGGGCGGTCAAGTTAGCAACAGGGGAGAAAGTAATTGTATCAACGCCACTGACTGTAGCACGTTTGAATGCAAGATTGTAACGTGACCATGCACCGTTTTTGCACAGATCAAAGAAGCGGCATTGTTTTGCATTGAACAAGTGGGTAATGTTTGCATCTACATAGAAGCCAAAGTGTTTGTCTTCTTTTTCTTCTGAACGCCAGAGAATGGCATGTGATGTTAATCCACCGCCAAGTTCCCAGCTCTTGCCATTACCTACCATAGGTTCAAACAGGTATTGTCCGTGTGGACGGTTGCCTGTTGGGGCAGCAGCGCGAACGAACAGACCCAAGTGATAGTCATCATCGTTCAAGAAATTCCAGCCAAAATCAGCTTGAATGTCTGATAATGCGGTTTTGGTGTGGCTGCATGGGCACAGACGTGAATAGTAAAGTTGAGTGAATTCAAGTGCTGGATTGCCGTCTATTGCTGCTACTGCATCTGGTTTTACGCCATTGCAAGAGAAGTCAACAAAACTATCCAAGGTGTTTGCATTAACAAGAAGTGGGGTTATACCCGCTTGTGTGCCGGTAATATTTGAGTTTGCGCACATACCAAGATCCCATTTGGTCCAGGTGATTGGCGCATGAATTCTGAAGAATAAGCCATTTGCCCATTCATCCATTCCCCAGTAGAGGTTCAAGTCTACCAAGGCATTTTGCATAACAGGTTTTACGCTAAAACCGCCTTTGTAGTCTTTTTGAAGATAGAAATAATCAGCAAGCCAGTCTGTAGTGCCGTTAGCAACGGTTGAGGCAGCTGAGCCGATAACATTGATACCGCAGCAATTTGTTAAATCGCAGTTAAACAAGCGATTGGCAATTTTGCCGGGTGAGAATGAGCGTGTGTATTCTGGGGTAATTGAGAAGCTGCCATAGTGACGATCCATGTCAGCCAAATTTACATGTCCTGTCCATCCTGCAAGTTCACGTGCAGCGTTTTCACTGACTGAACGATTGTAGATGTAAGGTGATACTTCACAGCAATCATTGTTACAAGAATTGCAACAGCTGTTATCAGCAACCACGATTGACGCGCTTGCTAACAAAGCCATGCTAAAAATTTTTTTTAGCATACGTTCCATAATATAAACTCCTAGAAAATTCCGAAATTGTTTTTACCGACAATTGTTGTGGTAGATAAGATGTGCTTTAGTCCGTTTCTTTCACCTCCTCTCGCTTTCATATGCTTTTTTTACTAGGTGGTTCGAACTCAGGCTTGTGTATAAATTACTCTCACTCTAATCCAAATATCATGGCATTTCAAGAGCTGCTTTGTTTGCAAGTGCGCTCTGGGGAGCTCCTACTGGAGATCGACCTTCAAAGCGAAAACCAGTATACTATGAACAGATTTTTAAAGTAAAGAAAAAAATAGAGCTCGTATGCCGTTGGGGATGAATTTTTCAGCAGGTATAGAGGAAAAAAGTGTTGCTCAATGCTATATTTTTACGTATATATTGCCACTCAAATTGTCTTGGAAAGTTTTCCGATCAGTAGCTCGAGCCATCTTGTTTTACTAGAGCGCTATCTGAATCATTTTGGCTATGCAATTGATCATTGCCAAGGCTTTTTTTTTGATTTTATTAATTTTGATTTGGTCTCTGTTGATGTGTTAGATCATTTTTTGCATGGGGCGACATCGCTTGTTATTTTCTTTTTTTTCTTTCCGCAATGGCGTCTTTTTTTTGTTCATTTTTCCCGCTGTTGGCGGTATATCCTTTCTATTGGCCTTCTTACGGCGTTGGCAGATAGTGTTACGCTGGGGCTCTATCTTATGCGGGGATCGCTTCTGTTTGTCTGTCCCTCATTAGGCGTTGGTCTTGTTGCTACCGCGCTTCTTTTGTTTTCGCTTCTCTTCGTGCCGGCACAAAAAAGTGGCCGATTGACTTGGCGTACGGCATCTATTCTTGGTATTGTACAGGGGCTTGCATTACTTCCTGGTATCTCTCGATTTGCTAGTACCTATGTTGCCGCGCGGTGGCTTGCCTTTACGCCGCGACGTGCCTTTGAAGTTTCTTTTTTGATTCAGTGGCCACTTGTTACCCTCGCCTTTGCCAATAGTCTGCGTATGCTTGCTGCGCAATCAAATAGTGTTAATCTTTTGGGTGCAGAGACTATTTTGGTTATGCTTGGCGCGGGGATCATAGCCTTTTATGCATTGCGTCTGGTGCGCAATCTCGTTGTTACGCAGCGGCTGTGGTACTTTGCTTTTTATATGATTCTTCCCCTTATGGCATGGCTCTGGCTCTGCTAAGTCTTGCGTCTCTTTTTTTGGCTGCGCTACACTAACAGGCGAGGCCCTGTGGCACTAGCGCGGTATTCATGTCAAGGTCCTTCTATGAGGAAAACAAAAAAGGAGAATCTATGATGCGTCCAAAATATGTAAAACGTGCAGTTCGTATTCCCTTTGCACGAGAATTTCGTTTGCTCGCGTATAGCGTGGGCCTTCTTTTTTTGTCAATTGCGCTTATCTCATATCATCCCTATGACAGCTCCTGGTTTTATGCATCAACTGATCCGGTGGTGGTCCTTAATAAAGGAGGCGTAGTGGGCGCTGCGACGGCAGCTCTCTTTTTTTATTTTTTGGGTTTGGCATCGTTTGTTTTGCTTGGCATGCTTTTTTTTATGCTCTATCTCTCTTTTGCGCAGCGTTCATGGCGGACTGAATGGGAGCGTGTGGGTGCGGGATTTATGTTGGTGTTTGTGGTGGCCTCATTGTGCGCAAAACACGAGTTTGATTTTTGGGGTTCGGGGTATGCTGGAGGTCTTGTTGGTCGTGGCGTGCAGGCATTGTTGAATTCTTTTTTTGATACGCTTGTCGCAACTCTTTTTTTATATATGTTATTTTTTGTCTGTTTTTTTCTTTTGTTTCGCGTTTCTTGGATCGCGGCTGTGCGTGCTGTTGCGCGGGGGACGCTTTTGCTAGCGCGTTCTGAGCTGACCACGCAACGAGTCTGGGCGCCGGCATACCGGGTGAGCAAAAAAATAGTTCATGGTGCTTGTCAGCCATTGGCTTACGCGGCGCGCTTGGCAAAAAAGGCATGCGAAGGTTCTTTGGTAACGGATGCTGATTATACGGTTATTGATTATGAAACTGAGCTTGATGCATTGGATGATTTTTTTCCTGAGCGGGGCATGCTTGATGGCGGTGCTCAAAAAGAATCAATGGATGCACGCGCTGTTTGTTCGAGCCTTGCGAGTGATTCTAGGGGGTCCGGGCGGATTTCTGATGAGGCAAAACAGTTGCGCCTTGATGTACCGCAAGCAGCTGGGTGTCTTGCGGGCGCGAGCAGTGCGCATCAATCATCAAAAAACAGTTTTCCTGAGGCTGGCAAAAGTGCACAAGTAAGTGCTCAGGGTGCGTCTCAGGCACAGAGTCTTGAGCCTGCGCAGACCGCATCGGGGATTCAAGAGTGTAAGCCCTACCAGTTGCCAAGCATGTCACTCTTTATAGGTGTCGCCAAAGAGCGACAAGATAAGCAGGTGCGGCAGGAGCTTGAAGAGCGCGCTCATTTGCTTGAAGATAAGTTGCAACGTTTTGGCGTGCTCGGGAAAGTGACGGCGATAAAATATGGGCCCGTGGTGACCTTGTTTGAATATCAGCCAGAAATTGATACCAAATTAAGTAAAATTCTTGCATTAGAAGATGATTTGGCGCTTGCTCTACAAGCGGTGAGTATTCGTATTTTAGCTCCTATTCCCGGTAGAGCGGTAGTAGGATTTGAGGTTGCCAATCAACGGCGGCTTGATGTTGTCTTGTCTACGCTTATTCGCTCTAAGCAGTATCAGTCGCATGCGGGTGTGTTGCCCCTTATTTTAGGAGAAGATACGATTGGTGAGTTTGTGGTGGTTGATTTGAGTAAGATGCCCCATCTTTTGATTGCCGGCTCGACAGGATCGGGTAAGTCAGTTGCATTGAATGTCATGCTTATCAGCTTGTTGTGTCGGCTGAGCCCCGACGATTTAAAGTTAGTGCTTATTGATCCCAAGCGGTTAGAATTTGCTTCGTATGCGGATATAGCCCACCTTGTTTTTCCGGTGATCACTGATGCGACACAGGCGACGATTGCGTTGCGCTGGGTGGTGCAAGAAATGGAAGAACGCTACCAAAAGATGGCGGCCTGTGGCGTGCGGACCATTGCCGATTATCGAGCGAAGCGCCTGAAAGAGCCGCTGCCCTATATTGTGGTGATTATTGATGAGCTGGCTGATTTGATGATGACAGCTGGAAGAGACTGTCAGGAACTTATTACGCGCATTACCCAGATGGCGCGCGCCGCGGGAATACATTTGGTTGTGGCTACACAGCGGCCCTCTGTTGATGTTATTACCGGTCTTATTAAGGCAAATTTTCCTTGTCGCATTTCGTTTCGCGTTGCTTCAAAGATTGATTCACGTACCATTTTAGATTGTGGTGGTGCCGATAAATTATTAGGACGCGGAGATATGTTACTTTTGGATGCGGGCAGCTCGGCACCGCGGCGGGTGCATGGTGCCTATGTGTCAGATAGGGAGATTGAAGGGGTTATTGCCCATATTCGCGCAGAGCGTCCGGTTGCCTATCGTGATCTTATGGCAGAGGTTGGCACTGATGATGCAGAGCTTTTGTCAGCTGGTGATGATGCGCTCTATCGAGATGTGCGTAATTTTTTGGCCTCTATTGACGAAGTTTCTATTTCCTTACTTCAAAGAAAATTTAGAATTGGGTATAATAGATCTGCCCGTATTATTGATATGTTAGAAACACAAGGGCTTGTTTTGCCTGCCGATGGAGGCAAGACGCGAAAAGTTATTCATTAATATAATACAAATTCTTGACAAACGAATACGAAAAGTAGATGTTTTCCCTCGACTATGCAGATAAAAAAGCAAAAAAAATCTAGTGCATAAAATAACGGGGATGGTCGATGCAGTTAGATGAGCGATTTATAACAGAAGCAGTGCCTGGGGTGTCTTTTCTTGCTAACACATTTCCTGCGCAGCTGCGTTTTTCTCTTGATACGCGAACATTGCAACCAGGAGATATTTTTGTTGCCGTTCCTGGCACGCAAGCGGATGGACATGATTTTGCCGTGCAAGCATTAAAAAATGGTGCGGCTGGCGTGATTGCGCAAGCTGATAGAAAGGATATTTTTTCCGTATTTTCCATAAAGGATCGTGCTAAAAAGCTAATTATGCTCGTGCCTGATACGCAGGAAGCATTGTGTCAATTGGCGGCAGCATGGCGGGCGCAGTTTTCCTACCCGGTTATTGCTATCACCGGCTCAGTAGGTAAAACGTCCACCAAACAATTGCTTGCGACTATGTTGGATGCGCAAGGAATTAACTATTTGGTATCGCAAGGAAATCAAAATACGCGTCTTGGAGCCTCTCTTAACATTTTACGCATGCGCGAGGAACATCAAGTGGCTATTTTTGAAGTTGGCATTAGTCGACGAGGAGAAATGGCGGCGCTTGCGCAACTGGTGCGTCCGACAACGGCGCTTATTACCGGAGTTGGCCATGCTCATATGGAAGGGCTTGGCTCATTGGCGGACATTGCGTTGGAAAAACGAGATCTCTTTAAATGTTTTACCGAAAGTAATATAGGTATTATTAATGGAGATCAGCCATTGCTCACGCGAGTTTCATATCCGCATCCAGTGATTAAGTTTGGGACTAAAACCACTAATCAAATTCAAGCGCGTAAAATTAGGCTCGAAGGTATTCAGGCTTCCTTTATACTTAAAATATATAAAGAAAAATATCCTGTTCGTTTAACCAATCCACACCAAGGCGCTGTATATAATGCATTGGCCGCAACGGCAGCAGCGTGCCATTTGGGTGTGTCGAGTGAGACGATTGTTAATGCGTTGCAGGTGCCTGTAGCGGTTGCCGGTCGCTTTGAGCAGCGAAATATAAAGGCGGCGCGCGGTACTATTATTAATGATTGTTATAATGCCAATCCTGAGAGTATGAAGGCAGCGCTCCTTGCATTCCAGCAGGTGCGCACTCAGGCGCAAAAAATTGCGGTTTTGGGCGACATGCTTGAATTGGGAGTCAATAGTCCCTTTTGGCACCGTCAATTAGGAAGATTTTTACGGAAGGTGCCATCGCTTACCCATGTCATTCTTGTGGGAAAAATGGTTGTGTGGACTAAAAAAACAGCGCCATTAGGGTTGAGTATTGAGACTGCACCAACGTGGCAAGAGGCTGTGGAAAAGCTTGAATCACATCTACAGAAAGAGTCGGTAGTGTTGGTGAAAGGCTCGCATGGCATGCAATTGGGTAACTTGGTAAATCATTTTAGTGAAAAATAGATCACCTATGAAAAAACAATCACGCCGTGATGCTTCCCAGAGGAAACAAGAGAGTGATGAAGTAGAGCTTGGACTTGATGAGCAATCATCGACAGTAACGGTGCATAAGCCGGTATTGGTCGCGGAGGTTCTTGAGTATTTAAATCCAAAACCTAAAAAGATCTATTTGGATGTCACTTTTGGGGCAGGCGGTCATACGCGTGCTATTTTAGAAAAAGAGCCGCAGTGCAAGGTTATTGCGCTTGACTGGGATGCTGTTTCTTTGGAAACATTTGGTGATCCGCTTAAAGAGGAATTTGGCGATCGGTTGCGGCTTGTTTGGGGAAATTTTGCTCTTTTGTATTCATTGGTAAAAAAAGAAAAAATTCCACAGGTAGATGGTATTTTGGCTGATTTTGGCACGTCGCAAATGCATATTTTTGACCGGCCGGGATTCTCTTTTTCGCGTGATTCGGCGCTTGATATGCGTATGTCTCCAGCCCACCAACAGGTAACGGCGGCACATGTGCTTAATACGTCCTGTGAAGCTAAGTTATACGGGATTTTTGCACAGTTGGGTGAGGAGCGTTATGCGCGGCAGATTGCAAAAGCGATTGTGTTGCAGCGTCGACGTGAGCCATTTCAGACAACAATACAGTTGGCAGAATTGGTTAAAACTATCATTCCTGCATATTCACGAAAAACTAATCCTGCCACCAAAGTGTTTCAGGCCTTGCGGCTGTATGTGAATCGCGAATTGGCAAATATCAGTGCCTTCTTGCCTGCTGCTTTTACGCAACTAAAAAAAGAAGGGCGACTGGTCTGTATTAGTTTTCACTCACTCGAGGATCGTTTGGTGAAAGATTACTTTAATGAGCAAGAGAACAAGGGGACTTTACAGGTTTTGACACCAAAAGTAATTGTTGCTGGTGATGAGGAAGTTAAAAATAACCCTTCAGCGCGCTCTGCCAAGTTGCGCGCGGCTCAAAAGATTATTTGACAAAGTGCGTTGAGATCGGTAAATTTAGGTACAATTAGTGATTTTGATCACAAAGAGGGATGGTAATACACTAGCTCTAAGGGTTATAGACATGAAAATAACTGAAGTAAAAGTTTATCCAGCAAAAGAAGGCGGACGCCTTAAGGCCTATGCAACCGTGGTTTTTGATGATTGCTTCATCGTGCGCGACCTGAAGATTATTGAAGGGCACAAAGGATTGTTTGTCTCCATGCCATCTCGTCGTCGAAAAGATGGTACCTTTAGAGATATTGTGCATCCGCTTAATTCTGAGACTCGAACACAAATTGAAGAACATATCGTAAACGAATATAAAAATGTTGAGCATCTTGAACACGATATTGCCAATCCTGAAGATGCCGGGTAAACTAAGAGAGATCTTTAATAGTAGTTTTCTTTAGAAATCGGTGGGGCGTAGCCAAGTGGTAAGGCACCAGGTTTTGGTCCTGGCATTTCGGAGGTTCGAATCCTTCCGCCCCAGCCAGCTTTCGCGCTAGCGAGCTTCAGCTGGGCAGGCCGTTTCTAGAAATGAAAGACTAGTTAGCAAGAAGCTTAAAAAGCTATCCCGCCATTGTTAAAACGACGGCGGGATTTTTTTATGTATAATTTGCTACGGGTTGTGTGGTTTTTTTGAGATCGGCAATCTTTTTTTAGCTATTTTTAAAAACTTTATTGTGGCAAGGATCTGCTATGGCCATAATTAACTCAAAAGAAGTTTTAACTATTGCTTCGTTATCTGGCATCCGTATGGACGAATGTGATGCTCAGGTGTTTACGGACCAAATTCAAAAAGTTTTGAGTTTTATAGACGAGCTACAAACCGTGACTATTACCCAAACTGCTTCCATGGTAAGTGCGGTCAATGTATTACGTCCTGATATTCATCAGCCTCTTGATGCAACGTCGCCGCTTGAACAGGCACCAGAAAGTCATGATGGCTATTTTGTGGTACCCAAGATGTTAGAAGAAAAATAAAGGGTTAATATGAAAGCGTTTTTAACCATCAAAGAGCTCAGAGAAAAACTGGTTAAAAAAGAAATTTCTTCTCAGGAAGTGGTTGCCTATTATAGCGATCGTTTAAAACGTTTTAATGGCGCGCTTAACTGTGCGTTGGAAGTTTTTGAGGTGAATCATCAGGTGTCCAGCGCGAGTGACAAGAGTATGGCCGGAATTCCTTATCTGGTGAAAGATATTATCTGTCAAAAAAATCATTTGGCTTCGGCTGGTTCAAAAATGCTTGCCAATTTTAAGGCGCCTTATAGCGCGACTGTCATTGATCGTCTTGCTGTGGCGGGCGCTTTGTCTCTGGGGCGGGCAAATTGTGATGAGTTTGCTATGGGTGCATCGGGAGAAACGTCAGCTTTTGGGCCAGCGCGCAATCCCTGGGATACCAGTCGTGTGCCAGGAGGCTCAAGCTCAGGGTCAGCGGCAGCAGTTGCTGCGGGCTTAGTGCCCTTTGCATTAGGAAGTGAGACGGGTGGTTCGATTAGAAATCCGGCCTCTTTTTGTGGATTGGTGGGGTTATATCCAACATATGGTCTTCATTCGCGCTTTGGTCTTATAGCCCTTGCTTCATCGTTTGATCAGGTTTGTCCGCTTACCAAAACAGTCTATGACAATGCCTTGGTTTCCAGTGCTCTTTCAGGGCAAGACCCATATGATTCTACTACCATCCCATTGGCTCCTACTGATTATACTTGTGGGCTGGATGGTAAACTTCCTGAGAATCTCACCATAGGTATCATTAAGGATGGTATTGGACAGGGTATTGATCCACAGGTTGCAGATGCGTTTGAAAAATCGTGCGCACAATTACAAAAATTAGGTGCCAAGCTTAAGGTAATCGATTTACCGAGCCTCAAATATGCAAATGCTGTCTATTTTATCATTAGCCGTGCGGAAGCAGCATCAAATCTTTCTCGGTACGACGGCTCACTCTTTGGGTACCGTTCACCAGTAAGTACGAGTCTTGATGCGATGTATTTTGCTACGAGGCAAGAAGGTTTTGGAGAAGAAGTAAAGACGCGTATTTTGACGGGAAATTATGTATTATCGGCAGGGCACAAGGAAGCATACTACAATAAGGCGCAGCAAGTCAGGGCAATGATTCGTGCCGAATTTGATAATGCATTTAAGGATGTTGACCTTTTAACTTCTCCGACGATGCCTATTTTGCCTTTCAAGCTGGGGGAGTTTGCGGGTGATCCTGTCGCCATGTATATTGCTGATAAGTTGTTGATTGGCAATAATGTGATAGGATATCCAGCTCTGTCCTTGCCTTGTGGCTATTCCAAAGAAAATCTTCCTATGGGGTTACAGTTTATTGGGCCGCGCCTATCAGAGCACTTGTTATATAAGGTTGCCTATGCTTTTGAGCAAAGCACCGATCATCATCTTCATAATCCTGCTGGTTATGAGTAATGCTTGGTAAAAGTTTTAAAAAGATGAACGAGTATGTGCTTAAGCAAATGCGGTAAGGACGTCTGAATGAAGTTCTCGAGAGAGTCGCGCATTTATTTCTTGCATGAATTTTGTAGTATTTGTTCGTGCACTCTACTACACTAGAAAGAGCTTTCATGAGCTCTTGTTATACAAAGAACGCATAGTTTTTTGCCATAGGATTGTCTAGACATGAAAAAAAACATTCTTCTGCTTGGTTCTAGTTCAGTATCGCGTCAGCAATTACTGACAGCAGCAAAAATTCCTTTTTCCGTAGTGCCTCAATCAGCCGATGAAACGAGTTGTGACTGGGGTCTTTCATTGCCTCAATTGGTAGAAAGCATAGCATTGCATAAAATGGCGCATGTTATTTTGCCTGCCGGAAGTTATGACGGTGAACAGTGTTTTGTGCTTACTGCCGATACGCTTACCCAAGATGCAGATGGCACTATTCAAGGAAAGCCCATTGATCGTGCTGATGCGATAGACAAAATCAAGAGAGCTCGCGGAGGCTCGGTGCTCTTTACGAGTTTTTGTTTGGATAAACGAGTATATAAGCAGGGTTCTTGGGCTGTTGAACAACGTATACAAAAAACGGTGGGAGCGGCATTTTTATTCGTTATAGAAGATCGTTGGATTGACTATTATCTGGATAATTCTATTGGTCTTTCTACCTCGAATGCTATTGCTATTGAGGGATTTGGTGACCAATTTCTCAAAAAACTTACTGGATCACATTCTACCGTTATAGGGTTGCCTCTTTTTGAGCTGCGCCAGGCGCTTGATGAACTTGGTTTTTTTGATTCAAAACAAAAATGATCAAAATAGGTAGAGGCACTATCTATGTGCCCATTGGTATAGAGTTCTTAACCACTAACGTATGGTTAGTTCAGGATATTTTTTTTGCTCGGTTTCCATCGTTTGAGTAATTCTTTCAGGAGCAAGTCTTTAGGATTCTCGTGCGTATTGTGTGTTGAGGTTGCCTTTTCTACGCTGAAGCGCACGGTGGCATCATCGCAGACAGAGGTGTCAATCTGATCGATTGATGGCATGAGATTTTTTTGAAGGGCTTGTTTTACCGTCTGCTCATTAATTGCTTCAAAAAGAGTTGTTTCAAGCATGCCCAGAAAATCAATAATGTTATTATGAGCGTCTTCTTCAAAGCCTTTATGCTTGCTGTTTGTTATTTCTCGCTTGAGTTCCTGCTGCAATCCGGCAGCTAATGCACGATCGATTATTTTTTTAAGTCGTTCTTGATCATGCACAGTGAGCCAGCGCAAAAGGAAAATTAGCTCATGTGATAAGGTGAATTGTGTATCTTGAAAAAAAGTGTTGTCATCATGTATCATGGGATAATCCTCTTGTTCGGATGATTTTTTTTATTCTATTTTAGGCTTACCACGTCGAGGCACTAGAGTAAAACCTTTTTTCATACAAGGCGTGAAGACGCCCTATTCTAGCATCCATTGGGGGGTGCGTTGCAAAAAGCGAAAGCCAGCTGGTGCTAGAAAAAGGATGTATGATAAAGAGCGGTGCCGTGCTTGCGTGTTGTGTGTTGGTGTTTGCCAGATGTGCCTGCCTGATGTTAGTGTGTAACTTTTCTAATGCACTTGCCAGTGCGAGCGGATCATCTGAGTAATGGGCTCCCGTCTCGTCTGCCAAGTATTCCCGTGAACGTGAGAGCACTAACTGGAGTAATGTTGCAGCCAGAGGCATAAGGAGAGCAACAACAAACATGACAAATGGGTTTCCGCCACTGCGTCTATCGCGAGCTGATACGGTGCTCCAGAGCATTGAATGTTGCAACATGCTTGCAAGATAGCTTATTGCCGTGGCGATTGTTGCAGCCACGGTGGCAATCAAAATATCTCTGTTTTTTACATGCGCTAATTCATGTGCGATAACGCCGCGTAATTCATGTTTTTCCAAGAGATCTATAATGCCCGTAGTTAAAGCAACCGAGGCATGCTTTGGATCTCTGCCGGTGGCAAAGGCATTCGCCATCGGGGTCCGAATAAGCCAGAGCTTTGGCATTGGTAGTGCCATGTTTTGACACAATCCTTGAACAATGAGATAGATCCAGGTGTATTCATTTTCATCCAATGGCTGTGCGCCATACAACCGTAATACGATTTTATCTGAAAAAAAGTAGGCGATCCCATTCATACTTAGTGCTATGATAAGGGCAAATTGCAGTCCCGCCGTGCCGCCAAAGAGGTTGCCCAAAAAAAGGAGTAACCCGCTGAGGCCGGCAAGTAATACAACTGTTTTAATTTTGTTTGTAAGCATGGTGAGTTCCTGTGGCTTGAGGGTGTAGCAGGTGTTTTGCCAGGTTGATTATACTGATTATTCAGCGTCGTATTCTATGTCCCAATTATCTATTTCGAGTTGTGGTTGCTCTTCGGTTTCTGCTGCTTGTGTAACCGTTTTCTCCGAAGGGTTTGCGGTGATTGCCTTATGGTGTTTTAGATTATGCAGTTGTTGTGCGCGTGTTTTAATAATTTGTTTTGAACTTTCTGTTTCAGCGTCCAGTTGTTTTTGTGTTTCATCAAAGACCTGATTCATATCTTTCTGCATCTTGGCTATCTGTTTTTTTAGTTTAAGTATCATCTGTACGCCTGCCAAGTTGATGCCTAGTTCATGCGTGAGGTAAATGACTTCTTCAAGACGATTGACATCATCTTCTGAAAAAAGCCGCGTGTTACCATCGGAGCGTTTGGGTGTTAGGAGTCCTTCTTTTTCATACAAACGTATTGTTTGCTGATGCACTGAAAACATCTTAGCTACGGCAGATATAGAAAAAAAGGCTTTATTTCTCTTGACTTTCATGCTACCCACTCACGCATTCACATTTTTATAGGTACCCAGTTATTCGATTCGGGTGTTTCTCAACTCATCTTTAGTATACATCATTTTCTTACATAACGCACTCTCGTAAATAATTCAAATAGAAACATTCTTAAAAGAAAGCTCTGTTTACAAGGAGGGGCAATTGTTTTAGACTTTCGCTGAAGCATACAAGTTTTTTGAGAGAGTGAGGAAGGGTAGTAGGATGAAGCAAGTCTGTCAAAAGCAACTCTTTTTTTTGATACTTTATTTTTTTTTGGGCGTTTGTTTGTATAGCTCCTTTAGCTATGCGCCGGATGGTAGGCCATCTCTTTCTACCTACGGGTCAGGGTTAAGTCAGGGGCCGATCCTTCGCCATTTGCATCTTGCGGAACGGGAGCGAAAAACAAGCATGACGCTTGTTTTTGCAGCTCAATATGGGCGTACCTTCAAGTCTGAAAAGATAGCGCATTTGCTCTTTCGCACGGCATGGCTTCCTATAACGGGAAGCGCTGTGCCAGATCGAGATAATAAACATGACCTGCTCGCTGATTATTTTGGTTTACCGCGTGATTTTAAAAGTATTATGCATTTTAGACCGGTAATATCTGAGTTCAACCTTTCTATTGATGGTCTTATGGGGGTAGATGCTCTTGTAGAAGGTCTCTTTTGGGGGTTTCATGTGCCGATTAAAAGTACCAAGTGGGAGCTGAATATGCATGAACAGGTTATTGATGCGGGCACGGCATTCCATCCGGCTGGGTATATGGGGCCTGAACGTATAGAACGTCCTGCGCTTGCTCCTAATGCTAGCATGGCATTGCACGGTCAAATGATTTCGCCTCTTTCAGGTCAAGTGGTGCCGCTGCGGTACGGGGATATGCAAGATCCTCTGAGTTTTGGTGTGTTTGAAAATCGTTCGGAAAAGGTTGGTTTTGGTGATATCAGGCTGATGTCTGGTTGGAAGAAGCAGTATGACTGGTCTCATGCGGGGCTTTTGTCTGTTGTTTTTTTACCGACGTCAAACAGAAGGACGGGGGAGCTCTATCTGCAGCCATTGTTGGGTAATGGTAAGCACTGGGAAATGGGAGGTGGTTTTACCGGGCATGTTGATTTATTCAAGCAGCATGAAGGTGCTCGTTCTTTGGGAATTTATGTTGATGCTTTATTTACTCATATATTTCCTGCCTGGGAAAAGCGTTGCTTTAATCTTTCTCACTTAGGCTTAGCTAATCGGTACATGCTGTTGGAAGAGCTTTCTTCAATTGGTTACCAGGGACGCCTTTCGCCGCTGGTGAATAAGATGTCACTTGCTGCACGTATTGACGTGGTTATTAGAGCGGATATTACGGCGAAGTTTGTCTATGTTCATGATGCGATTAATGTTGAGGTTGGTTATAATTTTTTGGCCAATACGCATGAACGCCTGAAAGGTCATGGTACGTTTGATGGCGGGCGTTATGCACTTAAAGGAGATGCGCAGGTATATGGTTTTCACCATTATACGGATTCACCTCAAGCGGTAACAGCGACGCAACATCTTTCGTATTTAAATAGAGGTCAAATACCTGGTAATACCACCTATCAGCAAATATATGGTCCCTTTTTACGTACCGCCTTTGAAAATATAAATGCCGATGCGCCCATTGCGGTTGTTCCTGATTTGTACCAGGTGAATTCTGCTGATAGTGTGGCTCTTGATCCTCTTGATCCATTGCCTCAGGCTCCTATTTATGAATCAGTTAATCCGATCCTCGTGCAAGATGCGGATGTTGATTATGAAGGTGCTCTTTTTCCAAAGTCATTATCGCATCGTTTTTTTGTGCATGTAAGTAAATTATTTAGCGCTGAAGATGCATTGGTAAAACCATCGCTGGGGTTTGGCTTTCTGGTTGAAACGGCAGGAACGAGCTATGCTACCAATAGTGCTATTTCAAAATGGGGCCTAGCTATTAATGGTAGTCTTTATTGGTAGTTTGTGCAGGTGTCTTGTTGACCAGACCGGACAGCAGGGCTGTTTACCCATACGCTTAGATAAAAATAAGAATGTTTGAAATAGCTATTTGTGTAAGGGAAGGCAGAATGGTGAAGAATGTTCGTGTATCAGCAAGATATGTTTTGTTGCTTGCCTGTGGGCTGGTCTGTTCATCAATGGCGTATGCGGGTCCATTGACCTCACTTACGCGACTCGTAATAACTGGCGCTGGGATTGGCTGCGTTTATGATGTTATGTATCATGAGGGGCGTCATGCAAAAGAGGTATTTGATACCTTAAAAAAGCGGATTGATGCCTCCAGTGCCGTGGTTAAAAAAAAGCTTGTTGAGGTGCTCAGGCATGAGTTAGAGCTTGATAAGACGAATGAAGCGTTAAGCGCTTGTATGCACGACATAGAAGAGCTCAAAAAGCAACAGGCAAAAAGGTAAGAGGTGTCGTTTTTTCTATGCCTATCAGTGCGAGTCTGTTTTTTAAGGGAGTAAGAATGGTGTACAGCTATAGGAGTATACAAAGCGCAAAAAGTACCGCCAAAAATATTGTTTTATGCTGTTTGCAGATGTAATCATGAAGGCGCTTTGCTCGTGAAAAAGATATTGTCGAACACGTAGAGTAGGGAATCTAATATTGCTGGCATCGCAATGGCTGTGGCAATTGTTTGGATTTGGACAAAATATTGTTGATCAGGGAGAAGAAGCCTACCATATAATGCGCCATTATTTCAACACAATGATTGTGGGGGGGCAGGTGTTGTATTTCCAGTAGCGCAGTATTTGTTTGGGATACAGAATAAAGCCCATTCTCTGTTTCTGCTGGATGCTGCTTGGAAGTTTAATTAACTTAACAATGAATAGTAAAACGATTTATTTGGTTCTATAAAAAAGAGAGAAAGCCTGAAAATTATTTTTGGAGAGAGCAGATGAAGTATACCTATCGCCTGTTGATTGCGCATAAGCATTTTCAAAAGATACTCTTATGCATGTTAATGGGCGGCGCGATGCATCTATGCTCTGCGCGAGAGGAAGAAAAAGTACCCCATGTCGAGCAGGGAAATTTTGCCTTGCCAACTTCGCAGGAGTTGGGCCCATTATTTAGTTTTGGTCAAACGGTTATCGGAAAAAAGGATTTGCTTGCTTTGGGGGTTGGCGGATATACAAAAGATAAAAAAAACTATGCTTTTGATCTTGTGCCGGCATTGTTATATGGTGTGAGTGATACGTTTGCTCTGTTAATGGGTTATCCTATATCAGCAAAACAGAATGCGCCATCTGCTGATTCTTCGGGTGTAGACAACCCATTTTTACCTGCTATGGGCGATCTCTTTGTGCAAGGAGAATACGCCTTTTTCAATAAAGATACAGCAACCTGGGCCAATCAAGCGACCATCCTTGCGTTCCTTTCTTTGCCCACCGGTAGTTGTAAACAACAAGCACAGACAGGCTATGGATCGCCAACGTTTTTTTTTGGTGCTACCGCAAGCCATATGAGCATCAATTGGTATCTTTTTGGCGAACTTGGATTATTGCTCCCTACCCGACATCGTACGGGTACTTGTTTTGGCAGGCAATTCTGGTATGCGGCAGGATTTTCACGGAATATTGCCTATAGCGAGAGAAACTGGCTATTTGATTGGCTGGTAGAACTTGATGGAATAGTGAGTATGCGTGATGTTTGGAAGGGGATAGTTGATCCTAATTCTGGGGGTACTAGTTTTTTTATTGCACCATCTCTCTTTTTTTCAACGCAACGCTTTTCATTGCAAGGCGGTATTGCATTTCCGGCAGCACAGCATTTATTAGGCGAGCAATATAAGATTCATTATTCGATACTTATCAATGTGGCATGGAAGTTTCATTGATTTGATTCCAGTGGTGTGCTTACTTTTCAGTCTCAGTTTTTATTCTCAGATTCATTGTTTTGGGCGCAGTCTTATGAGGGCTTCTATTTGAAATTTCTATGGGAGCCAGAGGAAGCGTTAGAAAAGAGGGCTTGTTTTTCTCTATTCTAAAAAGTGTCCAAAAAATGAGCGGGCCTACTGCCAGCCAAGAGGTGTCTAGGTAGGCCCTCAAAGATTATTTGAGTTGTTTTTTATAGTGTATGAGCGTTCTCAGGAAGTCGCTCGTATTGTGCTAGATTATTCAGCGCATTGTTGCTGCTGAGTATATCGATAATAGATTTTGTTTGTCCGAACTGAAAGAGCAGGCATTGTTTATTCTCAAGCTCTGCGTGCCGATGTTGCCAGTGTTGCGCGAGCCGTATGAGCGGCATTTCAGGTATATAACTTTCGCAGCTAAAGGTTCCCCAATGGATTGGTACAAATATTTGGGCGCCCAAATCTAAAAAGGCGGTTATGGCGTCTTTAGGACCAATATGTTCATCGGAGCTTTTTATAGGATGAATAGGCATAAGCGCGACATCGATGATGGGGAATGCTTTGCCTATTTCTTTAAAGTGAGGGCCATAGCCTGAATCACCGGCGCAGTAGATGGTTGAGCCATTGCATTCGATCATCCAGCTACTCCAGAGGGCTGTGTTAACATCGAGCAATTTTCTGCAGGACCAGTGTCGTGCGGGCAGGCAAGTTATGGTCAGGAGCTGTTTATCAGTGTTTGATTCGGTGTTTGTGCGCTGTTTTGGCATGATGACTTCTTGTTCCCACCAATTTTTTTCGATACTTTTTTGTATGCCCATGGTGTTAAAGAGCTTTGCGTTGCCAATCGGGAGAATAAAAAGAGGATTGTCGCGGGCAGCAAGCGCCTTGAGCGTGACAAAGTCTGTGTGATCTGCGTGATTATGAGAAATAAGTACATAGTCGATAGGAGGGAGCTGCGCGAGAGCGAATCCCGGCTTGTGTGTGCGGCGCAGTGGAGGACATTCGCCAAAAACAGGATCTATGAGAATATTCTGCCCGCCGATTTGGATTAAAAAAGAAGAATGGTTTATCCAGGTAAGCAGGAGTTCGGTTGAGCGCGAAGGAATTTCCGGTTTTTCTACCGTGGGCCATTGACAGAGTGGTTGTTTTTTTATGCCTAGCGCGTGTGGCAACTCACGCATGAGAAGGACGGGTAATTTGTAGGGAATACTGGTAAAGTGGCTCCACACGGAGGTTGATTCATACTCTTCTTGGCTGTAATAATAGCGGCCATCTCGGTATACCGGCAGAGTATGTTTTTGCTGTTCTGCGTTGCACCAGTGAGTCGCGCACGTGCTTGCTGCGAGCAATAAAAGTGCACGAATACTTTTTTGCGATGGGTAGGTGGTGCCTTTTTTAAAACTTAACAGCAGCTTTTGCATGTACATATCTTTCTTTTTTAAAAGAACTTTTTAAAAGGTATCTTCAGAATACTCGGGGATTGTGTCTGCGTCAAAAGGGTGCGCTCTTCCTGGTTTGGTATGGGATTTCGCTTTTTGCCAGAGGAGATGCTTGCTTATTTTTATCCTCCTCGGGCACTCTAAAAGAGGAGGAGCTTTTAAGGGGAAAGAAGGAGGCAGAATGAAAGAATGGTATTTAGAATGTGGGGCGATTGTCTGCTTAATGAGCGCAGTGTTTTGTGCTGCTCGTCAGCAGGATTTTGCTCTAAAGCAAGTACAGCAAGCATTTGCTCGCTTCGCAGCCGCAAAACAGGAACTTACACAAGAACGTATAAAAAAAGAAGAAGAACATAAACGGGATATGAGTGGGCCTTATTATGCATTGCGTACGGCATGTGGCGATCAAAAAATTTTTAGAGCGCGCGTTGCGGTATTACAATTGCCTGAATTTGTGCAACAAGTTAACACGGTGATAAATGCGGGTAAAGCATATGTGCGAAAAAGGTTGGAATACCTAGCGGCGCATGAGGATAAAATTAACGGTCAGGTAAAAAGGCGTGCGTTTCAGGATATGTTTCGCCTTGATTTTATGTACCTTGTTGCACTGACATCGCCGCGGGGAGCTGATGCATTAACCCAGGGGTGGGAAGATCGAGTTGACAGTTCTTTGCAAGAAGATGCGCTGTGGACGCCAAAAGAGGTCTTTCAACAGAGTGCCATTATAGATTTATTACACTTTTGAGCGAGAGTTGTGGTTTTAGTCTATTGTAATGCAAAGTAGTGCAGAATATGAGCTATGCATATTTTGCATTACTTTTTTTGATTCTGCGTTTTTATTTGTTTAGTTTTTTCCTGTTTTTCCAAAGTATCTTTACGAGTTTTTCATCAATGAGCGTAGGTACGTCACCACGAGAACGTATGCTGATGTTTCTGAAATTTACTTGTGTTAATGTCGCGGTGGATTTTTCTCTGGATTCGAGAGCTTGAAAAAGCTCTCGCAGACTTATCCAGCGGTATTCACGATCGTTTGGTTTCCTGTCGTCGGTTTTTTTAACGATATATACAGCCGGTTCTTTTGAAAGTTGTTCTTCTTCTGGGTTTTTTATGCTGATAGTGGTATTAGACTTAGTGATCCCAAAGGCATACATTCCTTTGCGCCCCACCAATATATGCGCTTCTGGTTTTGGTGAACGAGGGCTGCTTAACATTGCTTGCCATACGGCATCAACATTTGAAAGGGCGACGTATGCTTGTTCTTGTGGCAAGGGGATCATTTGGGGCGCTTGCTGAGAAGCTTGAGAGGGAGCGGGTCTGCTTACTGCCTGGCTTATAGTTGCTGGTGCGCTGTGTGCAGCGCCATCCGCCTCTCGCGCCGGGCTCATGAGCTGTTGATTGATTGTTTGGGCATACTCATGCAGTGTATCAGGAGAGCTATCTCTGTCATATGCGGTAATGAGATAGTTGTTGATTGTTGCATGTAAGCGGGAATCTTTACTCAGTTGTGTGCCGTTGACGGAGTCGTAGATTTTGAGCATTTCTTCAAAAAACACCAGGTCGTTTTCGGCAGACCTATGTAGCGGCGTGCGTACTTTGTCGGGGTGGAAGATAAGGGTGACTTGGAGGCCGTATTGTTTAATTGTATCTACGCATGCGCTTCGGCCAAGAGCGCTTGCTAGCCACTGCATGTCGTTGCCAAAGGCGCCGGCGCCGACAAGGGTCGAAAAGAGACGGCTTTTGTGGGTATGTGCCGCAGCTTTTATAGTGTCTTCATAGCAGGCGTTTATCACCATTTGTGCCGCATCTTGTATCTGTTGTGACTCTTTATCCAGGCCGCTTACGTTAAGAGCGAAGGTGAACAATTGATTCACCACTTGTGTGCGGTCGGTATCGATATGCCCATCAGACCCAGTGCAGACTGAAAGTCTTTGTTGTGCGCCATCACCTTTTTCTTGTCCGGTATTTTCTTATCCATAGCCGCTGGTGACTACTACGTCAGTATGTAATCCGATGCATACTTTTTGTATATCATCAGGATCATAGGAATAGTCTTCCAGCGCTTTTTTATCGATGGATACTTTGTGTCGGCTGTCGGCGGTGAAATGGCCATGCATGGGTAGTTTATTGCGCAGATTTTTCAAAAGGTAGTGCGGCTCGCCCATGCAATATTTACGCCAGAATGCTGCGCCTGCGGTTGCTACGCATGCTTCTTCCCCCTGTACCGCATGAGGAAACATGTTTTCCAGAAAAGAGGATTGCATGGCCATGCCGCCTTCTAAGGGACCAAAAGGGGTAGAGGCAATTTGAAAGAGGGGCATGTTTATTTTTTTTATACGATTGTAAGTAGCGTATGTCTGCTTCCCAGGGAACCCAAGGATCGCTTACTAAAATGCTAAAATAAGGGTGGGGGTTATTGGTGCTTTTGGCAGGCTGAGTTCTTGTATACTCAATAATGCAAAAGTACTGTGAAAAATAGCGGCGCGGCGATATTGGCCATCCGGATCGGTAAACTTGAGCGCCCACGGCTTTCCGCTTGCGTGAGCAGTTTTTTCAGGGTTGAAGGGATTGCCAATACTCCAACGATACACTTCTCGAAATTCTCTTTCAGTAACGCCTGTTAGATCTTCAATAAAATTTTTTCGTGGGTTGAGGGTTTGTCCCCTGCGCCACCAAGCTTGCTCGGGTCGGGTGGCCATGCTTGCCCAAATGGGAGCGGGAATAGCGGGTTGCGTGGGACAGATAGCTGCTATCGGCGCGTTTGTCTGTGCGGTTGGTTGCATGGCATGCATCAGAGGATTTGCAAGACACGCAAGTGCATACCAAGAGAGAGTAAGTAACTGTCGTATATCGTATTTTTTGCATAAGAGAAACTCCACGTTAAAGGCAGGTATGCTTTTACGATACCAATAAAAAGAAGCCCAAAGCAACTGATTGCCACGGGCTTCTTTTGTTAGCGTATGTATACGTGTTAGACGGCGAATTTTACGTGGACAATGTCGCCATCTTGTACGATATAGTCTTGACCTTCGGTGCGCATTTTGCCAATTTCTTTTACCTTTGCTTCGCTGCCGGCGCTTACTAAGTCAGCATAGTTAAAAATTTCTGCGCAAATAAATCCGCGTTCTAAATCAGAATGAATTTCTCCCGCAGCTTGGCGAATAGTGATGCCTTTCTTGATCGGCCACGCGTGAATTTCTTTTGGTCCGCAGGTAAAGAAAGTAATAAGCCCGAGTTTTGCATAAGTTTTTTGAATAATAGTATCAAGCCCTCGCTCTTTCATGCCCAGCATAGCCATGAATTCATGGGCCTCTTCATCAGGTAATTGTGAAATTTCACCCTCAGTTTTTGCCGCAACGGCTGCGACATTTTCTATGCCAAAACGGGTGACAAGGGTTTGATATGCAGGATTTTGTTTGTAGGCGTCATTTTCTAGCTCTTGTTCGGAAATGTTGGCAATTACCAAGAATTCCTTTGCACTCAGAAGTTCGCTGCATGAGGTAAGCGTGCCGGCTTGGTGTACTAATGAGCGCACCGCGGTTACGTCGCTTGCATTAAGCGCGGTTTGAATCTTTTGGAGCAAAGCCAACTCGCGTTCATTTTCTTTGCGCTCGGCGGGAGAGCCTTGGGCCTTGCGGACCAAGCTGTTTACTTTATCTATGCGTTTGGCTACCATTTCCAGATCTTTAAGCATAAGTTCTGCCATGATAATTTCATAATCACTAACAGGATCGATGCTGTCACGCGTGTTAGTAATATTGGTATCCTGAAAGCAGCGCAGTACGTGGAGGATTAAATTAACATCGCGAATATGGGTTAAAAATTGATTGCCCAGTCCTTCTCCTGAAGCGGCACCTTTAACCAACCCTGCGATATCTACAAAAGAGACGGTGGCGGGGATAATTTTTTGAGAATTAAAAAGCTGTAGAAGCTTTTGTAGGCGAGGATCAGGTACGAAGGTGATGGCCAGGTGAGGATCGATGGTGCAAAAAGGATAATTTTCTGCGGGAACCTGTGACTTGGTGAGTGCATTAAATAAGGTTGATTTACCTACATTGGGAAGGCCCACAAGGCCTGCTTTTATTGCCATAATTTCTTTTATTTGTTTGGGTTGTATAGACTCTATACCTACAGGGTAACGAAGAATTGGCGATGGTGCAAGCGTATCTGAGGTGTGGGGCGTATAATGAAGTACTATTTTTATCTGTGCGTGGTTTTGGTTGGTCAGGAAGCTTTGGGTATGCAATGTAAGGGGATTCATTTGCATCCGAGGCAACCAGCTCGGGGAGCATCGGCGCAAGCGGAGCGCATTTTTGAGTTTAACCAGCATGATTTGCAGTGCCGCACGCAAGAGAGTGCGGGCTTGCCAGAGATGCGGTCACTGGTACAAGCTCAGCTACTTTTGTCTTTTGCGATTGCTGAGAGAACATCGTTTTTTCATGACATAGATTTTTTTTTAACCGATTGGCAAGAAGAGTTTTGTTCTCGTCCAGAATGTCGATTGGCACATCTGTGTAAACATGAACTTGCTGTATTAGATCGTTTTGGCGAGCGGTATCAGCGTGCTTTTTTTTCACGAGCGATAGCATCGGGGTTGTTGCCAGAGAAGTGTGATTTTAACACGTTTTGTGCTAGCCCGCGCAATCGCTTATGGCTTTTTCAGGAGTGTTATCATTTTTTCTATGCTCATTGTAATTGTCGCTCTATTTTTTCACTTTTTTTCCATGCAAAGGCTGAGGGACTTGTTGCCAAACAGGTTACCTATGCACAATTTTGTGCAGGTGATCAGTTGCAAAGTCAGAGGAGTGCTTTACTCCATAAAGTGTGCAATGATAAGCAACTGCCCAAATCAGCGCTGACTGCATTGTCACATAAAGAGAGCTCTGATGTTCCCTGTCATAGGGCGTGTGAGCATGAAAAAGCGTGTATTTTTGATTGTGGCAATGCGTGTGCAGGTAGGGGGATTCCCCTGTTTTTATCATTATTAAGACGTATTAATAATTCAGTTGATGCTGAGTTTCTGGGTTCTTGTGCGCATGAGGTGAATGCTTTTTTATCCGGGCTTGCGAGTCCTACTTTACCGGAGGACGAACAGTTGGCTGATTCACCACTGAACTCGCCTGGTTCGCTGACTCTTTCTCCGGATAGCTCTGCACCGCCGAGGCCCGTAGGGCACGACAGGCTTGCACTGTTAAAAAGTGTGTTGCACCAAAATTGGCAAATGCTTGGCACATTGTTTTCTTTTAGCTGGCAGGAATTTAAAGCTGATGATGATCATGCGGAACTTAAAACTGAAGAAGAAGAGGGTGGATGGTATACAGGAACCGCATCACCAGCAACACAGATGGCTCAGCTGGTAGCGCATGAGGAATTACGCAAAAAAAAGGAATTAAAGGAGTTGAGCGATGTCGTGGCGACGACTAATCCACCAACACGCATCTTTTACTATCAGTGTTCTTTAACCGAAACTCAGAAGAAAATTTCAGACGATATTATTCGTATGTGTGTTTCACGCATGGTTACTTCGCCGTTTAAGGGCACCATGCATCGTGATGCGCAAGCACGTATTCTTGGCCTGTTTGATCGTGTGATAGTGCGCCAGTGTGCGCAGACGTGTCTGCGTTGTTTGCAAGAAAAAGAACAAACAGCGCGAGAGGTTGCGCGTGAGCAAGCAGGGCTGGAGGCATTGCTTGCATGGATGGCCAAACAAGAAGCGCTTCCAACACTAAGTAGAAAAAAAGAAATAGGTTTGCGATGTCTGACTGAGAAATAGATTGATTGTTGGGATTATTTTGCAAAAAAAATAGGTTCAAGGTAGAGTGAAAATATCCTTCTTGGTAGTGAAGGGCACTTTGGATTTGTCCAGAGTGATGTATATTATTATTTTTTTCAAAAGGAGCGGCTATGTTTAAACGTTTGTTTGCTAATCTTACTTGGTTGATCACCTCATTGGGAGCAATTCATCTGGGTCTTGTTGCATTTGGCTATGATATTTTTACCACTACATTTTTTCTTACGACCGCACACTCCTGGGTGTTGCCTATTCATTATGTAGTTGGCGTTGCCGGTCTGCTTAGCTTGCTTATGTATTTTTACATGATGACATGCTCGTACTGCGACGCCTCGGGAAATTGCTCTTGTAAGTAGTTCTCAGGCGGTTGATTTTTTAGAGGGGCCAAATAGGTCCCTCTTTTTAGTTGGCTAAGATTGTTTATCGTTGCGATTCGCTTTGAGTGGCTCGTTGAGCGCCATTGTTTGCTTGACCTATCTATCTAAGGGGTTGTTTTCTAATAAAGGTAATTATTTGATCCGCTGCTTGATCAGGTGACAAAGAATTGGTATTGATCATGAGATCATATGAGATGTTCAGGTGGACGGTGTCATAGTGGCTGCGTGCATGGCCTATAGGCGATGTTCCGCGGGTTTTCTCTCGCTGTTCTATTGATGCTAAAGAGGCATTAATGCCAATCCAAAAAACTTTGATGCCATGCAATGCTTCTTTTAGGTCAGGAATCCAGGCATCATCATACTTTATATAATCAACAATCACATTATTGCCCGCATGCGCATAAGATGCTATGGCTCGATGCATCCCCTTAATAACAGTCTGAGCATTAGGCCCAATTTTAACGGCAAACCCTGTTGCTTTTTTATATTTAAAAGCATCGCTAGGCATAGCTACAGGATCATTATGTTCCGCTTCTAGATAAAATTTTTGTGGTAATATGCGAGCAAAAAGATTATCTATCCCCGCGCTAAGCCACGGTGTGGCCTGTTTAGTTTGGAAGACCTTGACGATGCTCGATTTGCCAACAGCAGAGGCACCATTAATGATTATCACTGTTCCGTAATCATTGCTTGTTGTTTTCATATAAATTCTCATAAAAAATATAACTATAATGGGATTATGTAATCCATAGGCATGATAGCAAGTTTAGAAGAAACACGATACATGGTGCGTATCTATTTTGGTGAAGCTTGGCGTAAAAACAGAAGCCCGGAATTTTCCGGGGCTTCTGTCTATAGCATATATGAATTTGATAGTTTGCTTAGCTTATTTCTGTATCAATTGGTTCGTCTGATTTTTTCTCGTCTGATTCAGATGAACCACTCTCTTTGCCGCCTTCAGCTTGCTTTTGCTTGTAGAGCTTTTCTGCAACTTTGTATGATGCTTGCGTTAGCTCGTCAGTCGCCTTTTGCAATTCTTCGGCGTTCTCCGCATGTTCTTTGAGTGCTGTTTTTGCTTTTTCGATAGCGGCTTCTACTTCGGTTACTTCAGCAGCTTCGAGCTTTTCTTTGTTTTCTTTGATGGTCTTTTCGATGCTGATGATCAAGCTATCCAGATGGTTGCGCTTTTCAATAGTCTCGCGCGCTTTTTTATCTTCTGATTCATGAAGTTTCGCTTCGTTGACCATGCGCTCGATATCATCCTTGCTCAGGCCGCCAATATTCGTGATGGTAATTGCTTGTTCTTTGTTAGTTGCTTTATCTTTGGCTGATACATGCACGATGCCGTTTGCATCGATATCAAAGGTAACTTCAACTTGCGGTACGCCACGCGGTGCTGCGGGAATACCATCGAGTCTGAATTGACCGAGCATTTTGTTATCTCTGGCAAATTCGCGTTCACCTTGATAGACGCGGATATCAACGGCTGTTTGGTTATCTTCGGCGGTAGAGAAAACTTGTGACTTCTTGGTTGGGATTGTTGTGTTGCGCTCTATGAGCTTGGTTACCACGCCTCCCATTGTCTCAATGCCCAATGAAAGCGGAGTTACGTCGAGCAATAATACATCAGTTACTTCACCGGCCAGTACGCCACCTTGAATTGCAGCTCCTAGGGCAACTACCTCATCAGGGTTAACTGATTTGTTTGGTTCTTTGCCGAAAAAGTCTTTGACCAATTGTTGCACTTTAGGAATACGTGTTGAACCGCCAACCAACACTACTTCATCGATTTGGCTTGGGCTCATATTGGCATCTTTTAGGGCACTTTTGCATGGTTCTAGCAAGCGTGCAAAAATATCTTCACAGAGTGATTCGAGCTTTGCGCGGCTCAATTTGATGCTCAGATGTTTTGGGCCGGTGGCATCAGCCGTGATATATGGCAGGTTTATGTCGGTTTCGTGCAGGGTTGATAGTTCTTGTTTTGCTTTTTCAGCTGCTTCTTTTAAGCGTTGTAATGCCATCTTGTCTTGACGGAGATCGATGCCGTTTTCTTTTTTGAATGTTTCGACAACATAATTGATGATTTTTGTATCGATGTCATCACCTCCCAAGTGCATGTCGCCTTTGGTTGATTTAACTTCGACCACACCTTCGCTCAGATCTAGTACGGAGATATCAAAGGTGCCGCCACCAAAGTCAAAAACTGCGATGGTGCCACTTTTCTTTTTGTCAAAGCCATAGGAAAGGGCGGCTGCGGTTGGCTCATTGATGATACGCTTGACATCAAGGCCAGCAATTTTACCGGCATCTTTTGTCGCTTGACGTTGTGAGTCATTGAAGTATGCAGGGACGGTGATAACTGCTTCAGTAATCTTTTCTCCCAAATATTCTTCAGCTGTTTGTTTTAAGTTGCTCAGAACCGCGGCTGAAATTTCTTGAGGACTATATATTTTCCCTTCAATTTCGATACCTACATCACCATTTTCACGTTTAATTACATGATAAGGCATGCTCTTTGCATCTTGAGCAACTTCATCATATTTATGGCCGATAAATCGTTTGACAGAATAAATTGTATTTTCTGGATTGGTGACAGCTTGACGCTTTGCCAATACGCCAACCAAACGTTTGCCATCTTTGGTGAAGGCGACTATGGAAGGAGTTGTATTATTTCCTTCTTTATTAGGTATGATTTTAGCCTGCCCACCCTCCATGAAGGCAACGGCAGAATTAGTAGTTCCCAAATCTATGCCTATTATCTTTTTCATTTAAGACATCCTTTTAGATAGTACGGTTATTCTTTTTTGCTTTCTCTTTTCTGTCAATAAATCCTGCTTTTTTAGCTGCATCTAACATTAGTAGTATATACCCGCATGAAGATAATTGTCAAAATTTAACTAAAGTTTCTTGAGTCTTGTTGACTCATATTTAAAAATTTATCCTCCAGCTGCATGTGTCTGATAATTTACAATCCCCCTTCAAGCTTTTCTGACCTGTAATTACGGTCTTTATCGAATGGCGAAGTCGGTTTTGAAGAATAGGCTTATTCTTTCACTCCATCTCTCCCCGCCCCCCTTTTTTTACTCTGGGGTATGGACGGGTAGCTTTGGGGTTGGCCGGCATGGGGGATGGCTTTGGGGGCCCGTTCCGGCCCTTTGGTGGGGAAGGGGTGTGGGGGTTCGATTTCGTGAAAGAAAGAAGAAGAAAAAAAGAAAAGGAAGAAGCGGAGATATAAGAAGAAGAGGGGAAGAAGAAAAGAATAAGGGATAAGGGAGAAAGAACAGGGAATAATGAATAACGATCAAGGTGCAGGATAATGATTAAAGAAGGAATAAAGAGTAAAAAGGAATAAAGAGCAAAAGAGAAGTTTTTAGAATAAGAAACCTGTGAATATAAGATATAAACGCAAGAATCGTCGTAATAGATACTTGTATATACTGGATAAACACAGAAGTGATACCGTGATATAGGGTAAGTTATATATATGAAACAAACATTCAGGAGCAAAGCCACTGTAAAACTATTTGACTACTTGTGACTACTGTGGAATGGCGCTATGCAACTTATAGCGCCAATAAACAAACGCTGAGAAATCAAACCATGAACATGCTTAGAACACAGAATACCTAGCGCAGAAAGTCTCAGAAGAACAAGACATGATAAATGGCTTTGCAAAGAAGAATTAAGACTAATAATAAAGACTAATCAAAGACAGGCAAGAAACTAAGAAACAAAGGGACCAAAGAAAAAAAATATATACAAAATAAGAAAGCAAGAAAGAAAGAATTAAAGAATCGAAGAAGAATAAAAGAAAAGATAAATACTGATGAATAAAAAAAGACGAATAATAAAAAGGTAACCCTCACATATAAAAGAAGAAGGTGGTAAAAAAAGGGAATACAAGAAGACGAGGAAATAAAAGAAGGTGTATGCATACATAGAGTGTATACCCACATATGTATATACAGAAAAAACATATTAATTAACAAATAAAAAGTGAATTAGTAAGGAGAAGGATGTATGCGTATACAGGGGTGTGTGTTTCCCCCAATAGGAATATGTATGCCAATTAACAAAACAAAACTCAATGAAAACACCAACCATCCATTATCAAAACACAGTGCCAATCGCACGTTGCGCACAAAAACGTACGCAAAAACCAATCAAACGATTCCTCTTTTTCTTTTTCCATATCAACTTTTATTTTCCCTCTCTCATCCATAAAAAGTTTTAGAAAATCATATACAACCTACTCTCCAAGATTCTTAAAGGGGAATGACGCGGCGCGCCGTTCTTACGTATGAACTTTTTTAAGCACTCTTTCTCTCTGCTCATTGACATATCATTCCTTTTTCCTCATTCTGTATTTTTATATCTTTTTTTAATTTCAATCTTTACTATTTGCAAATGAGGTAGCTTCTGCATCGTCTGCCTGCCAGACTCGCCATGCAACTATAACTTAGTTGCGCTCTTGTTGGATCATAAAGCTGATCCGAATGTGGTAAGTACTATTAAAACTTCTAAACGAGAACCGAATGGTACTCCTTTACATGATTATTGTGAATTAACACGTTAACGAATATTTTCTCAGTGCCTGCACTTAAAGCGAGCCATTTTGAGTTTCGTTACCCCACCTATATGTCTGATAATTTTAGCTATTCATTCTGCAAAAAAGCATAGCATATACTCTTGTACCTACAACGAACGAGAAATCTGTTATTGGGTATGCTTGTTTTAGACGTGGTACATTCTCTTTGCCACGAGGGCCAAGATACATGAACCGGTAAGACGAGTTGCATGAAATAGTAGAAGCAGCGAAAGAAGATGAAGCTCACGAGTATGAGTAAAGGCATAAAGCAGGCCTATGCAATAGGGCAGATATGCGATGGCTATGGTGAGATATTTTCTTTTAACTTCTAAAAGCCGTTCATAGGGTGAGAGTAGTGCTTCAAGAAGGTAGCCAAGGACCATAATAAAAAAGGCGTGCATAACAGTCGCTTGTACAAAGAGTCTTTCTTTTATAAAAAAGAGTAAAGCCACCAGAGCTAATAATGGCAAACAAAGCCACAGTATTTGCGTGAGAAGTTTTTTGAAAGCATCATTTAGTGCTGTCTTTCTTTCGGACAATAATTGCGCATGGGCAAGCAGTGCGGTGTCAGTAGTTCCTATAGTTTTTAAAATGGCTCGGTAAAACAAGAGTGCTGCATCATTGGCAAGCTTAAACGCATTAGCAGGAATAGTGCCTAGTGTGTAGGTAAAGAAGGGCACTAAGAAATTTCTTTCGGTGAGGCTTTTTATGTTAGTATAGCCTCCCATAACCAATGAATGGATGGCAAATGATGGTAAGGTCTTATGGATGGAAATAGTAGTATCAATGCTGACACCAAGAGCTTTATATAAAGAACTGAATTTTTTTATACCACAGATAAGCAGCACAAGGCTTGCTATGCTTTTTATGATAAAAATTCCTTGCACGATGAGTGGACTGGGGAGCCTGGGTATATAAATTATAAAGAGATCGCTCGCTAATTCTCCTCCAGCAATCATCATGACGAGCGTGTTGAATTCCTTGATCCAGAAATGGGCGTGAAAAAGAAGCCGTAAAAGCGCCACGCATCCTTCGGTAAAAAAGATAAGAGCGATTAATGGTAAAAAAGAACCTTGTATGGGAAGTTGAAAGAGGTTTTCCAATCGCTGTGCGCCAAATAAAAAAAGAGGAAGCGTACAAGAAAGCAACACCAGTTGGAACGCTACAAGTCCGGCAAGAAAGAGGCGATAGCTCGCGTGATTTTTTGCAAAGAACGGTGCATACAGAGGAATAGACTTGCGTAATCCTAGGTCAAGCCATAAGAGGGTCAGGAATATAAGGCTATTAGTGTTCGCCCAGGTAGAAAAATCACCCGCAGAAAGAGCATAAAAAAGAGAAAAGGTAAGCACGGTTGCTGCGATCTTGTAAAAAACAAAAAGAAGGGCATTCCATGTTATGCCCGTAGTAAATGTTTTAAGGAGGTTATTAAGGGTCATAAGCGGCGCCTTACCGTAGTTTTTCTACCTAAACCATTATTTTAAGTTCTATTTTAAAGAGAACAGTCATTCTAGTGTAGCATAGCTTTTTTTTAAGTCTTGTTTGTGCGGGCAAAATGTTATTTTTCTTGAATATTGGTTTCAGCCTGTATTACTCTAAAAAAAGGGGGATAAGGGTATGAAAATCGTCAGAATGCTGTTTTATAAAAAATGGATTTCGATCATGGTTGTTTTAACCGTGGGCGGGCTAGGTCTGACCTATTATTCAAAAGCTAAATATTGGTATTCCTCATCTGGCGCTGGTTTAGTGAGTCAAGAAAAGGCGGACATTGATGCATATGATAGTACGGGTATGACTGGGCTTATGAAGGCTGCCGATCGCGTTGATTTTGATAAAGTGCTCTGGTATTTACAGCAAGGTGCTAATCCAAACTTGCAGTCCAAAGATAAGGACGTAATAAGTAATATATATAAAGGACAGGAAAGACGGTATAGTCCTTTGCACTACGTTGTTATGCGCGGTTCATTTAATCAAACGCCAGAAGTTATCAAATTATTGCTTGAAAATGGTGCTGACCCTCATCTGAGAGATTATCACGGCAATACCCCATTGCAAACTATTTTTTTCACGGTTGATGGGCTTTACCAAAAGCAAGTTCTTGCAACCCTGCTTGCGTATGGGGCTGACCCTAATGCACAAAATAACGATGGCAATGCGTTTACTCATGAGGCGGTGGAAAACAGTAATATTGCTTGGATAACATGGGTGCGTAAAGATTTTAACTCGCTGGTAAATCTTAATCTGAAAAATAAAAAAGGGTATACGCCCAGAGAGTATGCTATCTTTTTAGGGCAACTTGATAACGCAAATCAAGGAAGTGATGTGTTGCATACAAGCCTTTTTAAAAATCCAGGAGTTATTATCGGGGCTGATGGCAATGTGCAGGCGCGTGATTTTATGGGTAACACGGCATTAATGCTTGCTATTATGCGTGGTGATGAGGCAATGGTAAAAATGCTCCTTGATAAGGGTGCCCCATTACGGGCAACAATAAATCCTTCAGATAAGCCGGCTCTACAGGGGAATACGGCATTATTTACGGCAATTCTTCAACAAAAGCCTACAATGGTGCGGCTATTGCTTGAAAAGTGCGATGTAAACGATCTTGGTCACAAAAATAGGCGTGGCAATACGCCGCTGCACGTAGCAATGGCAATTGCTAATCAAAGTGTACGAAGAATAGTAGTGGATTTCTTATTAAAAAAAGGCGATGAGCTTGTTTTTCAGAATCAACTCAACGTGCAGAATAATGATGGAGAAACGCCGTTTCATGCGGCAATTGCGACCGGTGATGTTGATCTGGTGCGTTACCTGTTGACAAAATACTGCAAAAAAATCGATCTTACGATTCGTAATCGTGCGTATAAGAATGCATTTGAAATTGCCAATCTTTTGCGCCAGACTCCTATAGCAATTCTTATTCAGCGGGTGCAGATGACGGGTGTATGTCCATCAGCTGAATGATTGGGGTGTTACGTGCCAAAAACTTATTTGCGGCGTACGAACTGATTGCGGCTGCACAGAGTTATTTCATGATTGCATTGAGTGCTGCCAGCCAGTCTTTTGGATTGCCCACGTCGTAACGTGTACCGGAAACCTTGAGAGCGAGTACCTTTTCATCATAGTGGTGCATCATGTATTTAATGGCATCGGTAAGCTGAATCTCTCCGCCGGCGCCAGGAGTGGTCTTTTGTAGTGCGGCAAAAATTTTAGGTGAGAGTACATACCTTCCGATGATACCAAAATGAGAGGGGGCATTTTCTGGTAATGGCTTTTCTACAAGGTCACTCAGCTGAAAAAGAGAAGGGGCGAGCTGCTCCTTTATCGCTATAACGCCATAGGATGATAGTTTTTCCTGCGGTACCTCACATACGGCGATTACCGAGGCGTTATATGTATCAGCGATGGCGATGAGCTGGCCAATTGCAGGAACAGCGCTGAGCATTATGTCATCAGGTAGGATAACGCCAAAAGCTTCATCACCGATGACTTGTTGTGCCTGCAGGACGGCATGGCCAAGTCCAAGCGGTTCAAGTTGTTCAATTGCGCGAATAGTACTATTTTCGTGAATTCTTTTCACGCTATCCAACAGATGCAACTTTCCTTTTTCCGCCAACCTTTTTTCAAGATCAGGATAGGGGGCAAAATGGTCAAAGAGTGCCTGTTTATCTTTATTGGCTATAATGGAAAAATCGTGAATGCCTGCCTCCAGCGCTTCTTCGATAATATATTGAATAGCGGGCTTGTTCCCAAGCGGCACCATTTCTTTGGGAATTACTTTCGTTTGTGGCAAAAAACGAGTGCCGAGTCCTGCTGCAGGTATAACAACTTTAGTGACAGCCATGACTGATCTCCCCGGATTGGTAATGAGAACCCCAACAGCGCGCTCACACACAGGTCGCTACGAAAGGTACTTACGTTAAACGCATTTTCTTTTTCCTCTACTGTATAGCATGTGTGTTATTTTGCAACTATTGACAATTTTCTCCAAGAAATAAATGTTATTTTTTTAAAAGCCATAGAATTCAATCGGTTTATTTTTGTCGTGCGCCATCCAGATGCAAGCTATTTTTGCCGGACAATGAATTTTTATTGATAGCTTATTACTTTTGCGTGAAGTAAAAAATAAAGCGATTGTCGAGCGCGAGCGTTGTTGTTTTTTTGAAGAAGCATTGGGAGCTGCTTTATAGAACATTCTGTGAATGTTTTATAAAAAAAGTCGAATAACCAAAAAAAGAACTGTGCCAATAAGGGGTGGATATACTAATTGTTTCATGGAGGCTAGTGCTGTTTTGGTTTGGTTAACGTGGCTGAGCGTGTAGGATCGCACTACAAAAAATGCACAGATGCGGATAGCCAATAAAATACTGATGGTCGAGAGTAATGAGAGTTGTCCGGTGACGCGTATAGTTAAATAAAGGGCGGCAGCAGTTCCTCCGTTAATGAACGTTAAAAAAAGAGCTCGCTCTTGGACAATAAGAAGTCGTTCAAATGTGGTGAAAAAATTTTCTGATAATTGCATGCTAAAAATAAGAGCCAGCAGGACAAGGTGAGGAGACTGTTGTGCAAGTGGGGCTTGGGTAAAAAACAGAAAACTGCTACCGATAACCACGGCTAATAAAAGTATGCTCGCCAGGAAAGCAAGGAGCGTTTTTTGTACGAGCATAAAAGCGTGTCGCATATTTTTTGATTCTTTGCCAACAAGCTGAGCAAAAAGAGCGCTGGCTGAAAAACCAATTATTTTTTGGAGTGCGCTGGTAATGCCATAACTTACATAACAGACTAACTTGAGTTGTCCCGCGACAGCAAAGCCACCTCGCAGCGCAAAAAAAGGAACTAAAAAATTGCTAGAAAAAAGCTGATGAACTAATTGATTGGTTAAATTTAAAAAACGATTTTTTATAAAGAGGGTTTGAGATATTGATTCTGTCAAAGTAGGAGGTAGTAATGGAAGTTGCTGATAAAGTCGATAAACAAAAAACGCACTCACAAGTGTTGCGCCCAACCAGCAGATCAACATGGGTAAAAAAAGATGCATAAGTGTAAGCGACAAGCCACAAAAGTGGCCAAGCCATACGGCGCAGACATAACTGAGAACGGTTGCGCTTTCAATGCCGGCAACAAGAGGCGTGTGAAAAGCAAGTTGTAACACCATGCGCAAGCTTTTTTTCACGCTTTCGCAGATAAGTATGCCAAGCAAGGTGAGCGCCAAGGGGAATGAAAAAGAAGGCGAGCGATAAGGGAGAATTATCCAGAGAAAAGAGATGAGCGTTCCCAGGACAAATGCAATAACTATTGTAGCGCCAATGTGTCGCATAATTATTGTCTGCATTTGAATACGCGAAGAAACTGCGCGCGTATAAAAAGCACTTAATGTTGCATCTAATCCTGCGTTTGCCAGAGTAGCCAAAAGAAATACTAATGAAAAAAGAGTACCCATCATGCCAAAAAAGGCAGGAGTCGTTGCATAAAAAAGAGCGGCATAATGGCCCGTCAAAACAACCTGATAGACGCAGGCGTCAAAAAAATTCCAGCGGACACTTTTAAAAAAACTAGAATGTAATGCTGATTTTTGCACAGATACTTACTTTGTTTTTGTGGGTAAATCTCTTAGCGTAAACATCTAAATGTCGCATAACTATTTTCAACTTTTTCTATCCATAAAAAATCAAAAGAAAAAGAATGAACAGAGCTTCTTTTTTGTCTTTAAAAAAAAGAAGCTCTTGCTGTTATGCTTAATTCTACTATACGCTATTTTAGGCTTAGATTAAAGAGGGGGTGCGGCAATGCATGGCAAAAAGTGGTATAAAACTCTTTCCTGTGTTTCATTTTGTATTTTTTTTTCGCATGCAACAATAGAGCAAGAGGTAACAAAGCTATTTGATGCGCGAGAGCAAAAAGGTGCCAGCAGCCTTGCGGGTCCTATCCATGAATATTTGACGCAGCGGCTTACCCCTGCAATGAACCTGATACCTGCCTTGATTAAAAAAAAATGTTTTTTACCTTTGTTGCCCGTACAGCAGTTAGGGATTAAACATGCAGACATAAAAGATTGTATTTTAAAAATGGGGCAAGATAAAAGCCTTGTTCCCCTGCAAGAGCTATGGGCAACATACTTGTCGCATAATTTTTACCAGCAAACACTTTTTACACGGGAATTTCTTTTGGCGCTCATAAGCTTCTTTACCTATACCTCTGGTACCCTAAAAAATACTTCCATTTCTTGGGAACAACTTAATAGTGAACCAGTAGAAGACATCTCTGCGCTATCTTCTGCGCATAAACCATCGCTTGCGCATATTGTGGATTTATATTTTGCCATACAAAATTTACCTATTTTACAACTTTTAGCAACGCTCGATGACTTGGTGATACAGGTGAAAGACATTCTACAGGTATATGAATTAAATAACACTTTGACATGGAAACAATGGCTTTCTCACTATTGGTGGACTTCTCCTGTTGTTCTTTTTTCCTGTATACAAATAGGGATAAATGCCTATCAAAGTTTTAGCATGTATCGCTTTAAAATTCCTCGCACAAATACAGCCAGACTGCAGCGATCTGATGCACCATTTTAAAAATTTTTTTTTCTGATACACTATTAACGACTAACGGGTAAAAGATTTTTGAGACTAACCAGTTCCCTTACTCTGGAAGGGGTTGTCTGTGTTTGTACTCAATGAAAAAGTCGTTTACCCTGGACATGGGGTTGCACGTGTTAATAGAATAATAGAAAAAAGAGTTGCTGGTACGATAACGCATTTCTTTGAACTCGTATTTCTTCATAAAGATATGACCATTTTAGTACCTATTAATAATCTGGCCTCCGTTGGTATACGGCGACTTACTTCTGGGCAGAATATTAATGAACTTATGGAGAAACTTTCTGAACCTACCGTAGTGCAAAAACTTCCCGAAACTTTGGCAAGCAACTGGAATAAACGAAGCAAAGAATACCAAGGAAAATTGCGCACGGGTAATATTCAGGAAATTTGCAAGATTTATAAAGACCTGCGCAGTATCGAAAAGAAAAAAGAGCTCTCGTTTGGAGAAAAAAACTTGTTGCAGCAAACCGAAGCTTTGTTGGTCGAAGAAATAGCTCTGGTTAAACAAGTAGAAGAAGATAAAGCGGTGGAACAGTTACGTGCATTAGTTTGTTGTCAACCACCAAAAGCAATGGGGCCAATGCGTACGACATAAAAAAACAGGCACCCTTCTGACACAGTACTCAGAGGTGCTCACATGCACTATAGTAAATTCACCAGTAGGGCTAACCCCCTGGGGTCCATATTTTTAATATATGAGCAGTATGCACGGGAAAAAACAAAAGTTTTTCATAGTATTGTATGGTCCAACGGCCGTCGGAAAAACCGATCTTTCCCTTGCTATAGCCCAGCAGTTGTCTGCTGAAATCATCAATATGGATGTTGGCCAATTCTATACGCCGCTTTCTATTGGAACAGCAAAGCCTGATTGGTGTTCATTTTCAACTCCACACCACCTTTTTGATACAATAGATTCTCCACGTGATTTCAGCGTAACCGAATATCGGCAGTCCGTTCTTGAAAAAATGGACATGATATGGCAACGCAATCATGTTCCTCTGTTGGTGGGTGGCTCTGGATTTTATCTTTCCTCGCTCTTATTTCCTCCTCTTGCTGGACCTGAACCTGAGAAAGTTCTTTCCGTACTCACTAAAGAATCAAAGAACCTCTGGCATGAACTACATACTATTGACCCTCTACGTGCCGCTGCGCTACACCCGCATGATACGTATCGCATTCAACGAGCTTTACAGATTTGGCACACCACACAACAAAAACCCTCTGAACGTCAAGCTCGCTATCAACCTCCAGCATCACATCTTATTATTTTCCTTACCCGAGATCGATCCGAATTGTACGCGCGCATAAATGAGCGAGTCAAAATTATGATACACCAGGGGTGGATCGAAGAAGTTGAGCGCTTGCTTGAAAGCCCATGGAAAGCGTTTTTACAAAAAAAACGCTTAATAGGGTATCCTGAATTAATAGAGTATGCCACCCAGGAGAAAACAGCTGAAGCATTACAAAAGACTATAGAAACAATTCAACAAAAAACCCGTAATTATGCTAAACGTCAAGAAATATTTTGGCGCATGCTTGAAAAGAAGCTTTCAGAAGCACAATTCAACACCTCTAACGTCGAGCTGTGGTCAAAATTGATTACGATTAACTTGACGATACCAACCGGTGATCAGTATATTAGTGACCTATTAAACTCTCTATCACCATTTTTAAATGGATGTAAAAAATGAAGCTTCCAGAAAAAGAGTATGAATGTCCCAATCATGACCATGAGAAAGTATCAGGAGTGTTTTTTGGCGCACGCACAATCAGTTGGATAACTGCGATTGCATGTGTATTTTTATTTTTTTCTTTTTTTACCGGCTATTTTTTAGGGCAGAAACGGGCAATTGCTCGTTTTACGCATAAACTTGACCAAGACTCATTTGCCGATCAAATCTATGCCGCCTTGTGTAGCATGGATGAATCACAGGAGCTCACGCAAACTGATGATGCTACAACAACCGATGATGATGCTTTACAAGTAAGCACCTCGTCTGAGGAACAAAAGCCCGCTGAATCTTCTACACGTATTGCATCAGATCAAATAGAACTGGATGAAGCATCTGCCTATGCATCTACTCCTGAACAGGCCAACAATCAGGTAGAAACAACTGCACTGGAAAACAATACGCAAGAAATAAGCACCCAATATTATGCGCAGCTGGCAGGATTTGGCACAGCAAAAGCAGCGCAACGATGGGCTCATCATCTGCAAAAAAATGGTACTCCCGTATTTGTAAAAAAGAGAAGTAGTCGATCCGCTCGAGGATCACTTATTTCATGGTATCAGGTGGTAACTGAACGCTTTCAAGACAAAGCAAAATTAGAAGAGTTGGTTGCCACGATAAAAAGGGAAGAAAAAATTTCTGATGTTCATCTAGTAAGTTGTTAAGCAGTTTTTATAAAAAATAAAGGATTCTTCATGATTATTGCTATTCGAAAAACTATTAAAAGACATGCAGCCCAATGGCTTGGAGTCGTCTTCTTGGCTATTCTTGCATTCGGTCTTTTCTACACACCGGGACTGCGTCGCGCAGCCGGACCAAATGCTTGGGCTCTTGATATTAACACAGAAAAAATTGGGCTCGCTGAATTTAGGCAAAGAACTACAAATATACAACGTCAAATGGCTGTGATTCGTGCTCAGTATGGTAAAATCGCTGATCTTATTTTTCAAGCACAGGGTATGAGTTTGAAGCCCGAAGAACGAGCTCTGCAGACGCTGATGCAAGAAACGCTCCTTAATCAGGCAGCTACGCACATGGGCATTAGTTTTAGCCGAGACTATAGCATAGAAAATATGGCCCGTGCTCAACAAGAACTTTTTGATATTATTCCTATGGAATTGTTCGATCCTTACCACGGTCTTGATGTTAAGCGCCTTCATCATTGGATAGCGCAACAGGGACTTTCAGAACAATTTCTTGAGAATGCCATTGCGCAAGCTTTTGCTCGCCAACTCACGCGAGACCTTGTCGCACAGGCAAGCTATGTTCCTCGGTATGCATTGGAGCATGAAGCTATAATTCGTACCGCCGGACGGACCTTTTCAATACTCAAATTTTCTCGTGAACCCTTGCTGAAACAAGAACAAGGAAAGCCAATTTCCCAAGCAGAACTTTCTGCCTTTTATAACCAAGAAAATGCAAAAAATCAACGGTATTGGGTTCCTGAAAAACGCTCCGGTTCATTCTGGCGTTTTGAACCGAGCAGCTATGGTATTACAATAACCGAAGAAGAAATATCCTCCTATTACGATGATTATAAAGCGCAACGCTTCGTCCAAGAACCCGCAAAAATACAAGTTCGTCATATTTTGTTTGCAATTCCTTCAGAAGCTGAACGTCAAACCATATTTGAAAAAGCGCAAAGTATCCATGGTCAACTGAAAGCGGATCCAACTAAATTTGACTCACTTGCCAAAGAATTCTCAGCAGACAAGGACTCGGCAAAAGAGGGAGGATTACTCCCATTCTTTAAGCGAGGAGACAGAGAAAAGGCCTTTGAAAAAATTGCATTTACCTTGAAGGCAGATGGCGATATTTCAGACGTTATCGAAACAGAAAAAGGCTTTGAGATACTTCAAAGAGTTGAGAAAAAAGCTCCCGTGTTTAAGTCCCTCAAAGAAGTGCGCGCAACTATAGAAAAAACATTGCTTGATCAGAAATTTGATGAGGCTTTCACTGCTGCGGCCCGCGAAGTAATTGATCAATATGCCCAAAATCCTGCCGCCTTTGATACCTTTATTGCTGAAAAAAACGGTAAAAAAACAACAATTTCAAATATTGACCGTACTAATGAAGAATGGGGCAAGCACCTATTTAGAATGAGCAAGGGCGATCTTTCCTTCGCATTGGATAAAGAATCAGGGGTATTAATCTTACTTACCGATGTAACAGAACGTCATCTGCCCGCACTCGCCGATATAGAAAGCCGGGTAAAACAAGATCTTTATGAAGAACGCGCGACACAAGCACTAAAAAAACAAGTTGCCGAAGCTAAAAAAGCCGCACGTACACAAACGTTAGACCTTGTACACAAACAATGGGGCGGCACTCTTGAAGCAGCCATCACCATAAAGCCTGATGATAAAAGCAACCTTGAGGCGCTCGCCAAAAAAGATCTTCCAGTCCAACAAATGTTTCAAATAGAAAAAAAGGGTGGTGCCATCGATAGTCACACAAATACACAAGGGTTTATAATTCGTCTTGATGAGATTGAATCGTTAAATCCGGAACAAATAGCAGCCGCTATTGCTAGCAAAGAAAGCGAAATTGAACATGAATCTACCGGTCTTTTTGTCCGTGGATTTATTGCTTCTTTAGCTAGACATGCTACAATAAAGATTAATGAGATAGAAAAAGAAGAATCAGACGAACAAGACGTGGCAAGCGAAGAATAATGAAAACAAAAGAAATACCCACAGCGATGTTACCTCAAGAGGCAGCATCAGTAGTGAATAATAATAAAAAAGCTGAAAAAAACGTCGGCGCAAAACCTGGCGAAAATGATCCCAAAAAGAAGGCCTTAGAGGTCACTTTTGCCCAAATTGATAAGCAATACGGCAATGGCGCTGTTATGCTCTTAGGTCAGGCGCCACATCGCCACATTGACGTTATTTCAACTGGCTCAATCCTTATTGATCAGGCCGTGGGAATCGGGGGGCTTCCTAAAGGACGAATTATTGAAATATTTGGTCCGGAAGCCTCAGGAAAGACAACATTGGCACTTCATGCCATTGCGCAAGCGCAGCAACGAGGCGGCATCTGTGCATTTATTGACGCTGAACATGCTTTAGACTCGGAGCACGCTGCACGTTTGGGTATCAATATTAATGATTTGATTATCTCGCAGCCTGATTATGGCGAACAAGCGCTAGATATCGTCGAAATGCTTGTTCGGTCTGGCGCTGTTGATATGATAGTAGTCGATTCAGTAGCTGCCTTGGTTCCTAAGGCCGAATTAGAAGGAGATATGGGGGATTCTCATATGGGTCTTCAAGCGCGCCTTATGTCTCAGGCATTGAGAAAATTAACGCCGGTTGTACATAAATCACAAACCGTCTTGGTATTTATCAACCAAATAAGGCAAAATATTAATGCAATGCCATTTGCAAGCAAAGAGATTACCACTGGAGGCAATGCACTTAAGTTTTATGCCTCCTTGCGTATTGATGTACGAAGAATCGCAAGTCTGAAAAAGAATGACCAGCATATAGGTAATCGCGTCTCGATTAAAATAGCAAAAAATAAGATGGCCCCACCTTTCAAGGTAGTGGAACTTGATCTTATTTTTGGTGAAGGTATCAGTCGCGAATTAGACTTACTTGACGCGGCACTTTTTTATGGAACAATTGTTCAATCCGGTTCTTGGTTTTCTGTGGGCGACAAAAAATTCGCCCAAGGTCGAGAGCAGGCATTACAAGCCTTGAAAGCAGATGCTGTCTTGGCAAGTGATATCGCTCAACGTGTGCACGGCATTATAGAAGAACAAAAGCAGCTATTATAAGAGCAATTCCTATTACTGTAGAGGTAGATGAGAATTTGAAGGGAACAAATACTAAAGATGTCGCAGCGGTGGTAATTAACGAGAAAATCCGTTTTCCATCGATGCAGCTTATCGATCAAAATGGTGTCAATGTAGGGATTGTCCAGCGTCTGCAGGCGCTGCGTATGGCGCAAGAGGCTGGTCTCGATTTAGTGGTGCTTTCCGAGCAGGGCAAAGATGGTGTTCCTGTAGTCAAGATCATGGATTTTGGCAAGGAATTGTATGAACGCAAAAAGAAACAAGGCGAATCAAAAAAACATCAAAAAGTGATTCAAATAAAAGAAGTTAAGATTCGTCCCAAGATTGGCGAGCATGACTATCAGACTAAAATGAAACAGGCCATTCAATTTTTACTTGAAGGCAAACGCTTAAAAATTACGCTTTTTTTTAGGGGGCGTGAAAATGTGGCAAAAGAAGAGCGTGGTAATGAACTTTTTGACAAAATACAAAAGACTTTCGAAGACGCAGATCTAATCAAGAATTTGGTTCAAGAAAAAGATATGCGCGAAGGTCAGATGTGGTCGCGTATTTACTATTTAAAGAACATTGCTAAATAAGCATTAGGGATATTTGTATGCCAAAATTAAAATCTAATTCAGCCGCTAAAAAACGTTTTGCTGTTGTCGGTACTAAAAAGAGTGGTTTAAAAATAAAGCGCTCAAAAGCGTATCATCGTCACTTGTTAGCAAGAAAAAGCAGCAAGCGCAAAAGAGCACTTCGTCAGATAGGCTATGTGAACGACACAATCACAAAAAAAATTATTGCATTGTTACCTCATTAATTTAATTAACTACTTAGAAACTAGGGTGGAGTTAAACCATGACACGCGTTAAACGCGGTATATCCGTAAAAAAAAGACACAAAAAGCTACTTAAACAAACCAAAGGTTTTTGGGGTCAACGTAAAAACGTTTTCAAAAAAGCTAAAGATACCTTGTTGCGCGCGATGGCATTCGCCTACAAGGGACGGAAATTAAAAAAACGCGACATGCGTGCTCTGTTTATTGCTCGCGTGGCAGCAGCGGCAAAAGAACGGGGTATTTCTTATAGCGTCTTTATGCACGGTTTAAAAAAAGCAAACATTCAACTGAATCGAAAAATGTTGAGTCAGCTGGCTATTTTTGAACCAAAAGCATTTACACAATTGGTAGAATTGGCAAAACAATAACACTACCATTGACAGCGTTTTGTTCTTCTTATTAGACTAAGCCTGATTGAGAGTAGACGGTTCTTGGTGTATTACGTATATACAGCTGCTCTAAAAAGTATATGTATTACGTATACACAAACACAAATAAAGGCCTTGCTAAAGGGGGAACATATGGATGCTTTGCCTATGCTGGAAAAAAAAGTTGCCGCTTTGTTAGCGTTTGTTACTACAGTAAAAGCTGAAAACCAAACGCTCTTGCAAGAAAATCAAGATTTGAAATCTGAAAATGCTCGGCTGGCTGATGAAAACAGCCAGCTCGCAACAAGACTGGTTGCGGCAGAAGTCAGAGGAACGACACAGCTTGAAGAGACAAAGACAATGGTCGATGATTTGATTAAAAACATTGACGCATTAGTTAAGAATGAGCATCCCTAATGAGTGAAATAAGAAATTATAGCGTAATTATATACCAAGATACCTATGCCATTCGCAGCGATGAACCTCACGAACAGGTTTTACAGGCTGCTGCCAAGGTTGATATGCTTATGCAGGATATTGCGCAGAAGTCTGGTAGTACTGATGGAAAAAAAATAGCCGTATTGGCAGCATTACGATTGGCAAATGCCTTGGTAAATCTTGAATCCACGCTTGAAAAACAACAGTTAAAGGAACAGGATTTGGCCTATACCATAGATCAAACGCTTCTTGCTCTTTCTTCTTTTCCTCATGCTGGTGATCAGACCACCGTCGTATAATTGTGGTCTGTACATGCTCTTGTCTTTTTATCTGTCGCCATGCTTCAGCACGGTGAATGTCAATCTTTGATTCTTGGCCAAGCAATCAGTTTATGTGTGTTCATACAGCAAGAGGTACGTCAGATACCATGCTTGTTTTTTGGGATTTATACAACACACATTAAAGCATATTGCATAGATACGCGTATCAGGTGTTTCTTTTGCAATAACAATAACTGATAGTTTAGTTTTAGAGGATAGTACCATGATCGAAATTGGATTACTTATTAAACTACTGTTGGGCGCTTTAGGCGCTGCGGTAGTTCTTCTTTTTATCTATGCCCGCAATCGGCTTCGTCTGGCAAACTGCATGCTCGATCAAGCACAAGAACATCTAAAAAACACAAAACGTGATATCGATGCGGAAAAGCGAGAATCGTTGCTCAAAATAAAAGATGAGATTTATCGTAAACGCAATGAATTTGAGCTTGAAGTAAAGCGTGATCGATTAGAGCTTGATCGACTACAAAGCAAGCTCAACTCTAAATATGAACATTTTGAAAAAAGAGAACAGATGCTTGACGAGCTTCGTCGCGAACTTCAACAAAAAGAACGCGCTATCTCACGCACTGAAGATATCATTCGAATCAGCGAACAAAAAGTAAAAAATCTGTACAACGAACTGACATGCAAGCTAGAACGCACAAGTAACATGTCTCGCGATGAAGCAAAACAAGCCTTATTTGAAACGCTTGAAGCAGAAGTTAAACTTGCCAGTCAAAAATGGATTCAAAAAGTCGAAACCGAAGCTAATCAGACAGCTAAAGAAAAAGCTATAGAAATTATTGCCACCTCAATGCAGCGCTATGCTTCTGAGCAAGTGGCTCCGTATGCATCCTCGGTAATACACCTTCCTAATGAAGAAATGAAGGGACGCATTATTGGTAAAGAAGGGCGTAATATCAAGGCTCTTGAAATGGCAACGGGGGTTGAATTTATTATAGGAGAAGCCCCGGAAATAATTACCATCTCTGGTTTCAATCCGGTACGTAGAGAGGTTGCTCGTCGCGCCCTGGAACGTTTAATTGCTGATGGGAGAATTAATCCAAGCCGCATTGAAGAAACCGTTCAACAATGCGAAAAAGAAATTGAGGAAATGATTCAGGAATATGGCAAGCAGGCAATTCTTGAATTTAATCTCCAAGGCGTAAATCCTGAACTTATAACTCTTTTGGGTAAACTCTATTTCCGCACAAGCTACTCCCAAAACGTACTAGCTCACAGCAAGGAAGTTGCGGTATTGGCGCGCATGCTGGCAGAAGAACTGGGCCTTGACGGTCGCATTGCTGTCCGTGCGGGATTGTTGCACGACATTGGTAAGGCGGTAACGGCTGAAGTTGAAGGCCCGCATGCGACTGTTGGTGGTGATATTGCCAAACGATGTGGGGAAGACCCGGTCATCGTCAACGCCATCTCTGCCCACCACGATGAAATTCCCGTTTTTTCAATTTATGGTTTGCTCATTGTTATTGCCGATACCATTTCAGCATCACGTCCTGGTGCACGCCGTGAAACTTTAACCGCTTATATAAAACGCCTTGAAAAACTCGAAGAAATTGCCCACTCTTTTGAGGGTGTTAAAAAAGCGTATGCGCTGCAAGCAGGCAGAGAATTACGTATAATCGTCGAAGAGGACCAACTCAATGATGAACAATCATTACTTCTTGCGCAAAACCTTGCTCATAAAATTGAAAAAGAGATGAGCTTTCCTGGTCAAATTAAGGTAAATGTAATCCGTGAAAAACGATCCATTGAGTACGCTCGATAAGATAAAAAAGGAACATTATGGGGCATATACGAATTTTGTGTATAGGGGATGTGGTAGGGGTCACCGGAAGAACCATGTTTCAAAAGCATATAGACCAGATACGAGAACGATATGCTATTGACGGTATTATCGTTAATGGAGAAAATAGCGCTCATGGGCGAGGTATCTCTTCAAGAATCGTCCGTTTTTTTAAACATAATGGAGTAAATGTTATAACCTCCGGCAACCATATTTGGTACAATAAAGAAATTTATTCTTATTTATCTTCTGCGACCGATCTACTCAGACCTGCCAATTACCCAAGATCAAGTCCCGGCATAGGGGTAACTACCTTTGAGTGCGCAGGCCATATTGTTGGGGTCATAAATTTGCAAGGACGGGTATTTATGCGCGATCATATTGACTGTCCTTTTCGCACTGCTGAATCAGCACTCTCTTTTTTACAAAACAAAACCAATACCATTATCATCGACTTCCATGCTGAAGCAACCTCTGAAAAAATGGCTTTAGCATATTTTTTAGATGGAAAAATAAGCGCACTTTTTGGTACACACACCCATGTACAAACTGCCGATGAACGTATTTTGCCGCAAGGAACGGCGTATATTACCGATGTAGGAATGGTCGGCTCTCTCAATTCAATGCTCGGCATGAAAAAAGAACCCATCATAGAACATTTTATTACCCAGTTACCAGTAAAATTTGTCGTTGACTCTAGCGCACCAGTTTTATTGAATGGTGTTGTTATAGAGATAGATACACAAACAGGAAAAGCTACGCGAATTGAACGCCTTTCACTTTTGGATACCGATATTCATATAACAGAAGATGGCGACTAAAAAGGAGACGTCATGTTTTTGGTGCTTGTGCAATATCTCTTACTCGCGAGTACTTTTACGTTGGGCAAAGCGGTAGTACAATATGCATCGCCTATTTTTTTTATCAGCGTACGTATGCTCATGGGCGGTTCATTGTTGCTTAGCTATCTCTATCTTTTTAATCGCAAGTCATGGCAATTTAGTATCAAAGATATAGTTTCCTATACCCAACTAACTTTTTTTCATATCTACATCGCATTTTTATCTGAATTTTGGGCTTTACAGTATGTTTCATCAGCAAAAACGTGCTTGCTGTATAATCTTTCCCCCTTTGTAACCGCTCTTTTTTCCTACGCTCTCTTTGCAGAAAGACTCAACCGTAAAAAGTGGCTGGGGCTCTCCATTGGTATGTTTGGTTTTTTGCCCATTTTATATGCGCAAGCACCTCAAGAAGGGCTTGTCGGACAATTATGGGGCATATCTTTACCTGAATTTGCACTCTTAGTCTCTGTCTGTTCGTCTGCTTATGCATGGCTCCTCATAAAAAAGTTGATACAAAGCAGAGGATATTCTGTGCTTATGCTCAATGGCATCGCTATGACCAGTGGAGGCATACTTGCCTTTATAACATCACTTCTTGTTGAAGGTGCACCACGCATTTCCTGTTGCACTGCTTCGGATGATACATTGGGCCACTACCTAGCAAAACTACTGGGCACCCAAGAAATTGGTCTTCTTCTTTTTATGATTTACCTTATTGCATTAATTATTATCGCTAACCTTATCTGTTACAACATTTACGGATATTTATTACGCTATTATTCTGCGACTTTTTTATCATTTGCCGGTTTTACTACACCCTTATTTACGGCAATTTGGGGATATATTCTTTTGTCTGAAACCATAGGATGGCACTTTTTTGCCTCATTAGGCATTACTTTCATCGGCCTCTATATTTTTTACAAACAAGAATTGTATGAAAAAAATGAAACACCATCGCTAGAAAAAAGATGCTAAAGGAATTAAAAAACGGTCTTTATTTTACAATCAAAAGCACTAAAACAAAACAGGCTTCTTAAAAATAAGAAGCCTGTTTTTATTCTCTAAAGCGTTGCTTACTTTTTCTTAGCAACCTTTTTCTTGGCAACCTTCTTGGCAACCTTTTTTTTAGTAACCTTTTTGGCTACTTTACGTTTGGTTACCTTTTTAGCAGTTGCTTTTTTCTTAACCGCCATGAGGTCTCCTTTTTTTATATGGTTAAACTCTACACTCACGATCCTACTTTCATCTTATAGTAAATACTTATAAAAAATCAATAGTTGTCAACGAAAATTTTGTATTTTTGTTTTCATTTTGTTGAGAGTGTAAAAAAAAGTATGCAATACTAAATACGAAATTACCGCTGAAACTACCGACAGAAAATCATGAAAAACTTTGCTGGAGAGGCTTTATGCATAACATACAATCGTTGGAACAAAACATGCATAGACTAAAAAACAATGGAGCATTTTTTTTCATTAGACGAACATTTATTGTGCTATCGTTTACTATTTTTTCAGTTTTTTTTAGCATAACAACACTGAATTGTCATGGGTCTATACCCCAAAATTTACTTTTGCGCCACTATAACGATGTCGCATTTCCCGCCGCACACAATGCTCAGTCAAATGTAGCCTCATCGGTATGCAACCAAGATCTGCCTGTTTCAGAGCAATTAAAAAGAGGTATTCGGGCTCTCAAGGTACATGTATGGTACGACCGCGATGCCATGGGCAACTCAGTTGCTTATGTCTGCCATGGCATGACTAAAGACTTTTTAAGTAAATCATATCTCGATCATGTTGCTGATAAGGTTCCGCGTCTGTTTCGTTCTTTTGCCCGCGATGTGCTTAAGCAGATGGAACCTCTTAACACTATCATTCGTGAGGCATGCAATACGGCCTACGGGCTAGAAAATGCACGAGGAACAATTCAGTTTCCACACTGTATTTTTGATCCCGCCCAACGCCGATTTGTTGATTTTTTAACTGATATCGCCAATTTTATGCAAAAAAATCCCAATGAGATTGTCACCCTAATCCTTGAGGACCATACCAACAATTTGCAACGCTTAGCTGATGATTTAAGCTCCGTCGGACTTAATCGCTATGCACATAGCCAGGATAAAAATAGACCATGGCCGACTCTTGCGCAGATGATAGAACAAAACAAACGGCTTGTATTATTTGTGCATGCAGAGGTTCCTCTTGTCTTTGATCAGTACCCCTGGTTACATAATCTCTGGGATTTTGCATGGGACACTGAATGGGCTTTTGATTCAGCCTCAGACTTACAGTGTGAAAAAGGCGACTGTATGCCCAAGCGTGGAGAGCTAGCTTTTGCCACTCGTCATCAGGAACCATGTAATAAAATATTCATCGTGCACCACTTTGTCACTGAAAATATAGGGGGATCAAAGGCTGCGGCCAAAAAAGTTAATAAACGGGCTTGCCTGCATAACCGTCTTAAAAAATTAGCTGAACGGGCGGGACACATACCGAATATTATTCAGGTAGACTTCTTCCAATATCCTAATAATGATCTTTTTGATGTGGTAAAACAGATAAATAGGGAATACTTTCGATGAGCGACAGCCATACTCCCACAAGAGACCCTAACCAGTCTTTCTTGGCCCTAAAAAGCGTCTTCCCTACTTTTTTTACTTTTGTACTTAGTTTTTATAATCTGCCCAGCGATTGTTGCTCGAATCTGCAAAAAAACATTAAGTTCTGTTGAGTTTTCTACTAAACCAATAGTTCTGCTTAAAACCATGTGCCCGCATACGGTGGTAAAATCTTTTTTCCTATCGCCCCTAAGAACCTATCATAGGCGTGGTCCTAGATGGGTGTATCAAAGGTACAGTCCGTGAAAATTAGATAATTTACCATAAAAACAAAACATTTCTACTTGAAATATTTGATAAAAATGATAGTATAGTTATGAAAACACAAAAAACACATGTTTCTTATAGCTTTTGTTTATTTTTTAGAAAATGGGGGATCTTTATATGCAAAAAAACACATTACCACTGTTTTTATTACTTTTTGTTCAAGTGGCGACACATGCGATGACACCTGGCCAATGGATTCTTGGATCAAATTGGATTGGTTCTGTCAGCTCGAATGCCAACTCTTTTGAAAGCGATGCAACGTCTCACTTCCCATCAGATACAGTCTCCTTTCCTGCAGGAACGCCACAAGACCAACATTCGCTCCTGCTCCCGCGAGACTCAAAATCCTGTTCTGCCCAATTTCCAGAGAACTTCCTTTCCTATGATTACTGTTTTGGGCCAATGGAACATCCCGAGCAAGAACCATCATTTAGCCCTGATGATACACCCGTTATATCGGTTCCAAAATCAATAAAACCCAAACTTAATCAGCCGGTATTTATGCCTGAACCTCAAAAAACTCAAGCACCACAGCCCAGAAAACTAGAAGATCTCTATCCTGCATACCTACTCGGTAAAAAAACCAGACAAAAGCAAACACCTCCAGAACCATCACATAAAGAGCCGCTCAAAAGTATTGGCAACATAACTGAAGAAATGCTGCCAGCCGAAAAAGATAGGTTAAATCACAACTCCAGTCTTGCTGGCCAGACAAATAATCGACAAACAACATCCATAGGATCAATCGTTATGATGCTGATGGCACAAGCATCGACTCACAAAAAACTGAAATCTAATGATCAATTAAACATGGCAAGCACTGACCAGTCGCTTGCTGCACCGGCAACAAAAGCACAAAACCGTCAAGAGAGTGAGCCTATCGTTGTCAGCCAAACAGAAACACTTCCGATAGCAATACGCAGGAATGCCGGTACTGCTATCTCAAAAGAAGCATGTCACAAAGATTTCTCAGGAAGTGAAAACGCTGATGATGAAAGTTATATTTCAGGAGAAACAAAAAAATCTTCCTCTACTGAAAGTCTCATATTCGAACTGGACCTCTAAGAAACTCTAGTTCTCTAAAAATACGTGAAACTCCCCGCAGCAAGCTGCGGATCATCTTAAGACACAAAAAAAATCAAAGAATTACGAGGCAAGCCTCGGGGAATTAAACCCCTCTCTGGTTAAAGAAGAAGGCTCTTGCTCTAAAAAGGGGGTGCCTTCTTCTTTATCTTTTTTAACATCACCACCAGTCAAAAGCATCGCTAGATCAATAAGCTTTGCATCCGCCATCGTGAATATGGTACATATAAATATAAGAGCACTGGGGAGTGCTCAAGATTAAGGGGGAAATATGAAACTATACATACTTGGCACAACCGTGTTTTTAGCGGTTTTTTGTACACCAGTATATGCCATGTTTAAAGGTAAGGGAAAACACCGGGAACCAGAAAAGACAACGCAAGAAACGCAAACTGTAGCAACCATGCTATCTCAAGGTGATGCTGAAGCAATGGCAAACAGACGCGAAGAAACGGTAATTGAAAACTACAAACAACAAGCGGCCACCTACCAAAAAAAGGTACGCGAAGAAATGGCGCGGCTCATTAATGAAAAAAAGTCCCTGGAAGAAAAAATGCGCCAACAGACTCAGGAATTAGAAACAAAGCAGACGGCTCTTGTCCAAGAAAACAACCTGCTCAAACAAGAAAAAGAGAGCTTACAGAAAAAAATCACAGAACTTACGCAAGATCTAGAAACTACTGCCAAAGCAAAAGAACTTACCGAAAAAAGAATAACAACGCTTTCTGCTGCACTTAATGAAGCACAAGAAACGGCAAAACAAGCAGTAGAAAGTGAAGCGAATAGAATGACAGGAGAGGCATACCCCGCAACAGCGGTATTTCTTGCCGGTGCTGCCACCGGTGGGGCCGTTAGTATGGCGGGCCGCTCCCTATACGAACGCTGCTCGCAACAATAGTACGCGCAAAGAAAACACGCCTCGGATCGGAAAACGCCCGTTTGCCAAGCAAAAACTAATTGCTCCTGGGATAACTGTACTTTTTAGGGGCCCTTTGCTACAGTAAATACCGTTGTATCGTATTTCATAGCAAAAAGTGAGTGCCCATGAGCAGTTCATTGCCTGATATTAAAAACAATTTCTCTGACTGGTATAACGAAGTCATTTATCAAGCACAACTTACCGATGAATCCCCCGTACGCGGCACTGTTATCATTCGCCCGTATGGCACTGCAATTTGGGAAAATATACGAAATCGACTTGACGAACGCATCAAAGAAACCGGGCACCAAAATGCCATGTTCCCTCTTTTCATTCCAGAGTCATTCCTCAAGCGAGAAGCCGCACATGTCGAAGGATTTGCTCCAGAACTTGCCGTTGTTACCTATGCGGGAGGAAAAAAGCTAGAAGAACCTCTTGTGGTACGCCCAACCTCAGAAACCATTATTCACTACATGTTTGCTCGCTGGCTCACGTCCTGGCGTGATTTACCTATCAAAATTAATCAATGGGCTAACGTAGTCCGCTGGGAAATGCGCCCGCGTGCTTTCTTGCGCACCACAGAATTTTTCTGGCAAGAAGGGCATACGGCGCATGAAACCAAGAAAGAAGCCGAAGAAGAAGTTCTCATGATGCTCAAAGAATATGTCGCTCTGGCAAAGGACTACCTGGCCATACCCGTTATTAGTGGTCAAAAATCTGAGCAAGAAAAATTCCCGGGCGGAGAAAAAACGCTTACTTTTGAAGCACTTATGCAAGATGGTAAGGCATTGCAAATGGGTACTTCCCATTTGCTCTCTCAAAGCTTTGCCCATGCGTTTGATATGAAATTCCAAGATAGAAATGGACAGTTGGCCTATCCTTATTTAACCAGCTGGGGAGTTACCACCAGACTCATAGGCGCACTGGTTATGGTGCACGGCGATCAAAAAGGACTCTGCCTCCCACCCAAAATTGCACCTATTCAAGTCATTATTATTCCTATCTTCAAAAAAGAAGAAGAAAAAGAAGCGGTTATGAACTCTGCCAATGCCGTTGCAGCGGCACTAAAAAAAGCAGGAATCCGTGTTCAAATTGATACAGACGACCAAAAAACACCAGGTGCCAAATTTTATCACTGGGAAATCCGCGGTGTACCAGTGCGTCTTGAAATTGGGCCCCGTGATGTAGCGCAAAAAAAAGCAGTCATGGTTGATCGCTTGGGATTAGGCAAAGATATAGTATCAGTTGTTGATGAAATTGCTTCAACAATACAAAAGAAATTGGCAGAAGTACATACGGCAATGTTTAACCGTGCGCAAGAACTTCAACAAGCTATGTGGTACAAAGAAGAAAAATTGGCTACATTTGGTAAAAAGCTTCAGCAGGAGGGAGGCTTTTATCAAACCGGCTGGTGTGGTGATCCTGCATGCGAAGCTAAGCTAAAAGAATTTCAAGCTTCTACGCGCTGCTTAATTGAAGAAAAAACGTTCAAAACGTGCTTTGCCTGTGATAATCCAAGCAAACAGGATGTACTTGTAGCCAAGTCATACTAAGCTTACTGCGAAAAATAAAAAAGGATCAGTATGAGTAGTAATGCATTGCAAACGCAGTTCGAATCCTATTTGTTAACAGAAAAAAGGGTAGGCACTAATACCTTTAGTGCCTACCAACAAGACATAGCCCAGTTTGTACAATTTTTGGAGGAAAGACAAGTAACGCTTGAAAAGACGAACATAACCGACATAAAAGAATTTTTACGCTACCTCAAAGAGACGCTCGCGCTGAGTGCGCGAAGTATCACACGCAAAATATCTGCACTCAAAGTCCTTTTTACCTATGCGCACGAGCGCCATGGCATGCCGAATCTCGCGCAAGATCTTACGTTTCCCAAATTAGAAAAGCGACTCCCTGAATATCTTTCAGAGCCAGAAATAGAAAAATTACTTGCGGCTGCAGATGCTGATACTTCCATTCACGCGCTGCGCAATAAAACGCTTATTTATCTACTCTATGTATCGGGTATGCGTATTAGTGAATTAATCAATCTCACTTTTTCCGCACTTCATTTTGATACTGGATTTGTCTATGTCATGGGAAAAGGGGGAAAAGGGCGCATGATACCATTGCCAGCACCCATAATGAGCTTACTGCGGGCCCATATCAACAACGTTCAACTCTCTCTTGCAGCCAAACATCAAAAAACGGAGTATTTATTTCCCGTTTTTTATGCAGGGAAAATACGCCCCATCACTCGGCAAGCCTGTTGGAATATTGTTACGCAACTATGCGAAAAAGCCGACATTGGAAGAACAATATCTCCTCATAAGCTCCGTCATTCGCTCGCTACTCATATGCTCAAGCAGGGCGCAGATTTGCGGTCATTACAAATGCTTTTGGGACATGAAAATCTAGCAACAGTACAAATCTATACTCACGTAGAAACCAGCTATCTGCGGAATATTTACGATAAAAAACATCCCCGCTCATAAAGTACTCATGTCGTTCCCTTGATCTTCGCCGGCAAATATTTTTATACCTAAGATGTTCATATCCTCAACCCTTAGTATAAAAGGAGATCATATGCGATATCCCTGCATAAAAATAGTTGCGTTTTTTATCGGTCTTACTGTCATGGCACCGCGAGCGCGTGCGCATATTGATCCACATGGTCACTCTATAGGATCAGGCACTCGTCAAATAGCTGTTCAGGTGGCGGCAGCAAATCCAAAGCCCATTTACGCACCTAACAATCCGCCAATCAATCAGGATGGCCCCTATGGACTAGCCAATGATATTGACGGCTCGCTGGTAATAGATCATGACAATGTCACCTTGTATATGAAAGGGCATCGCATAACCGGCGACCCACAAAAAGGATATGGTATCCTCATTGATGGCAAAAAAAATATACAAGTAAGTGAGGGCACCATCGGCCCAGACACACCGGGGCAGGTAGCAATTGGCATCGACATACGCACTGCGCAAAACGTTATGCTTACCGAGTGTACCTGTATTAATAGCTCAAAAGGCATACTCGCACAAGATTCAAGCAACATTCGCATCGCCCACTGTACCGCGCAAGGACACACAGAAAATGGTTATATACTCAATAACTGCACCAATTGTTCGGCAAGCGCGAGCCTCGCAACTGCGCTCACCGGTGCACAAAACATCGCCGGTTTTTACGCCGTTAGCGGCTATAATAATGCATTTAACTCCTGTACCGCATGTACCATCGAAACAACGGGCACGCAAGGACAGAAAGCGTGCGGCATTCAACTAGAAATGGAGCGTAACACCGCCATTACCGATTGTACTATTTCCGCCATCAACGCACCACAAAGCTCACAAGCTTTTGGTATTTATGCGCCACAGCAAATCACCTTAAACGATCAAGAGACAAGTTTTCAAGTCACGGCTCTCTCCGTGCTTGACTACAATGAAACAACGGGCTATCTAGCCTGTAGCACCATTGCCGGCTCTTATCTTACAATATACCCATACAACGTGTCATCTGGCGCGATTAATCCTCAAGCGATTATCAACTATTTTTTTGACACCAAAACCTATCTGTATGCCGCCGCATGGTATACCGATGGCAATAATATCCCCTATTTAGCAGTATGTGGCCACATCCGCACTACACAGGATCAGAGCCAAGGATTTATCCAGATTTTCCAGTTTGATCCCTACACAAAAGCGCTGATTCTTAAGGGAGAACAGCTCATCACCGCGGCAAATGGCAGCGTAGAACTCTATGCACTAGCTTGGCTTACCGATACACAAAAGGCCTACGTGGCTGTTACCGGCAAAAAAGATTCTAACTGTTTTATACACATATTTACGTATAGTGCCCCCCAGGGAGAATTGGTTCTCCATGGATCACAAACGGTACAAGAAAATTCCTGCGGTTACGCGCTCTCCTGGTACCACAATGAACATGATACCTATCTAGCCATAGGCGGAGGGGATATTGATGGATTCATAAAAATATACTCCTATGATCCCAACAGCGGCATAATAAGCTCTCACGGTGAACAGATAAGCGACCTTGGCTCTACCGTGCATAGTCTCTCCTGGCAACCGCTCGCAACGCTTCACCTGGCGGCAGGGGGCAAAAATACTGCAGGAGGCTATGTTAAAATATTCTCCTATGATCCAAGCAAGGCGCCCGCATTGCTTGAACAAAAGACTCAAGCAAGCGATCTAGGAACTGCCATATACACGCTCTCTTGGCAGTTGTTTGAAAACCAAACGCCGTGCTTGGTGGCCGGGGGCGCTGCGCACGAAAACGGATTTGCTGCACTCTATTTCTATGATGCAACCACAGAAAAGCTTACTCTTAACGAATCAATTACCATCGGTTCTGCCGGCACTGCTGTTACGGCAAGTGCCGGTCACACAAACAAGCAAGGCGCTACGCAGCTAATCATCGGTGGCTCTGAACCGGGCAGTATAGCAAGTTGTTCAGTTAATCACGAAGAAAAAACGATCACACCAATCAGCTCACTCTATTGTGCATTGGCAACGCGAGTATATTCGATTGCCGGCTGTTTTGACTCTCACAACACGCCGTATATAGCCAGTATCAGCAATAAAAGTGTTTGCATTTTTAAATATAACAAGCTCTCAGAATCACTCGACCTACACGGCACACAGACGATTGCGAACACGGGAAGACTCTCTGAAGTATCGTGGTATACTGACATTTGTGCATCGCAGCTGGCTGTTGGCGGCGGTGATGATGAGGGTGCTTTTATAAAAATATATCGCTACGATACCGCGCAAGGAACGCTTACGCTCAATGGGCAGGTGCGGACGCAAGACAGTAGTTTTAATGCTCTTTCCTGGGCCGCAAATGGCGCACCGCTCATAGCTGCAAGCACCACGACAAACAATACCTCTCCTGCACGCCTATTCCTGTACGAATATAACCCTGAAACGGGATCGCTTACCCAAAAAGCAAGCGATGATCAAGGAGCGCAAGCCACTATTACCTCTATTGCCTGGATTACCGACGCTGACGGCACCCACTACCTTGCCTGCAGCGGTGGCACAGAAGGTTTTGTGCATATCTATACATATAATGCATCATCTGCGACCTTGATCTTACAAAAAACTATACCGCTCAATATGGGTATGACGGCCTTATCTGGCGCCTGGCACAAAGATACTAATGGCGCATTATTCCTTGCCATCGGCGGTTACTCTGCCGACAGTAGCAGCACAAGTGGGTATGTACAGATCTATAGCTATCATCCGACTGAAAATACAGCAACTCTCTTGCACGCATTGCACTATCCAACAAATCCTGCTACTCGTACACGCAGCCTTGCTTGGATGACTGATATAGAGGGCTCTGCCTATCTCACCGTCGGCGTTGATCAATCCACCAGCGAAAGCAATCCCGGGTTTATTGTTCATTATCTTTTTGACAGCCAACAAGCGCCATACCTAACCGAGCAATGGGCATTTGATACTATCGCACAACCATTTTCTCTCTTTTGGCGATTAAGCAAGACTGATGCACCACTGCTTGCTGTTGGCGGTGGCGATGCTGACCCTCTCGGTTATTTAGCGTTATATGGTCTCTATCCGGCCGGATGTCTTATGCGGAACAACCGCATCACCAGCGTACAAGGTGGTGATGGTATTGGCCTTGAGGCAAGTAGCAACTATAATTATCTGCTTAGCAATCTTGCCTATGCTAATGGAAAAAATTACGGCACTGATGTGCACACCGTGCACTTAGGAACAGCAGGGGAACCTACGCGACTTGCTAATATAGCTTTGTAACACTTTTCACCGCAAGAGCGTGCACCGTTATCTATCAGGAAGATACGCAATAGATATAGGTGCATGCTCTTGTGCTCTTTTTACCAAGTTACAAGAATTGATGGGAACACTCTGTTTTGTTCTCTCATTTCTTCTCATTTTTTTCACCAAACGGTATACTACACAACGACTCTTTTTTTTAAAAGAGAGTTCTTTACTATCGTAAAAACAGCTTACACAGCAATATGTTATATTTGAAAAAAAGCATGGTGTTATAGTGAGCAAACAATAAAAATAATTTTCGTAAAAAAAGGTCTTTGCTATGGAATGCCGATTTCTTGTTGAACAAAAACCATTTATGAATATTCTTGCCGCTATGCAGCCTATCTGCACAAAGCGCACCACGCTCGATGCCACCTCCTCTATTTTATTTCACGTGGGCCACAAAGAACTCGTGCTCAAAAGCACCGATCTTGAAATCAGCCTTCAAGCAAGCTACCTGGTAAAAGAAAGCGACATTGATATACCGCAAGATTTTCTTGTCTCCGGCCGCCGTATTTTTGAATTAATCAAAGAATTAGAAGGGGATATTGAAATAGCAAATACCGGACAACAATTAATTGTTAAAGCAGGAAAAGTGCGCCTGACTCTTAATATTAAGGAAGCTCAGGAATTTCCTCCCTTTCCAGAACGCATCGAAAACCTTATGCAAATCGATGCATCCTTTTTGCTTGGCATGCTCAACAAAGTAGCGTTCGTTATTCCTCAAAATAATGCCAATCCAGCACTCAATGGCTTATGCTTAGAAATCTCTGAAAAAGAATTAAAAATGACAAGCACAGACGGCCACTGCCTGGCGCAAGTTCGTTCAGAAAAATATACCCTTGGTGAATCAAAATCATGGCTCATGCCGCGACGCGCTGTTTTTGAATTAAAAAAATTATTAGAGGGCGCACAAGAAAACACCATATTTATCGGTGTCTGCGGAAACCAACTAGTCTTTTCCGGTGAATCATTTAATTTTTTCACCAAACTCCTTGCTGATCCTTTTCCACAATACGCCGCTATTTTAGATAAAAAAGATTTTTCGGCCGCGACAGTCGATCGCGCTCATTTGGTAAAAACATTGCGTCGGTCTGCCTGCCTGCTTTCAGGCCAATTTATTGCTACCAAATTCGGCTTTGATCAAGAATTGCTCAATGTATCAATGCATAACAAAGAAGTTGGAAAACTCGAAGAAGAAGTGCCTATGCAAGGATTTACCGGCGCTACTCTTGATGTACGTTTTTATGCCCCTTATTTACTCAGTGGCCTCCAAGCATTTTCTGATGAACAGCTCACTTTTTATCTCAAAAATGCAGCAAAACCTATTATTTTTGAAACCACTGCTTCTGATACTCATTTATTGTATCTGGTTATGCCGGTAGCACCAACCAATGCTCAGTAAGTCTCGTATACCACGCGCTAAAATTCTGCTGACAACAGATGAAAACGCACCCATGCAGAACCGGCAGGAGACTGATTTTTTTCCGAGCAGTGCGGAGTCTGATACTTTGAGTTTGACAAAAAAGCTCCCTCCTGAAATAACGGACTCTGAGAGTTACGCAATACAATTAACACGTTTACAGCTCAAACAGTTCCGTTGTTTTGAGCATAGCCAACTACACTTTGAAAGTAACAGGGTGCTCGTGGAAGGTGCGAATGGTTCAGGAAAGACATCATTACTTGAAGCACTGCACTATCTTTGCTACTTACGCTCATTTAGAACACATATTCCGCAAGAACTAGTGTTTGCTGGCGCTCATTCATTTTTTATTAAAGCCTCATTTACCAGCAACAGCAGCGGCCTACCACTGACCCATGAGGCGCAAGTAGGTTTTCAACACAAACGCCGCTTAGTCAAAATAGATGACCGCACCATAAGTTCTTACAAAGAATTACTTACCCACTACCGTGTAGCAACACTCACTGAAGATGACATTTTACTTATTACGGGTGGCCCAGAAGTGCGGCGTGCATTTTTAGACCAAGCGCTCTTACTCAGCGATCCCACCTTTGTTTCACAGGTACGCAATCTACGCACCTGCATCGGACAACGCAATGCTCTGCTACAAGACCCGCGGCACTCGCATGATGAGTATATGGTTTGGACCCAACAATTGTGGGAGCTTTCTACCTCCGTTCAGGAACAGCGGCGCATGTTATTAGCAAAAATGGAACAAGAGGTAGCGGCATTGGAAAAGGGCGATCATGGACTTAGTTGTCCCATTGCCTGCCGCTATGTACCAAAACTTATGGGAGATGCCCCAACGCTTCAAGAATTCCTTCTGGAACACCCGGACTTACACGCCAAGGAGAAACTGTGGGGGCGGACCCTTTTTGGGGCTCATTTGGATGATATTTCCCTTGCTTTTCAGGAGAAAAGGCCAAAAGCATTCGCTTCGCGAGGGCAGCAAAAACTCATCGCCCTCATATTCAAAACAGCCCTTATTCGCCTACTCAACCAACAAGCAGGGCCTAAGACGGTATTTCTATTAGATGACTTCATGACCGATTTTGATGATACTCGTATTGAGCAACTCCTACTCCTGCTCAATACCCTTAAAAATCAGCTTATTTTTACCTCTCCTTTACGCGCCACGTCCTTGGCACGGCAATTATCTCAACAAGGGGCCCAACGTATCAGCTTGACAGATTGAAATCTGCTCGCCAGTTATTGTTATTAAAAAAATCATCCACTTGACAAGTATAGAAAAATAGACTACAGTTATTGGTAACAATGCTTGATTTTTCCTTGAATTAACGGGAAAAATATATTTTTTAAAAGTTGACATGACAAAAATTTACCCTAAACTGATAGGTGTAATACGGAAAGGTAATCTAACTGATTATACTTTCCCCTTTAATTAGGCTTCATTACTACTCTCCTTTTTTCCATCGCATTGATCTTGTATCAGTGCGATGGTTTTTTTTGTACTTTTTTATATGCTACCTACAGCACTCAATTGCCCCCCCGATAAAAAGGAATCACTATGTTGTCTGCGCATATATTCATAAAAAAAATTTGGTTGTCTACGCTCACCGGCCTTTTTATCAGCAGAATACATGGAGAGGAGTTTTTATATCCCGTTGCGGCAACAGGGTATGAAAACGAGCAAAAAGTGTATATCCTCTATCAAAAATCGCTTACACATATCGAGCTATGGCTTTGGGATCCGCTCACCAAAGCGGCAACTAAAGCGCTGCTTTCAACATTTACCCCCGCAGGAGTGAAAATGCTCCCACAGGATATTGGTTTTAGTTTTATTGATAATGGACGCATAAAAATAAAAATGCACAGCAAGCGCTCTCCAAAATCACTTGAATGGTATGAGCCGGTGTATGATATTGGTAACCTGGCTTGGATAGATGCTTCCTGTTACTATTTCCATGCCAAGCAGCAAGAGCACTATGGCATTTTTCAAGGCACCTTACACGGTGAAATCGATCCTCTTGTCATTAAGAAGGGGAAAGATTGTATGTATCCTAATAAAATAGAATCAACACTCTTTTACATTGAACGCACACCTGACATGCAGGGCGGTTCTTATGCACTTATGCGTGCCCCTTATCCACCGACAATCTGCAATCCAATCAATCCTTTTAACAACACTCAAGACTTTGAACGTCATGTTTCAGAGCTTCTTTCAAATAATTTCCAGCAAAAAGAACCGTTTATAGGAATCTCAGAACACGAAAAAATTCTCGATTTTGGTACACAACCCGTTGCTTTTTTATATATGCTCTCTGATCACGATGGTTTTTGTATAGGCCATCCAACACACCTTGATAGACATGACATCGTGATGCCATTAACTTGTTATTACGTATATCGCATGACGTTATCTGGTTCTGTTTCAGTATCTGTGGGAAACGAACGTTCGCTTGTTACTCCTATGTGGCACTTGCAAGAATTGTTTACGTTCCAAATTCCGCTGGAATTACTTCTTCCTGAAAGCTCCTCACGTTTGTACGAATCGATACTGCCTCTTTTACCCTATTATGACCAAGAGGCGATCTATTTTGTTGATAGTGCCGATCGTGTACATCCAGAGCGAACACAGACCGATACTGCATTAGCATTGTATTGTTATCACCGATCACAAAAAAACATCACCCTTATTTCTCGGGCATTGCAGACACAACAGTCTTATTTTGCTCCCTTGCGTATCGGCAACAGACTTTTATTCGGCGGCTCTGCGCTCCATGAAGACGGTCGTCAGCCTGGCACCCCAACCCCAGGCATGTGGCTGAACGAACAAGGCCTGCTCTGTATAGAATTACCCTCTATACAGATATAGAATATAGAATATTGAGTATAGAATATAGAATATTGAGACCCAACACCGAAGCAAGTCGAGACGAGCGAAAGGGGAGACGGAGGAGATATTGAGAAGGCAATGTTTACATAATAACCATTATCAGAAATTTCATTTTATCCCGTATTTCAGGCAAATTATCGGAATATGTTGATCGATTTTTAAATCCCTCAATTTTTGCTCAAAGTCAGATACCCACCATGTCTCTTTGAGTTTCTGGGTATATTCAATCCAGAGAAAATCAACGTAAAATCGTTCAAGAAAAAATTCTTCCAAATCGCCGCGCGCACCATGCGCATACGAATCAATATCGGCAAATAAATCATAGACAGTCGTCGCTAATGGCTGGTCAGAATGAGTAAGACATGCAGTAGCATAATAACAATCAAGAGAACTCAAAAAAGTATTTACCAGACTTCTTCCCATAGCAACATTTTCAACAGAGAGCGTATGCATACCATTAGTCAAAAAAGCATCTTGTATGTCTAAAATGGTTGCTTCTGATAATGGTTCTTCAATAAACCGCGAAAAACCGAGTGGCTGTTGCGTGTTTATCGGTTGAAATGATAAGCGTTTCACAGGAGATCTCCCCACGCTTTTTTCAATAATCCCAATACCCCTTATTCCCTTAATGCATACTCTAGCTAAAAAAGAGGTCCCAATGCAATAGATTACAAGATGGTATACAGCCAACCGCATGAAAAAGCTTTTTTACAAAGGGTTTTGTTATCCATAACCATCCTAAGAATGCCACTGTTCCTTTTTAAGAAACAACATCTTTTTTTTCGCCACACACTAATAATTGTATTTTCATTTTGCACTTTTAACACCTGTTGCATACGTGCAAATCGCCAGTATGCTAGTAAAGAGATGCGATCAGTTTTTGAATGGAGGATTGATGATGAATAAAGGTATTCTCTGGTGCTTTCTTGCACTATCAGTTAAAAATTACACTGGCGCGGCCAATGCTTTTGTCAAAAAAAGCATCGTAAAGCCAATACTCACCAAACAGGAAGAAGCTACCTCAGGATCCTATAAAATTACCCTCGTAGACCAGACAACCAAAGAAGAATGCGGCTCTATACAATTCAGTCGAACAGAATTGCATGGTTATATTAGTCTGCTGCAAGTCAAGGCAGAACATCAATGCAAGGGATACGGTGCCCTTTTGTTTTCAATGGCAAACATAATCCTCACAGAAAAAGGCTGCGAAAAAATAGAATGGCAAGCTGTCCCTTTTACCGCTCCTTCAGAGCAACGGGTAAGCCAATTTAAACGCTTAGAGGCCTTTTATAAAAGTTGCGGCGGCACAATACTTACTTACACCAATTATATAGATAAAAACCCCATTTCAGCAACCATGGAATACTCCATACCAAAGGTTGTTTAATGCGCAAAACAAAACTACATAAAATAGCCCTTATTGGAATGCACCGAACTCACCTTTAAAAATCTATACTGGTGTAAGCCTAAAAAAATGGTACTTACACCGCTTGCCCTCCCTTTTTCACCCCAGCTTCGCGCTTTCCTCATTTAAAGCACTTATTAAAACATCATATGTATCACTATTGCGTTGAGACTTGAAATTCAAATAGAATTAAAATGTCAAGAAAAAACGTATAGATAAAAAGGGGGTATCGCATGATGGCATGTCTGCTCGCAGCATTAGCATGCATGGGCGCCAGTTTTTGCTATGGCACCAATGATCTTAATGTATTATTATCGAATCGATCATGCCCTAGGAGAAATTTGTCAGGTGTAAACTTGGAGCGAAAAGATTTAGGCGGAAAAAACCTTCAAAATGCAATATTTGAAGCAGCAAAACTCATTGGTGCCAATTTTGCGCGCAGTATTCTTGTAAATGCAAGCCTACGTCAAACGGATTCGCTCGGTGCAAATTTTAGGGAAAGCGAATCTCCCGAAGCTCATTTTGATTATAGCAATTTACAAATGGCTATTTTTCAGAACGCCAATCTGACAGGGGCAACATTTTACTGGGCCACGCTTTATGGCGCGCTTTTTCCGGGGGCAAACCTGACAAATACGAACTTCAAAATGGCCGATTTGTTAGAAACTGATTTGTCAGAAACAGTTCTTAATGGTACTAGTTTTGAAGGTGCAAATCTCCGAGAAGCAAACATTTGTGGCGCAAACCCATCGACATTCATTCCCAGAACAACAGAGCTTAAAGAAATTAATATGCGTCAGGCAAACTTGTTCATGGCCTGCTTAAAAGATTCATGGCTTCCTTACATAAATCTCGCTTGGGCAAATTTACAGCTGAGTGATTTAACCAACGGCTGTTTTAATGAAGCAAATTTCTTTCAATCAAATCTTAAAGGTGCAACCCTTATAAACGCAAGTCTCCAAGAAGCTAATATGGAACGGGCTAATTTAGAAAAATCCTGTTTATATAAAACTAATTTATATAAATCAAATCTTATGGGTGCCATTCTTATACAAGCAAATCTTGCCCAAAGTGATCTAAGACAGGCTAATTTTACATGGGCGACTCTCAGAAATGCTGATATATCGCGCGCCAATATGCGACAAGCAAAACTAGGCGGCGCAGACCTTAGAGGGGTATACGCGGAGCGAACCGACTTTTCCTGGGCACGGTTTTCGTCTGATACCCTGGTTAGCGGAGCTGTGCTCAAAAACATAATACTTACTCAAGACATATATTTTTACGACACCAACACACTACGTATGACAACAAAAAGCCCCGAAGAATTCATACAATGGCTCAAAGATAATGGCGCTATTCTCAAGTAAACACTGAAATAGCTATCGAGGGTGGCAATGAAAAAAGCCACCCTCTTTTTTGTGCACTATTTTACTGGAAAAAAGAAAACATCAGCAAGATAATGTAGAAAGCAACGAAAATAGTGTCCTTTATGTTTTTTATTATTACATAAATATAATAATTATCGGACTAATATCTTTCTAATAGCTGCATCATAAGCAAAAAAGTTATTTAATCATAAGTGTCTTTCAATCCCCTGCTGCGCCCATACACCGCAAAGCGTAACGGCAATAGCATCGGTGACGTCAAACTTTTCAGGAAGTTTCATGGCGGGGAATAGTCTAAGCAACACGCGGGCAACCTGATCTTTTTGCGCGCCGCCAAACCCGGTGAGCGACTGTTTCACCTGCCGTGGCCCAAATTCATGAAGCCCTAATGTATGGATATCGGCAAGTAAATAAATAATACCGCGCAGATAGCCAAGTTTCAGAAACGTTTGCGCATTTTTCCCTAAAAAGGGCGTCTCCAGAGCAATATCTGTAACCCCAAGCAGCTTAATTTTTTCCGTAAAAAAACGATGGAACACGCCAATACGCACTTGCAAGTCCTGTGTTGCTCCCAGGCGTAAAAAACCATAATCAAGCAAAGTTACCCGTGTGCCCTCTTTTTTAGCTATCGCATAACCGGTGATTCTGGTTCCTGGATCAATGCCTAACACAATCATGCCCTCTCCCTTTTTATCTTCACCGTAGAGACCTATTATTTCTTCGCTGCAAGTGTTGCTAACAAATTCTGCAAATCATTACCACCGTATACTTTGGCCTCTATGCTACGCAATGGATTATTGCGCAGGTCTAATTCTTGGAGCGTTGCTATATGCGCAAGCGATGCGGGCACAGTATCTAGCTCATTATTTGAAAGATCTAAATTTTCTAGCTGTCTCAGCCCGGCCAGCGTCTGAGCTGAAAGTTCATGCAAATGGTTGCCGTCAAGCCAGAGTGCGCTCAAGTTTGCCAGCGATGCAAACAGGTTCGGCGGCAGTGAGGCAAACTGATTACGGCCAAGCCCCAGAAGCTCTAAGCGGGACAAATCTGCAAAGCTGTTCGGTGATAGCGTAGTAAGTTGGTTGGCATCAAGCCAAAGCATTTCAAGACGCGAAAGTCCAGCAAACAATGATTCTGGCAATTCTTGCAATTCATTATAATCAATCCAGAGAATTTCAAGGTTTTTTAACGACGCAAACGTTTGCGCGGCAAGCCTTTTCAGATGATTGCCATCAAGATACAACTGCTCTAACTGCGTCAAATTTGAAAAAAGCGATTCATCAATGGTGGTCAGCTGACAATTGGTAAGCCCCAATACTTTAAGTTGTATGAATGGATCAAATATGCCCGCGGGAAGGCGCGCAAAAAAATTGCCACTCAAGTTCAACTCACGGACTCGATCTAACCCATCGATCAGATGAAGCCCCGTCAAATCAGTAATGTTTTTATATGATAAATCCAAAAAACCATCCGCGAGTACTGATGTTTCTATCTCCTGCTGTGCCAGCAAAGCAGCGATAGAAACATCACAACAGGAAGGCGCGTTATCGGCGCTCGCCCCGTTAACGCGCTCTTTCTTTTTCATGGATTCCCCTTTTGGTATTAATTAACGCGATCTCGGCATAAAAAATAAAAAACGCCATAAATGACGGTGCTTTTTTTATGTGAAATTAAATTTCCCGATCATCTCGAGTGTTTTGCTTAGCAAAATGTATCGAGAGATAATGCCCAAAAAATTTTTTAGATAGCAAGCTTGTTGTATCATCTCTCGATACAATCCCTAACGAGATCACTCGAGACAATCGAATAATAATAGCTTTTCAAGCAGTGTTCTTAGATCAAGTTCGCATTAACTACTGCTCTGTATCTTTGACCTGCAATAATTCTTTGGCTATTGCTGATAATGGATAATGATAATGACGTGCCAACAGCAACTCTTCCTGCAACACTTTCTCAAAAGGCAGAACAACCAACACGTTATCAGAAGCACGGGTAACCGTGTCGACTATCTTCAACGTCAAATAACCGGTAGTGAGACTCTTTTTCCAAGCCGCGCGTAGTTGCTCCAAGGTCTGTACCTGCTCACCATTTACTTCTTTTATAATAACGCCAGGAGTCACCGTACGTGCACGGTTAAGTTGTGAACTAGGAAAAATATGGGTAATAATTAATGCAGGGTCTTCCTGATTTTTTGGTTCTTGATATTTAGCCAGACCCGCAACTTGCTCGGCCATAATTTTCACATGATTTAAACTCAGTTGCATAATGACCATACCGGCAAAAACTTCGTAATCGATAGTTTCATAGCCAGGAAAAATTCTTCGTACAGGCAATATGGCTGATTGATCGTACGTGACTGTCATTTCTTTGCGCTCGCCCGCACGATAGATAACCAACGACACCTCTTGCCCGATAGACAATCGCGAAATAAAGTCAAGAATGGAAATTTTGTCTTCGCTCCAGGGCACAGTCATTTCACCGTAGATATCCAGCCGATTACCATTAATTTCGTAGATCATGTCGCCCGCTTTTACCCCCGCTTTCTCAAGCGGACTATTTTTTACCACGTCAAGCACATAGCAGCCGCCATCACCGGGATTGCCCAGATACCCAGAAGTGCACGGCGTCACATTTTGCGAGAGTACGCCAATAAATGGCTTGCGTAATAAAGGTTCTTTATACAAATCGTGGAGCACCACTTTTAAGTTATTAACCGGAATAGCGTACCCAATGTTTTGGGCTTCCAAAATACCGGCACTGTTTATGCCAATAACTTCGCCATCAGTATTGAGCAGCGGGCCCCCAGAATTACCCGGATTTATGGGAGCACTTGTTTGAATCATTTGAGCTTCTCGCCCACTTACCACACCAGTAGTGCTTTTAAGTGATTCCTGCCCCAGCGGATAGCCGAGCGCTAACACTTCATCAGCACGATAAACCGTATCCGAATCACCCAGCGGTAAAAAGGGAATGCGCCCCAACAGCTTCTTTACTGCCACCAGCTGCTCTTGATCAACCCGTAACAATGCTAAATCTCGTTCGGGGCAGACACTTATAATAGAAGCATCAATAAGTTGTTTACCCAGAGAGGGAATCTGAATCCAGACAGCCACTGCTTGATCAACAACATGGGCATTGGTAATAATGTCTCCAGAGTCATTAATTAAAAAACCACTACCGCGGGCAGCTCCTTGCATAGGAGTTCTGTAGGGCTGTAGCCAATCAAATTCCGCTATTTGAGAAAAAATTTGTACCACCGTATCTCGAACCTGTTCTTGCACCGGACGCCATGGTTGCAAACCTCTGGTCGAACGTATTACAGACACCGCGCCATTCGCCGATGAAACAGGTTGAGCCGGCGCGGCAGGAACAGCCGGATTGGCCGGTGTTTTACCAAACCAGGCGGCAAGAGGGTTGCCGCACAGCGTCCCTATCACAACACCGATACTCAACACTCTGTTTTTTATTCTTTTTTTGGAAGCGCTACGATACATCATATAGTTCCTTTCTACCTTTTTTTACTCATTACTACCGATATCCATATCGGCGTCTTCAAATTTTGTCACTTCTTTTACAAATTCCAAAAAGACCGTGCCGGTCGGTCCGTTACGCTGTTTACCAATAATCAATTCAGCCAGCGCCGGATTTTCTGTTTCCGGGTTGTAGGCCACATCGCGATACAAGAACATGATCAAATCAGCATCCTGCTCAATCGCACCCGACTCGCGCAAATCTGAAAGCATTGGCCGTTTATCCATACGTGCATCAACCGCACGCGAGAGCTGAGAGAGTGCAATGATAGGAATCTCCAACTCTTTTGCCAGCGCTTTGAGCGAGCGCGAAATATCCGAAACTTCTTGATGCCGGTTTTCATGTTGTTTGGTGGAATGCAACAGCTGCAAATAATCTATAATAAGAAACTGAACATTGTGTTCCATTTTCAGTTTGCGGGCCTTGGCACGTGCGTCCATAATGGTGAGCATCGGCGTATCATCAATAAACAATTTCGTTTCAGCCAATTGCGCCGCCACATTGGTTAATTCTACCCATTCTTGCGAGCTGATACTTGCATTCCGAATATGTTGATGTGCTATGCCCGACTCACTGGAAAGCAAACGAAGCGTCAACTGTTCTGCCGCCATTTCAAGAGAAAAAACCCCACCCGCAAAACCACTGCGTGCCGCATTAATCCCCATACAGAGTGCAAGTGCGGTTTTACCCATCGAAGGTCGCGCAGCAAGCACAATTAAATCTCCCGGCTGAAAGCCGCTGGTGAGCTCATCAAGGCGCTTATAACCAGAAGGAACTCCCGTAACACCCTTACTGTGACTCTTGATATCAGATAAATGTTGGAATGTTTTTTTAAGCCAAATATCAAGCTGTACAAAACTTTCACTTGAACGCTTGTGTGCTATCTGAAAAATCGTTTTTTCTGCTTCATCTAAGACGATTTCAATACTGCTATCATCTTGGGTATAGCAATTGCTGATAATATCAGTCGCTGAACTAATCAATTCGCGGAGCACCGCTTTTTCTTTAACAATATGTGCATGTTGCTCAATTAATCCCATTGCTGCAAGTTCTTCCTGCAGTGAGACCAAATAGACAACACCGCCAACCGCTTCTAACTCACCCCGTTTATGTAATTCATCTTGAAGCGTCACCATATCAAGGCGCTTGGATTTCTGAGCAAGCGCAATCATGGCCTGATAGATCAACTTGTGTGCCGTATGATAAAAATCATCAGGCACCAAAAGCTCCGCTACTTTATTGAGATTTTCATCATGCAAAAGCAGCGCACCAAGCACTGATCGTTCAGCTTCGATATTGGCCGGCAATGTCTTGCCAAGCATACGTTCGGTATCGGGGGTCGTTTTGAATCGGCTCACCCGCCTCTCTTTTTGCATTACACATACCCCACCCAAACGGGAAGAAAAAGCTTACTCTGGAAGCACCTGTAGAGAAATTTTAGGTTTTAGTGATGATGACAACTTAATCGTCACTTCAAAAGAACCTTTAGTCTTGATTGATTTATCAAGGTCTACCTGGCTTTTGCTCACATTGATGCCTTTTTCTTTGAGCAGGTCAACAATCTCAGCAGCATTAATTGCGCCGTAGAGCTTACCATCGTCGTGCATTTTACGCTTGAGCACTAATTTAAGTGCCGTAATCTTTTCGGCAAGCATGGAAGTCTTAGAGGAAACTACCTCTTTGCGATGCTCCACTTGTTTAATACGGCCTTTATAAAAATCTTCATTTGATGGAGTAATCTCGATGGCTAATTTGCGGGGAACAAGGAAGTTGGCTGCAAAACCATCTTTTACCTTAAGAACCTCACCAGCTAAACCAATTTTTTCAACATCTTTGAGCAAGTAGACCTTCATGGAATTCCTTTTCCTTACTGGGTGCACTTGATAATACTTCGTTATTAAATCAGTGCCTATGAGTATAAAGAAAAAGGAAGAGTTTGAGAACTGCAAAAGAGTAACACTCTGCAAAGATAAAACAAGGAGATGGTTCATGACTAGATCCTGTTGAGTTTTTACCTAAGATGATCATTCTACTTAAAAGTGACTGTCTCCACGGCCTAAAGGCCGTGGCTTCCCACCTGAATTATCGGAATCACTGATTTTTTATGTACTCTTTGATGGTTTCCCAATTGACCTGCCCAACAGTTTCGGAAAAATATCCGTCTG
>JAJYDS010000036.1 GCA_021777215.1 bacterium
CGTAAATCAATCTGAAAATTGTGCGTTTTTGGTAATCAACTACCAAAAACGCACAAAAATAGTTTTTTAAAGCTTGCGATTGGGCAAGTCGGCCTTTATAAAAATACATTTTTATGCGATCGTTTTTAGCGCATATGCCAAGCGTGCCAGACTTTCTTCTTTCCCCAATACCTGCATAATCATAAAGACGCTTGGTCCCTGGGTAAAACCGGTAATAGCCAACCTAATAGGGGCGAATAGTGCGCCAATTTTTAAGTTATTTTGCGTTGCATATTCTCGAACAGTTTGTTCAAGCGTATGAGCATTAAACTCGGGAAGTATAGAAAACACCCTTGTAAGCTCTTCTACATACCCAACGATATGTGGATTCCAGCTTTTTTCAATACCTTTTGGATCAAATGTGGTTGGAGCTGCAAAAAAATATCCTCCTTGGGTGACAAAATCGGGTAACGTGATAGCACGCTCCTTGAGCAATCCTATAATACTTTTTGCATACTCTTGGTTTATGTGCAGTTGCGTGCCAACTTTAACAGGATATCCGGCTGGTGCTTTTGGATCGATTTTCCATCCCTCTTTTTCAAATAAAGGAGTGGCGTAATCAAGAATGGCTTGTTCGCTTAAGTGGATTATGTATTGCTGATTAAACCATTGAAGTTTTTCGATATTAAAAATGGCGCCTGCTTTACCTACATGATCAAGTGAAAATTCATGAGTTAACTGCTCAAGGGTGAATAATTCACGTGTATCTCCAGGGTTCCAACCAAGCAATGCGATAAAATTGACTAACGCCTCAGGTAAGTATCCCTTATTGCGGTAATCATCAACTGATACATCGCCTTGCCGTTTACTGAGTTTGCTTTTATCAGGATTAAGCAGGAGTGGTAAGTGGGCAAAGAATGGGGCTTGCCAACCAAAATATTGATAAAGTAAGATATGTTTCGGCGTGCTTGGGAGCCATTCTTCACCGCGAATAACATGGGTAATCTTCATTAAATGATCATCGACAACCACGGCCAAATGATACGTCGGAAAACCATCCGATTTCATAAGCACTTGATCATCGACGGCTTTATAGGCAATAGAAATAGGGCCGCGAATTTCATCAACAAAACGCATTTCTCCTTCAAGGGGAACTTTCATGCGGATAACCGAGGGTTGGTTATCCGCTAATCGTTGGGCCACTTCTTCTTTTGAAAGATCGCGGCAGCGGCGATCATATGCAGGAGGGAGTTTGAGGGCCATTTGGCGTTGGCGGACATTTTCAAGACGCTCAGATGAGCAAAAGCAGTGATAGGCTAGTCCTTTTTCAACCAATTCCTGGGCATATTGTTTATAAATTTCTAAACGTTCAGATTGTGTATATGGTCCACATGGGCCACCTTTTCCAGGGCCTTCGTCAAAATCAATTCCAGTCCATTTCAGGTTATCCATGATATTTTGTACTGATTCTGGTACTAACCGGCTCTGATCCGTGTCTTCTATGCGCAGTAAAAACTGGCCACCATTTTTTTTGGCAAATAGGTAGTTATAGAGTGCCGTGCGCAACCCGCCAACATGGAGGTAACCAGTTGGACTAGGGGCGAATCGAGTACGAATATGAGACATGAATTCCCTTTGATACACAAATAGGTCTAAAAAATTGGCTGAGCTCATCAACCATGCTTTTTGTGAGTTTCACCTATAAATATAGGGATTTTTCAGAAAAAAGGCGAGGCTACTGGTCAAAGCTTTCTTTTGAGCGGCGCAATGCCTGGGCTGATGCAGTAAATTGTTTTTGTTCTTCGACGCTCAGGGGGAGAGGGAGTGTTTTTTCGATTCCCCGTTCACCCAATACTGCCGGTACACTCAAGCAGACGCCGAATTCTTGGTTAAATACTGAGAGAGTGAAAACCTTTTTTTGGTTAAAGATAATGCTTTCGCATAAAGCCGCGATACAGGTGGCAATACCAAAGAAAGTTGAACCTTTGCAGCGAATGATGTCATAGGCTTTGTTTTTTGTTTGATGGGCAATTTTTAGCAAATCAGCTTCAGTAAGATCGGGGAATTTCAGAAGCGGAATACCAGAGATTTGTGCTGACGACCATGCGGGGAATTGGGAATCCCCATGTTCTCCCAAAATATACGCTTGCACCGATTCTTCTGCGACGCCGACGCTGTTGGCAATTGCCAATTGCAGTCGTGTTGAATCCAAAAATGTTCCTGAACCAAATACTTGATTGCGCGGCAGTCCGGCATGTTCTTGGGCGCAAAGCGTCATGAGGTCAACAGGGTTAGTGACCATAAGTAGTATGGCATTTTTGTTTATTGGTTGCATGTCGCGCATAATATCCGTGATTATTGCATGATTGGTGTTGAGTAATTCAGTGCGAGATTGGCCCGGTTTTTGTGCGATTCCTGCGGTGAGAATGATGATATCTGCTTGTCCAGCTTGCGTAAGCGTTGCTTCATGAATATTTGAGGCAGTACTAAAAGAGAGCGTGTCAGCAAGATCAAAAATTTCACCCTTGCAGCGTTGTGGGTCAATGTCTACCAGTAGAATTTCTCCGACTATATTTTTAAGCATCAGAGCATAGGCTGTGGTGGTGCCAACTCTGCCAGCGCCGATGATGGCTATTTTTGTATGTTTCATAAAATTCCTAAAATTGAAAGAGTTTAGTAGATCCTCTCTATAGCGACTTTGGAAACCAAGGGAAAAAGCGGCTTGTTTGTTTTTTATACGTTTCATATGAAGCATTTCCCTCAAATAATTTTTCTGTCAGAGGAATACCGGAAACAAAAAGCAGGAGATAGGTAAGCGTAATGGGGCTTATAATAGCAGTCCAGCCATAGGGGACAGGTAGTGTGATAAAGAAAATTCCCCACCACATAAGTACTTCGCCAAAATAATTAGGATGTCGTGTGTATCGCCAGATGCCCGTGGTTAGAATTTTACAGCGATTTGAAGGTATCTTGAGGAATTGATAGAGCTGCCAATCACCAATACATTCAAAAAATAATCCAGTGAGCCAGATTAAAAAGCCGAATATATCAAACCAATATAAATCTCCCGCTGCACTCATATTAATTAGCGCTATTGGATAGGCAATAATTAATAACAATAAACCCTGGAGCATGAAAACTTGTAAAAAAGTGCGTAAAAAAACATACTTTCCCCAGGCTTGTCGCCATCTTTTATAGCGTTGATCTTTTTCTTTGCTGAGGTTGCGGACAAAGATATGGGCAGAAAGGCGAATACCCCAAATGGTGATCATGCTGGTAAGTAATAGCTGTCGCGGTAAGAATAAACCATTTTTTAACAGGGTGAAATAAGCAATAAGGATAAAGCCGAGCCCCCAGGCGATATCGGCCGCACTACTATCTTTTCGGGTATGAGCGATGACAAAAACAAGATTCATATACATAAATATGAGGAGTGCAGCTTTGACCATTATGGTTACAATCATATGACTTTCCCTTTTATTGAATTTCTCTTTATTCAAGTTACACTTTTGGGGTGTTTCTTTTGTTAGCTTACTCTGGCCGGTTTGTCAGGAGCAATTGTTTTTGTGTTGCTCTTTTTTTTAATTCTAAATATAAAAAATGGTGTGTATGCGTATTGCCCATAATAACCAGATACGGGATTTCCAGGATTTTATATGGGATTTTTACGCACATAATCGCCGTGATTTTGCCTGGCGTGGGGTTGAGGATCCTTATAAAGTGTTCGTTTCTGAGCTTATGTTGCAACAAACACAAACTCACCGCGTGGCGCCAAAATTTGAACTATTTGTGCGTGAGTTACCTAATTTTGAAGCTTTAGCGCAGGTGCCATTGCGTGATTTGCTAAGATTATGGCAAGGGCTTGGATATAATCGTCGCGCTCTTTTTTTACAAAAAAGTGCACAAAAAGTTGTGGCAGAATATGCGGGTTTGTTGCCGGCTAATCCAGAAATTTTAATTACATTTCCTGGCATAGGTAAAGCGACAGCCGGCTCTATTTGTGCTTTTGCTTTTAATATGCCAACGGTATTTATTGAGACCAATATTCGTGCTGTTTTTATCCATTCATTTTTTAGGGATAAAGTTACTATTTCTGATGCAGAGATTATGCCTTTAATTGAACAGACGCTTCCCGTTGATAGCCCTCGTGAGTGGTATTATGCGCTTATGGATTATGGCGTAGTGCTTAAGCAGCAGTGTGCTAACCCGAGTCGTAAAAGTGCTCATCACTTGATTCAGTCGCGCTTTCAGGGGTCAAATAGACAGATACGGGGAGCCATAGTAAGATTGCTAACAAAGAACCAATCAATGACCGAGGTTGCTCTTATTCAGGCGTTAGAAAAAGATGCTGATCGGGTTAAAAAAATAGTAGAGCAGTTATGTTGTGAGGGATTTTTAAAGCGTGCCAAGAGGGCGCTTGAAATTGCTGAATAGCGGTAAAAAAATCTACAAAAAAACTATTATGACTGAAGAAAGGTTATCTATGAATGGTAAAAACAAAAAATGTATGCAGGCGGCGGTTTTATCGGTATTGTTGTTGCCTCTGCAAACACTGCCTATCAGGATGGAAACTGCAAGTGCTATATCTGTCGTGAGTGGTGCTGCTGCGTGTGTTGGGTGTACGAAACTCCTTGAAAATTATTATGATGGGGCTGTTTTTTGGGGAAGTGCGGCATTGATTTTGTTAGGTGGTTGTATTGTTCCGGGGATAGCATTGAGCTATACGCCAACGGCACGTTTATTAAATGCGAAGATGACTTTGCGGGGCATTAGAAATAAAGAGATTGTCGGACAATCTTCGCTTAATAAAGCAGATTTTTATCATTTTATTGATACATTTTATGCGCATCTTTCTTGGCCGCTCATGGGCGCTAAAGACGATCTTAAAAAATATTTTTCTGAACTTGATAGTGTTTGTAAAGAGCTTAAAAAAGCAGTCGCGGAAGTTAAAAAGGGTGGGCAAAAATGGCCTGAGGGCGCAAGCTTTTTGAGAAAAATAGAACAATGCAAAACACACGTTACGGATCTTTTGCGGCTTATAAACGAACATCCAGATTATCAAAAATTGGTCTGCGAATATGAAAATAAAAAATCTTTGGATGATTTAGCTGCATCGATTAGATATCAAACAAGTGCGAATGTGCACTATTGTATAAATTAGAATTTATAAGGAGTACCGTGAAGTTTTTTAGTGCTTTCTTATGTGTGATGCTTGTAGTGTGTGGGTCCTTAAGCGCGCATCTTAATCCTGAATGGGATAGCGATTGCGAAAAGGCATTATATCAAACATTTAAGAAATTTCAGGATTCGGTGAAAAAATACGAACGCATAGATCCAACAGATTTAACAGAACAAGAATCCGCCGAATTGGAGAAAAGCTTTAGTGATTTTATGTGTGAGAGCTCTGAAATTGTTGCACAGTGTGCGATGGCCTATGAGTTTAACCTTTTGCAACGTGTGCGTGGTAAAGCAAAAAATGAGGGGCGTGAGGATGTTGCTTCTTTGGTTGGCGATACGTATAAAAATGTAGAAGAGTTTTGGGAGGTAATTTCACTTAATGACTTATAAATAGTATGGCACATTCAACATCGAAGTGCATAATCTAGAGTCATTCCAGTGATCTGTAAGAAGATCTCATGAGGTGTTTGATAATTCAAAGTCTTTCGCGGTCTGGTGTTAAGCAGGTATTCGACTGCCTGTACCTGCTCATGGGTAAGTTTAGTAAAGTCACATTTTTTTGGGAAGTACTGTCGCACAAGCCCATTGGTATTTTCGTTGAGCCCACGCTCCCAGGCATGATAAGGGTTTGCAAAAAATACTTTTACATCGAGAGCTTTTGCCATAGCTGAATGCTG
>JAJYDS010000015.1 GCA_021777215.1 bacterium
TCCAGACGTTCATACACGACAGACGAATATTGTGATTCATCTATGTCAGGTTTCTGGTACAATTTTCCATATAAGACAAATTTCTTGTGCAGTTTATATTGCTGCATAAAAAGGCCTTCCAAATTAGAGGTTTGTGGAGGCCTTTTATTTTACCACTTTTTCCCATATCTATCTGAACCTAGTCAAAAAAACCTATAGCTCATTCTTCCAGGCTTGCTCCCTGTGCGCGCAAAAAAGAGACCATCTTTGAGCGGTGATTTTTACGCGCTTTGCGCAGTGCTGTTTCTTGAAAATCGCCGACATCTTTCAGGTTTATATCAGCGCCGGCAGCCAAGAGCGCCTGTGCACAGGCTATGTGTCCTTGATACGCTGCTTTGTGCAGCGGAGTCTCACGGTAGCGGCCCAAAAATCCCCATTCAAAGACATCAACCTCTGCTCCTGCATCGATTAATGCCTGAACTATTTTTGCATGGCCATTTTCTGCGGCAAAGTGAAGTGGTGTTTTCCACCAATAATTGCGACTGTTCGGTTCGGCGCCTGCATCCAAGAGTATCTGTGCGATCTGGGTGCGGCCATAGTATGCCGCATTTTGCAGCGGGCGGCCGTCAAGTTCGTCAGGATTTGCTCCTGTGTTTAACAGAATCAGTACGAGCTGAGCGTTACCTTTGTCTACGGCGGCTGTCAATGCGCCGCAGTCAGTGGTGCGTGGGTTGGCGCCGGCATCAAGGAGTGTTTGTACCAGATGAACATCATTGTGTTCAATGGCTGGTACCAGGGCTGTCGTCAGTTCTTCAGAAGTTGCCCCCGCGTGTAAAAGCATGTGTATTACGGCGTTGTACCGGTGTTTGCATGCGCTATATAGGGGGGATTTTCCTTTTGCATGTGCATGAGGGTCTGCGCCATAGGTAAGGAGAATGTCCACGAGGCGAGCAGAGCCATTTTCAGCTGCCAGATAGAGTGCAGTTTTTTCTTCTTGGTTACGCAGTTCAAGAGAGATTCCTTGTTGGGCGAGTGCCGACACGACCGCTTCAAGGCGTTTTAAAACAGACAAGTGCAAGGGGCTGTTTCCCTGGCAATCGCTTTCAAAGATTACTTGAGGATCTTGTCGGATGAGGTCTAAGGCGGTGCTGGTGTCACCTGTATGTATGGCTTGTATGAGTGCATTTTTTGCAGCAGAATGGATAGGCGTGGTTGCGGGTGCGTGTATTACTTCCAGAGCTGCGACAGGAATGGCTATCAGTAGGGTAGTTATGAGCAGGATCGGTGAATATTGGTGGCGATTAATCATAAGGCTTCTCATTTTTAAAGAGCGGAACAATCAGGAATCAGGTTTTTAGTGGTATGGATAAAATCTCATAAATATGTTAGCATGTTGTTTAGCTTTTTGCAGAAAAATTTAATAAAATCTTATTGTTTGTTCTTATTGTATTAGTGTGACAACTTTTTAATTTTATTGTATAATACTCTATTAGAAAATAGAAGAAAAGTCTTTTTAATGCATGGTAAGGGATGGGGGATAGTAGATCGTGGATATTCAAAAAAAAATAAAAAAAAATAACGAGTACGTGCGGCAGCATGCGGATGAATTTCGTCCAGCACAAAAGCAGCAGGCCAATGACTGGATTAAGGTCTACGGGGCTCGTGAGCATAACCTTAAAAATATTGATGTGGCGGTTCCAAAAGGTTCTTTAACCGTTATAACCGGGCCTTCCGGTTCGGGTAAAAGTTCCTTGGCTCTTGATGTCCTTTTTACTGAAGGCAAGCGGCGCTATGTCGAATCCCTTTCTTCCTATGCACGCCAATTTTTGGGTGTAGCAAAACGTCCTGACGTTGACCGCATTGATGGCCTTTGCCCGGCTATCGCTATTGAGCAAAAAACGGTCGGTGCTAATCCGCGTTCTACCGTGGGAACTATAACGGAAATTTATGACTATATGCGGGTACTTTTTGCGCGGGTGGGCAAAGCTCATTGCCCCGATTGCTTTTTAGAGATTTGCGCCCAGTCGCCAGAGCAAATTACGGCTATGTTAGCCAAAAACTTTGCGGGTAAAATGATCACCGTGGCTGCTCCGCTGGCTATTGAGAAAAAAGGGGAATTTGTTGCTGAATTAACGGCGCTTTTTAACGAGCGATTCTATCGGTTTCGTATCGACGGACAACGCTACAAATTTAAATCGCTTGATGAAATTAAGGCACTCAAACTCCAAAAAACCTATAAACACACCATCGATCTTCTTATTGACCAACTTGAGGTAGATGAATCAGAAAGTGCTCGTCTTCATGAGGCGCTTCAAATTGCCTTTGGGCGAGCGAACGGTACTTGTAGGGTTATTGTAGGGGATGAGGATTTTTTGTACGCCTCAAGCAGAGTTTGTTTGCGCTGCGCCCAATCTATACCGGAGCTCGAGCCACGTAACTTCTCTTTTAACTCGCCCCTCGGGGCATGTCCTGCTTGTCATGGTCTGGGCATAATTCATGAATGGCCCTGGAAAGAGGGCGATCCCGAGTCGTGGAAAGCGCAGTACCCCGATTTTTTTGGGGACAAGTATGCTACCATTCTGACGTGTAGTGACTGTTTGGGACAACGGCTTAATAAACAGGCGCTTGCAGTGACCGTCGGTGATAAAAATATTTTTGAGATAGGCCAACTTTCTATTCAGGATTCCATCGCCTTTTTCAAGGCGCTTAAACTTGATGAAAAAGAGCAGGAAATTGCGCACGGGCTTATTGCGGAGATTGTTGCTCGTTTGAGTTTTTTGGATGAGGTTGGGTTGTCGTATCTTTCGCTCAATCGGCCTGCGCGCACGTTGTCCGGCGGTGAAGGGCAGCGGATTCGCCTTGCTACGCAAATTGGTTCAGCGCTCAGTGGGGTGCTCTATATTCTTGATGAGCCGAGCATTGGCTTACATCAACGCGATAACGATCGGCTTATAAAGACCCTAAAACATCTGCGCGATCAGGGAAATACGGTGGTGGTTGTCGAGCATGACAGCGATACCATGCAGGCTTCAGACTATCTCATTGATATGGGGCCAGCGGCTGGTGTGCTTGGCGGTCAGGTGACGGCAGTAGGGACGCCACAGGAAGTAAGTGCTAACCCGGTATCATTGACGGGTGCTTATTTGAGTGGGCGTCGGGAAATTAAAGTGCCGTCTCGCGTGCGTACTCCGCACGGCTACTTGACGCTGCGGCATGCTCGTAAAAATAATTTAAAAGATTTGACGGTTCCTTTTCCTCTGGGAGTGCTTTGCTGTGTGAGTGGCGTTTCTGGGTCGGGTAAAAGTTCGTTAGTGATGCAGGAGTTGGTGCCGGCTATTCAACGAGAGTTTACCGGCGCGCGGCACAAGGCACGGGAGGCTTGGGAACAGCGTGAGAAAAAAGGCATTTGTACTGCCAAGCCAGGGCTTTCTCCTTCTTCTGTAGATAATTCTGCTCATGAGGGTGATGATTTGACGGGTGTCCATGAGCTGTCAAACATCGTAGTGATTGATCAAAGTCCTATAGGTAGAACACCGCGCTCAAACCCGGCCACCTATCTTGGCGTTTTTGATATGATGCGCGATCTTTTTGCTGCATTGCCTGAAAGTAATGCGCGAGGATATAAAGTTGGGCGCTTTAGTTTCAACGTTCGTGAAGGGCGTTGTTTTGAGTGTAATGGTGATGGGGTGATCAATGTGCACATGCATTTTTTACCTGAAGTTACCATGGTATGTAAAAGTTGTCAGGGAAAACGGTACAACAAAGAGACGCTCAGCATAACCTACCGCGGTAAAAGTATTGCCGATGTGCTTGATATGACGGCATATGAGGCCCTTTCCTTTTTTCAAGCCCATCCACGGATTGCCAAACGTATTCAACTCATGTGTGATGTTGGCCTTGATTATGTAAAGCTCGGACAACCATCAACGACCCTTTCTGGTGGTGAAGCGCAGCGTATTAAATTAGTCGATGAGCTTGCCAAGCGAGGCAGCAAAACGCTCTACATTCTTGATGAGCCGACGACGGGATTGCACAGCAGTGATATTGAGCGTCTGCTCGTAGTATTAAATACACTGGTCGACAAAGGTAACTCCATGATTATTATCGAGCATAACCTTGATGTGCTTAAAACTGCCGATTATATTATTGATTTGGGACCTGAAGGTGGGGATCAAGGAGGGACTCTTGTTGCACGCGGCACGCCGCAGGAAGTGGCGCAATGCAGTGCTAGTTATACCGGAAAATATCTAAAGCGGGTGTTTGATCAAGGTTCTTCTGTGCATCAGCATCCTAAAAAAGTTAAAGAATTGAGATAGCTATGTCTACAAAAAGTGTTAAAAATAAAAAGAATACAAAGATTTTAAAAAAGCCGTCAGCACAAGCCTTAAGCGATGCGGTTGTTACCCTTGCTCAAGCAAAAGAGATGGGGAACGCTTTTATTCGTGAGCGCGACTGGCAACAATTTCATAATCCTAAAAACTTGAGCATGGCGCTTGCTATTGAAGCGGCTGAGCTCATGGAGAAGTTTCGCTGGACTGAAGGCAGTGAGTCCTTCAAAGAATTGTTGATCAATCGTGAAGAGATCGAAGATGAAGCTGCCGATGTCTTTTTCTCGTTGCTCAGTTTTTGTACGAGTGCTGATATCGATATCAGTAGTGCCTTTGCGCGCAAGCTGGTCAAAACAGCCAAGCGGTATCCGGTAGATAAAGTTAAAGGTCTTGCTGAATATAAGCCGGCAAAAAGAAAATAGCTTTATTGTTTTTTAAAAAACTAGCCGTCGTAGAAGGATCCTTCTACGACGGCTAGTTTTTCTTATGTTTTTTTGTTCTTGTTTTTAACGCATGCTTCTTAGCATTCTGAGCCGGTAATTGAGAAACGTCTCAGGACCTTTACTGGTACCAATAACGCTATTCCACCGTTTTGCATCACGTGCAAATTCTGCAGCGCGCTCTTCGCGTGTCTTATATATGTTACCTGTGACGAACAGTGCTTCCAGTGCGGTGCGAGGAAAACGTTTTTCTTTTTGTTGAGTAGGTTTAGTTGGAGGGTTGTTTCGCTGGACGTGATTATAATGAACATAGAACATATGTCTGATATAGTCTTGGTCATAACGGCCTATGCGGCTGGGAGAAGGTTGCTGGGGTGTTTGCTGAGTTGGCTCTGGTTTGGGTGCGTAGGTTATAACAGGAGGATCAAAATCGAAGTTGCTGCGGCGTGCATATTCTTGTTCCAGTTCCCAGAGGCGTTTTTCGTATTCTTTTTTATGCATGATTTGTTTGAACTGGGCTTGGTATTCGGGTGATTGTGTTTTAGATTTTTCTTCAGCGAGCTGCGCTTTATAGTTGGGTGTCTGTTCTTCAGGGTGGTCTAAGCGCCATTTTCTTAATAGTGGTGAACTTTTTTCTGCAAAGTCATCATAGATCTCAAAGTGTTCAGGTTTTTGCTGCAGAGAAAGACCGGCTATATCAGGGAGCCCTCTTTCAACGGGAGGCAGTGGTTCGTAGCCGACGGTGCTTATGACAAAGTCATCTTCTGATTCAGATCCGCGTTCGCTTATCGAGGCCATGTCAAATAGGCTCTGCTGATCATCCATACAGAAGAGCGGCGAGGTAATTGTGGCGCCAAAAATGGCTAAAATAAAGAGTTTCTTCATAGTATCTTTCGTGTTAGGTTATCGTGAATTTTTAGTGTAACGGTGCCAGAGATAGAGTCCGAGAATGCCTCCGCCAATTACGGTTGCCGCCGTCAGGCGATTGCGGTTTAAGGGAGGTGCTTCTCTAGCGGTATTGCGTGTGGCCATCCTGTTTTGTACGAATTGATTTATGCGCGGTGCATGGCGTGTGCCGACAAAAATGTATGCGAGTTCACTCAATGCCTGGTCGTTATGTCGATCGATAAGCGTGTTGATTATGGGACTGATAGTTTCTCGAGCGATTTCTTTATCAGAGTCTTGCGTGAATTGTGCGTAAAAATAGAGGTCAGATATGGTGTTGAGAGCCTCTGCCGTGGGATTTGTTTGTGCTTGCTGCACAGCGCTTGCAAGCTGTGTTCGATACTTGTTAATTATATCTGAGGTAAGCCAAAAGCGTCGGTCGATGGATTCTTCTTGGGCATAACTGCATGAGGCTTGAGATTGTTCAGGGTAAGAATTCATGCTCAAAATTGCTGAACTGTTTAATAAAAAACATAGTAGTGCAAGAATAAGGTGCTTTTTTGTGCTTAATTTGTTTTTAATAACCATGCGCTATCTCCATTTTGGGTTATTTACATAAAACCCATTATTACAAATAGAATTTATCATAAAGCAGTGAAAAAGCAAGGGGGTGGGCCTTTTTTTCTTCAGGAGACTGTTTTTAAAAAGGGGTACGAAGCGCACTATGTTCACGGTATCGTGTTCGGAGTGTCCTTTTCCGGGATTATTTTTGTGGGTATAAGGCAGTGGCAGCTCTATTTGCACTTTAAATCTGAGATGTGTATGAATACGTCGGCGCTTGGAACGGCAAAGGTAGCCACTTTTTGTTGCTGTTTGGTAGGATTTTGCAGAGCGACTTCTAGATGCCACGTTTTTGAAATTGACGGTCTTATTACCCGGGCCAAGACAAATGTTTTTTCATCCTGGGGATTCTTTATGACAATCAAGTTGCCATTAGGAATGCGCATTGCAGGAACTTCTTCTGGCTTTCTTACGGATTGTACATCCAGGCCGCTTTGATTCGGTTCGGAAATAAAGAGAACAGCCATCTCGCCCAGTGGATTATTGTTGCGGATAAAGCCTTTTTGGGTAAGTTCTTCTAAGGATGATGCAATAATCATACCAGGATTAAAGTTGTTATTGTCCTGCTGCGCTTGTTGCATGGCGTTACTTGCCTGAAACGATGCAATTATTGCGGTAACAATGACGAATATTAGTGATTTGTCTATTTTTTTCATAAAATCCTCCTACTATATACAATCTTGAGATAAGTGCGGTATCGCTGCACCTTTTATCGTTAGTAAAACATTACATGAACAATAAATAGGGAAGTATAGTATATCATTTTTTGAAAGAAGCGCTTTGTTTTTTTTAAGAAAAACGCTTAGCTTTGCGCGTTTTTTATAACATTGGCAAGGGGTTTTAGCTTCTTGTTAGCGGGGTGATACCTTCTCTGCTGCCAACAGGGCCGCAAGAGCGTCAGGTTTTTCCTGGGCCATTGTCACCGCCTGGGGAGCAACGTTGAGTCTGCTTTGCCAAGAGTGCTTGATTTCCCGATAGTCTTTTGCTCCGCCATGGCATATAGAGGCCATGACCAGACAGAGTGCACTTTGACACGTCCGGGAAGCTATGTGGCGGGAGATATTTATCTCCTCGCTATTGTCTGGTTCAGAGAAGTTGGTTCCTATGGTGTATGCTGCCCCCAGTATGGCCACTACTTCACTTGCCGTGTAGCAGCGTTCGCAGATGGTTGCCAAACGAATATGCGCAGGGGCATCATTGATGATACGTATTGCCGTTTCAGGATTGATTGGGGTTGCTGGAGGAATAGAGGCGGTGAGTTTAAGCGGCTCTATTTCGCAGGGAACTCTCGTTTGCATTGCCTGCATACTTTTTGGTAGCAAGCATACTGTCAGGCAGAGTGTCGCAAGAGCTATTTTTTTCATGGGGGCTCCTTTTTTAACATTTTTTTTAGTCTAGAATTTTTGGATTACAATTGGTACCTTTGATAGTCTTGAGCATAAAAAACGAATGTATTAAACGGGTGCTTTTGATATGAAACGATTTTTGAATACAAGTATACTTTTGTGTCGTTCGGTAGTGTTGGGGGGTATGGTATGTGGCATGGTGCCTCTGAGGGCAATGGAGCTTGTCGGACGATCTTGGGAAGTGGAATCACTCCATGATGCCTTGGATATTTTTGCGCAAACGACGTCCGAATCATTGGTTGTTTTAGATCTTGATGGGACTATTGCGCAGCCGCGAGACCCTATATTCAGACTTGTATTTACGCAGGGAGCGGCATCTACCACTGAAAAAAATAAAGCTATTTTTGAGTTATATGCTGATTTTAGGCAAAAAAAGAGTGAGGAATTTTTTGTACGTGCGTTATTAACGGCATTAAAGCATCAATTAGTTGAGATGGTTATGAGTGATATTATTCATGACCTGCAACAACGTAAGGTGCCAGTGCTTGTTTTGAGTGCATTTGAGGCAAAGCAGTCGGACATTCCTGAAGGCAGTACTCATGAATCACGCTATCAGCTCTTGAAAGGCTTGGGGATTGATTTGAGTACGAGTTTTGATTTTCAAGAGCGGGTGTTGTGTGAAGATGTTTCAGACTGGTATGGCACTTCGATTCGATATTACAAGGGGATAATTTCGACTGCCAATCGCCCCAAAGGAGTTGTTTTATGGGATTTTATGCGATTATTGCGTGAGAAAAAAGGCCTGCCGCATAACATTGTGTTTGTTGATGATGTGCGAGAGAATATTGTTTCTGTACAAAAAGAGATGAATTGGCGGGGTGTTGCCAATACAGTTCTTTGGTATACCAGAGCTTTGTCGCAGGTGGACGCCAAGGTTTTAGATGTGGATGTGGTAAAGAAGCAGTTTGATTTTATTTTGGCGCATGATTCGTATATCAGTTACGAAGATGCATCGCGGCTGGGAAACTCTTCTGAAGATTCTTCGACTTGAGATGGCGGCTGAGCTCTAGGGATTGGGTTGGTTATACCCGTACGTCGAGCAGTCGGGGGAGAGGCAGGACTTAAGGTAATGGTTTTTGCTTCTGTCTTTTGCTTTAAACCAGCATTCTTTTGAGGGAATTGATGCTCCTTTTTTCCCATTTTAGTGTACGATCTTTCTTTTTGAGCCTGTGTGTGGCTCCATAGCGCTATGCAGGAGCACAGTGTGCTTGCGCAGGCGTAAGGGAACCATGTCTTGTGGTGCCGCTTGTGTGTTAGCTTGGGTGTACAGGTATAATTCTTGCAATGATAAACAGGTTGTGGCGCAGATACTGGTCATTTCGTATCGATCCCAGACATCTGCTTGTTGTTGGTGCTGCTGTATAGTGCGGCGCATCCAAGGGGCGAGGTGCCCTGAGGGTGCGGGTACTGATGGGGTGTAGTACATGTGAGGAATTTCTGGCGATTGTTCGAGGATCGCCTGACAAGATAGAATCAAAAAGGTGCACAGGGTGGCGGCGACCATCAAGGTTTTTAGATAAATCTGTTTGGGGTTGTTTTGCGTGGTCATCTGTTTTAACAAGGAGTGTTATTTGTCGTTTGGTACTTCATATGTTGTTCTGTAAGGGGAGTGTTTTTTATTGCCAGGCAGGGAAGTTGTGTTAATGCTGGCCAGTCAGATGAATATTCTTTTCATGAGGCCCTTATATTTTGCTTGGTGGTTTATCGTTTTTTACTTTTTTTTGAGATGACTTTTTGCCAGCCAGCTTGAGCATCTTCTTTTGTTTGAACGCTGAGTGTACTATCTTCTAGCGTTTGCTCATGGTGTGTGCTTTGTCCACCGTAGGGAATCGTGGGGGATTGAAACTGACGCCGGTGAGGCGGCTGGTAAGGAGTGCTGCTGTTTGGTGTTGAGCTGCTTGCTTGATGTAAGCTCTTTGTGGGTGTATTTATTGGTGAGCCTTCTGAGGGTGTTGAGGTTGTGTTACGTAGATGGCGAGGGATATATTTTTTTGCTTGTCCCGTGCGGACTTCTTCCAATATTTTTTGGGGGTCATTCGGGTAGTTTTGTGCAAGCATTTTGAGATTGTATTCGCTCAATGCTCGCGTGCGCCACTGGTTGTAGATGTCGTATACATTTTGTGTATCCATGCTTTGTGTATTTGCCCATGTCATAAGTTCTTTGTTGAGCATCTGGAAGGTGCTCGCGATTTTAGGATTCTCTGGAACCATGGTGCTGAGTATTTTGCAACGTTCCAGTAGCACTTGCCACGAGGTCAGTAAAGCTGTTTCATCAGAGGATTTGAGCTTTTTATGTGCCCAAATCAAAGGTGATTTTCCGGTAGCATCCTTTTTGTCTATGTCTGCGCCATTGGTTATAAGTAATCGCATGAGTGCGAGCGTTGTTGCATGGCTATTGAGTTTGTCATAGTTTTTTGTCGGTGCGCCTTCACTGTGTCGCAAGGCTAGTAGTAACGGCGTTCTTTTGTAAGCGCTGTTTTCGCAAGCATTTATCATATCTTGGCGGACCTGTTGGTTAGGCGCTGCAGCAATGATGGCTTGAGCGCTCATGATATTGCCGCTTACGATTGCGCTATGAAGTGGCAGCATACCAGTATCACCAGCAATAGTGGCGTCTGCTCCTGCCGCTAAGAGTATGTTGACAGTCTGTGTGTAGTCTGCATTGTGCGCTTCTTCAGTTCGATCATCGATTTGGCGGGGGATGCGATAGTCTTGTGCTGGTTCTTTATCTGCCGGCGATAACGATGGTGTTTCTTTTTCGAGCTCATGTTCGCATTCACTATCTGTGTCGAGCTTTTTGTTTTCAAACTCTGCAGCGGGTATGTTTGTGATTGGTGGCGTTTGCTCTTTTTTTTTATTCCAGGTCGCCTGTCCGGCAGCCCAGTGAAGTGCTGTATTACCCTTATCATCTTGGGTGTTTATTAAGGCGCCACGCGCGAGTAACAGCTGAACAATTTCAGGATGCCCGCTTCCCGCGGCCCACATGAGCGCCGTTTTGCGACGCGGGAAGCGGTAGCGGTAATTCTCGGCGGTTTCTGTTTGAGAGATATTTTTTTCTTGTTTGCTTAACTCACTTTGTTCTCCAGCGTCCAGAGGTGCCGGTTCGTTTATTTCTGGAGAATTATCAACTTCTGCGCCATGCTCGAGGAGATAGGCAACGGCTTGGAAGTGGCCGTGGCCGGCCGCATGATCGAGTGCGGTGGTCTCTTTTTGATCTTTTCTGTTAATGAGCGCGCCTCGATCCAACAACTTTTGCATCGAGACTATTTGTCCATATTCTGCGGCCCAAATAAATGCCTTTTGGATCATGTTTTGATTAGGTTTTTCTCTGGCGATCAGATGACGCAGGTTTTTGGTGTTTCCCGTGCATGCGGCATATACTAATTGTGTTGAGAGTTCGCGTGAGTCCATTGCTCTGAGCCCATTGGCGGTTACACACAAAAAAATAGTGGTTCTCATAAAAATTTTTATAAGGTACATACGATTTCCTATTTGTTATTGTCGGCGCGCTTTTTTTTCATGCTCTGTTCGCTGTCAAATGCTCTAATAACCCGTTTTCTTGCCAAATCGCTTGGCTTTTGACCAGCGTTATTACGCATTTGGGTATCTGCACCCGCGGCAATCAGTTTCTCTATGAGAGTCTCATTGTCCATCTGATAGGCGATATGCAGGGGCGTGTCGCCCGCAGCATTTTGGACATTTACCGGTACTCCCGCTGCCAGCAGCGCAGAGAGTGTTGCTGGCGTGTCATTTTGGATAGCTTTATGGAGCAGAGTGTTGCCTTCTTCATCCAGGGCAATCGCAAGATCGATGTTGCGTGTGTGAAGGGCCTGAATTATTTCTGGGCTTGCGCAAGCGCTTACGTCTTGCAGAATTTCTTTTATCGTAGCCGGATGGGTAAACAGAGCATCGCATTTTTCGATAAGAAGTATCGCTGTCTGAGTCAGCGGTTCAATGGATCGTTGATAGCGTTCTTCCTGTGATTCGGGCAATTGCGCGTTTTGTTCTTTCCAGTAATTTTTTGCTGCGGCTAGTTGCAAGAGAGTACCATTAAGGACCGTGGGAACTTCAGCGTCACTCGGTGCTGGATTTGCTTTAGCTTGTAGCAGCGCAGTGACTGCACTACTGTTGCCGCTTGCGGCTGCCCAGTGCAGAGGAGTGCGTGCCGAATCATCACGACGCTCAAGCTGTGCGCCATGCTCTATAAGGAGTTGGATTATAGCCCCGTCGCACTTTCTTGCAGCGCCGTGGAGTGCTGTTTTACCGTAAAAGGAAGGGGTGTTTATTGCCATTGGATCTAGGATGAGAAGTTTTTTTATAATAGCATAGGGGGCCACCGCTCGTACCGCTTCATGGAGGGGGAGTTCTTGCGATGAATTAACAAGAGTAAGATCCGGCATGCTGTGTAGGATGAGTTCTTGCAGTGAGTTGTTTTTGGGTTTTCTTTTTAAAATAAGTTCGGTGATCTCAAAACGCCATTGTCTTAGGCTTGCATGGAGTGCTGTTTCGTCTAAGGGGTAATTTTTTGTGTTTATAGGGGCGCCATACTCCAGAAGTATTTTGGCCATTTGTACCTCGTTATTGTCTATGGCGTTAAAAAGTGCTTCAGGCTCTATGAGCGTTTGTGGTGTTCGAGCATGGCCCAGAAGACTAGCAAGACAATCATCATTGCCTTCTTCTACTGCGAGCGCAATGAGCCTTTTTACTGCTTCGGTGCTTTGTTGGTTGTACCCTTCGCGGGTATGCCAGAGGATGTAGTGCAGGGTATCAGCAGAGCGGTCGGCGGCAATACACTGTTCTGGTGTAATTCCCCAGTGTCTGTTTTTTCGGGCGCTATCTTTTAGTCTATAGATTTGTTGAATCGATTCTCTGATATTCTGCGGTAGACGGGGATTTGTTTGCTCGCGGAAACTCTCTTTATACCATTGGTCGACGACTGGATGCAGGGCGCGTTGCCAGAGTGAGGCAACGTGTACGTGGAGTACCTGTTGTTCAACGGGTGGTTCTTGGCACAGGAGCGACGCAGTAGTGAGGGTTGCCAGGAGGTATGCGACTAATGTTATTGTTGTTTTTTTCATAGGATTCTCCTTGGGATCGCTTTTTTTATTTTCTGCACGTAAGTACAAGGTGTGCTTGTAAAGCGTATCGTTTTTTATGTGATGCGTTAGTTTTTTTGCTTTTTTATTTCCACGACCAGGAAGTTTTTAGTAGTTTTGTTAGCTCTTTATTTAGGATATCAGGCCATGGTTAAATTGCAAGCTGAAAATTTTATTAACAAAAAGAGGCTTTTTTCGAGATAGGTACTTGGTTTTTAGGGGGGAGATGTAAGGCGTATGTCGGCGTTCGTTGGGCTGTGCAGTATGCGATAGTTAATGAGTTCTTTCTTGTTTCTTGAAAGTGCCTGTGATAAGGTAATTCCAAAGATGAAAAGACTTGAGAAGGGGGCGGTTGGTGAAAAAAAGTTTTGTGTTCTCATTTTTTATGGTGGTATTTTTTTGGCAATGGAACCAAAGCAGCCTACGCTTTCAATTGCATCATCCGAAACTGAGTCAGCTATGAAGATGCGCGAGAGCTCGCGGCACTTGAGCAGCATACTCATGCTATTACCGCGCCGGCATGCTTGGCTGTTTCTCTGGCTGATGAGTGACTGTGCGCGTCAGGAGATGAAGATGACCTGCAAGAGTTGCTCACCAGAGAAAAACGAGCAGTCTCATCGGCCGGCATAGTTTCAAGAGATCGTGGTTTGCTGAGAAAAAGTGCGGGGCATCTTGCTGATGCGGTTTCCTCGTGCCTGGGTGGCACATTGATTTGGCTTCGATTCCTGAGGGTGCGGCGCTTGCGGATACGAGTAGCGATGTTATTTTTTTATTCGCTGAGGGGAGCCTTTTTAGGGAATAATATGGGACCAGCACGCGAACATACTGGGCCATTACATTTAAAAGGGAACTTTTTATTCTTTGTGTTTTTTTATGGGTGCTTTTTCCATAACTTCAAGATCTTCAAGGTCTTCCGGCCATGCGGCGCCAGCATCCAGAAGAAAGGTGACCATTTCTCCATGTTCTCCACGTTCACGCAGATACGCTTTTCGTAATGCTTCGCTAGCGGCATTCGAGTTGACGTCCTTGGTGAAAAGTTTTTTTACTGTTGTCAGGTCTCCAAGGGGTTGCTGCTTTAATGAGCTGTTGTTCGGAGGTATTTTCTTTGTTTTGCGAGCAGTTTTGTGTGTCGGTTGTTGCGTTTCTCTGTGCCCTTTGTGGTCTCTCTGGAGCAACTGTTGGTTCTGGCTGGGCGTTTGGTGTGGCAGTAGCGAGTACTTGTTGGCTTGTTTGATGGGCGACAAGTATAAGCGGTACGATAGAAGATTTTGGGTGAGCCTGACGTTTGCGTCCAGTGGCCAGGAGTGCCGGGGTGCTCAAGAGTATCAGGAGGGAGAAAGAGAGTTTTTTCATAGTCCGATCCCTTTATGCAGTTTGTTTATTTGGTTCTATGAGTTTATTTGCTTTATCCAGAGCTTCTTCCAGTGTTTTAAACATGTTTTGGGCACCTATCTCGTGCACAAAGCCCGCATTTTTTAGTACGCGTGATGTTTCTGCCGTTGCTCCTGAAATAAGAAGCTCTGTTTTTTCAGCCCGTGTTTTGTGTAACATATCCTCAAGGACTTGGAGCCCTGACGCATCGATGGCCGGCACTCGATACATATGTAAAATGAGTACTTTAGGGTGGCGGTCAATGCGCTTGAGCGTCAGTTTAAATTTTTCAGTTGCGGCAAAGAAGAAGGGGCCTTGGACTTCAAATACTTCAATGTCAGGGTGAAGCTGCAAGTGTCTGAGCTCGTTGCGCAGCGGGTCATTGGGATCATCTTCTTCTTGCATACTTTCTTTGAGCGAAGCAATTTTGGTTGCCTCGGCCATACGTTGTACAAAAAGAAGGGCAGAAAGCACTACGCCCACTTCTAATGCTTTGGTAATATCGGTAAAAATGGTGAGTAAAAACGTTATAAGCAGAACGAGCAGGTCGCTTTTTGGACTGCGAAACAGCGTGACAAAATGGCGCCATTCACTCATGTTGTAGGCTACCACAATAAGAACTGCTGATAGGGCGCTCATCGGTACTAGTGCAATTAATTTTCCCACAAAGACCATGATAATCAGAATAGTTGCGGCGCTGATCATACCTGCTACGGGTGTACGTCCCCCATTTTTAATGTTGGTTGCTGTACGAGCTATAGCGCCGGTGGAGGGGATGCCGCCAAAGAGTGACGAACCAATGTTGGCAATGCCATGAGCAACCAATTCCATATTTGAGCGGTGGCGGGTGCCGAGCATGCCATCAGCAACGATAGCAGAAAGAAGAGATTCAATACCGGCCAAGAGTGCTACCGTGATGGCAGGTTGAATAAAATGAGGCAGCTGTGCCCAGTCTACGGTAGGCAGATGAGGAAGGGTAAGCGCGTTAGGAATTTCGCCAAAGCGGCTGCCGATAGTTGATACCGGGAGCTTGAAAAACCAGGCAAGCACTGTGGTTACCATGAGTGCTATGAGTGAGCCCGGAATTTTTTGTGATATACGGGGCCATAATACGATAATGGCGATAGCAAGGATACCCAGGCCTCCAGCATACCAATTGAGCGTATGGGCATACTGTGCATAGGAACTCCATTTGGCTATAAATTCAGCGGGTACTGCCGGGATTTGTAGATCAAAAAGATCGGCTATCTGACTGGAAAAAATAATGACGGCAATACCACTGGTGAACCCGACGATAACGGGATAGGGAATGAATTTTATAATAAACCCTAGCCGCGAAACACCTATCAGAACAAGTATAATACCAGCCATAAGGGTGATTGCTGCTAGTCCGTCATACCCAAATTGTGCCATGATGCTGGCAAGGAGTACCACAAAGGCGCCTGTTGGGCCGCCGATTTGTACGCGAGAGCCGCCAAATAATGATGTGAGAAAGCCGGCAATAATGGCGGTATACAGCCCCTGCTCTGGGCGCACGCCGGATCCTATGCCAAAGGCAATCGCCATGGGAAAAGAAACGATACCAACAATAAGACCAGCAGCCAGATCATTAAAAAATTTTTGTTTTGAGTAGCCCTCTTGTAGCACCGAAAGCAATTTTGGTTTAAGACTTTGTTCCATCGATATTTCCCTGATAAAGTGACTGGTAGAAGGTAGTATACTGCCAACGGTATTTGTTTTGCAAAAAATTCATGCAATAGCAGAATGTTTTTGTTTTGTTAGACTGAAACGAAAGTAAAGTTGCTCGTAAACAAGGTGTCCTAATGGGTTTGCCATTACGCGAAGGTTGTTGTTTTATGTATGCCAAGAGAAGTGGAATGAATAGTCGCAAGAGCGTTTTATTATTTTTGGGGTCTTGTTTTTTACATGGGATGTCGTTGTCGACTGATCAGGCGACGTCCGTTTGTGCATCGTTACCGCTTGGGTCTAGTAGCCTGTGCCGAAAGGGGGGAGCTTTTGCTGATAAGCCGATTCTTATGCCATTGATACGGATGCCCGATGAGGCACGCATTGCCAAAAACCAGCAAGCTATTGAATGGCGGTTGCATAAAAATGCGCGCAATAGGCTTTTGATGCGTGCTGTTACGGTGCTGGGCGTAGGTGCTGTCTGTTATAATCTCTTTGGACCGGCTAAAAATTTTGTATGCGGATGGTTGCAAGCCAAGAAGCAAACTTCTGCTGTAGGTGCGGACAATCAGTGTTTGCCGCGGGAGATTGATCAGCAGACGAAAGATCAGGTTAATGCCTTCTTCAATAGGCCATGGTGGCACAAAGCATTTGAAGTTGTGGAATATAGCTCGTTGGGTTTTTTTGTAACCCAGCAGCTTGAACGGGCGAGTGATGCGCTTGCCGAGTCTCTTTTTTATCCCGTGACACTTCGGTGGTTTGTTGAACGGAGTCACCCGGTGATCGTGGCAAGAACGATGGTTTTTGAGGGTAAAACGGTGCAAGAGGGGGCCCAGGAAGTGACCATCTCGCGTAGCCCATACCTGGAAGAAATTGAGCGCTTTGTTTCTGTCTGTTCTGACCAAGCCGCTCTGTCTGATCGAGCGCATGATACTCAGACTTACTGTGTGATTACGGGGATAAATAGTTTTATTGATCAGCTGGAAAAGGTTCTTGGCTTTATAGGGTATCAGCAGCAGTATGCGGCACCAACAATGGCTGACCAAATAGCGGTAACGCGCGATGCATTATATGCAAGCGCGCAGCATTTTTGCGTCAGTGCGCAAGAGATCCTGCAGTCATCGAAGTCCTTGCTTACTGATAAAAAGAGATCAATGGTTGCTCTCTTGCATGAGATGAAAGCAGAGCTGAGCAGGTTTATTGTTGATCGTTTGTATCGCCTTGAATCTGAAGAGTGATTTGTTTAAGTGACGGAATGGGGGTTTGTGTTCGGGGGAGTGTACCGCGTGGTTTGGTTATTGAGTAGAGCGTGTACCGTAGGGGGATTTTTATTCATGAAAACAATAAAGCAGTGTTTGTGTATTGGATTAGGAGTGTTTGGCATGCCTGCCGTGGTGTGGGCTGGGGGCTGTTGCAGCAAGCAGGCCGTTGCGGAAGCCCAAGCGGCACAACAAGAGTATCTTTCGCGATTAGTTGTTCAAGATGAATCCACTATTCCGACCGGGCGGCCAGCTTTTGATGGTGGCTTTCGTGATCTTGATGCGTCAACGTCTCATGCGAATAGTATTCTTGAGTCTACAGCGTCCTCGGTGGCTATTTTCACTGGGGATGAAGTTGCTGCTGTCAGTCAAAATACTCCAGAATTTTCATCAACAGAAAAGAGTAGGTGCTTTTTGCCGGTGTCTCCTATTCAGGCGATTGTAGGTGATCTGGTTGCGCATAAAAAAGGTGAAAGCCTAAACTGTTGTGAAGGGTATGACAGTGATAATGAAGATGATGTGCAAGACGATGCCATCGAGTGGCGAGGGTATTGCAATCGAAAGTCGCAGTTTGTATATCCGCAGGTTCTCTCGCCAAAAGAAGCTGATTTTACGCGTCCTCACTTTGCACATAGCGATTCGAAAGAGTTTTTGCGCGAAGTGCTCGTGAGAACAAATTTATCTGGCCTGAGGAAGCGGCAGGGGGCGAAATTCAATAAAAAAAAGGTGTATGCAGTTTTTAGAAAAAATAAAAAAGCCGAACCTTTGGTTCCCCAAGATGAAGTTAGATGGAACTTGTGGTCAGAGATTCTGGCGAGTTTTATTCCCAGTTATATAGATAATCAAGGTGATGAACATGATCTTCTTCAGCCATATTGAACCGGGGCATGCATTTGTTGCTCCTTTTTTGACACGCAGTATACTTTTTGAACAAGAGAAATAATGCTTTATAACACGAGCGCAGAAAAGCATGGGCGATTGTATGACGAGTGTGGCGCATGATTCTACACCCTTAATGAAACAATATTTTGAACTTAAGGCGCAATATCCTGATACGTTGATGCTGTTTCAGGTGGGTGATTTTTACGAGCTTTTTTTTGAGGATGCTCAAAAGGCATCAGCTGCTCTGGGCATCGCACTTACTACCCGAGGGAGAAATAAGGGTGAACCAATTCCGCTCTGTGGCGTTCCGGTCCATGCACTAGATCATTATCTGGTCAAATTAATTAAAGCCGGTTTTTTGGTGGCCATTTGTGATCAATTGGAGGCGCCACAGCCGGGCAAGGTGGTCAAACGGGGGGTCACCCAGGTACTTACCCCGGGTACGCTGACTAACGGTGCTTTGCTTGATGAAAAAGCTGCTTCATATTTGCTCTCTTTTTTCCCTTTGCGTGATTCATGGGGGCTCTTGTTTGGTGAATTGCTTACGGCACAATTATTTGCGACGGTAGTGCCTGGTGATGGGCATAAAACGCTTGAAGCTGAGCTTGCTCGTTTTTTTCCGGATGAAATTTTAGTGCCGCGGGATGCACAGGCTAAGCAATTTTCTTCCTTTTTTTCTCAGCGTGGCTATGTAACAACATTGGTAAGTCCATTAGCCTCTGAATCTCCCGACCTGGTCAGTGCTGATATGTGGCTGCATGAGCAGTTTCCCCAACAGGAATTAGCGGTACGTGAAAAAGAATCGCTCTATGGTGCTACGAAGCTTTTTTATCAGTACCTTCACAAAAATCAGCGGGCGGCCCTTGCGCAGTTTCATTCCTTGCATCTGTATGAGCCGGATGACTTTTTGGTCTTGGATGCGGCAACGCAGCGCAATTTAGAGCTTATAAAAAATGTACAGGATGGGAGCAGCTTGCATACGCTTTTTTCGGTTGTTGATCAAGCGGCAACGGCCATGGGTTCGCGCATGATAAAAAAGTGGTTGTTACGACCGTTGGTAAAAAAAGAACAAATCATGCATCGGCAAGATGCGGTAGCGCACTTTGTGCAAAATCCGCTTTTTGCTACCAGCATAGAGCAGCTATTGAGTCGGGTGGGTGATATTGAGCGGGTGATTGGGCGCATGGCGCTTGGCCGTGCGTTGCTTTCTGATTATACCATGCTCATGCACGCCCTTATGGCGGTGCCAGCAGTAAAAAGCACCGTGCAGGAGCAGGCCGGTAAAGGACTTTTTAAAGTTATTGAGCAGTCTTTGGGAGACTTTTCTCGGCTCCAGCAGTTGCTGGCTGCCGCGCTCAATGTTGATACTGCCAAGCCATGGATTATTCGGCCTGGATTTGATGAGCGGCTTGATCAATTACGTGAACTGGTCGAGCATGCGAATCAAAAAATTATGGCGCTTGAACGAGCGGAGCAACAGGCGACGGGTATTACCTCACTTAAAATTCGCTACAATCAGGCGCATGGCTATGCTATTGAAATTACCAATGCCAATCGAGATGCGGTTCCTGAGCGCTATAAACGCAAACAGACGCTGGTAGGTAAAGAGCGTTATATGACTGATGAATTGGATGCGCTCCAAGAGGCTATTGCCACTGCGCGAGGTGACATAGATCAAGTTGAGGCGCTTGTGTATGAGCGTATTAAACAAGAGGTGAGTGGTGTTATTCCTGAATTGCGCAAGTTGGCGCATGCCTTGAGCACGCTCGATGGCCTGCTTTCATTTGGTAAAGTTTCTTATGCGCGGGGGTATGTGCGCCCCCAGCTTACTACTGAGCGATGCATAGATATCAAGCAGGGACGTCATCCAGTGGTGGAATTTGCTCTTGCGCATAGTTTTATTCCCAATGATACCCAGCTTAATCAGCAAGAGTCTCTCTGGATAATTACCGGGCCCAATATGGGGGGCAAGTCGACCTATTTGCGGCAAGTAGCGTTAATTTGTATTATGGCGCACTGCGGCCTTTTTGTGCCGGCTGCACGTGCGCAGGTGGCGGTGCTTGATCGTATTTTTACCCGCATTGGCGCAGGAGATAATCTAGCCGAGGGCAAAAGTACCTTTTTGGTAGAAATGGAAGAGACGGCGCTTATTTGTACCCAGGCGACAAAAAATAGTTTGGTTATTTTAGATGAGGTGGGCAGAGGAACGAGCACGTTTGATGGTTTGGCGATTGCGCAGGCGGTGGTGGAATATCTTCACCGCGTGGTACAGCCGCGCTGTCTGTTTGCTACTCATTATCATGAGTTGACGCTCTTGCAAGAGCAATTGCCGGGCGTGGTGAATTACTATGCGGCAAGCAAAAAGACGGCGGGGGGTATTCTCTTTTTATATACCATGATGCGCGGCGTTGCCGATGGTAGTTTTGGAGTGCAGGTAGCAAAACTTGCTCAATTACCTCCGACAGTTATTGCTCGAGCAGAAGATCTTTTAACGATATTGTCGCAGACTGAAGCGCAGCAGAGCACCGCAGCGCGGCAGTTGTTAGTGATCGATTCAGCTGTCGCTTGTCGGCAGGAGCCGGCGACTTGCAAAAATGCTCAAGAATCGGAGTTTTGGCATGCAGAATGTGAGCGGCTGCGCGCAGAAAATAGCCAGTTGCAGCACCAGATGGCGCACCACGAAAAATTTGCGGCTGCTTTTAAGGCGCTTGATTATAATCAATTATCCCCAAAGCAGGCATTTGATTTGTTGTGGTCGCTTAAGGATTTGGATGATTCTGAGCGTTTGAGTTGAGAAGTGGTGCTTTTGGAGGTGCTTGCATCTTGTCTGGTCTCCCGACTACGGTTTTCGGGTGTTGGCGATGCGGGTCTATTGTGTTCTGTCATACTTGAGTGTGCCGATGTATAAGGATGTGCGGGTTCCCGATAACTGTAGGCAGGTAGGTGCGGTATTTTCGTGCATGGTCCAAGGCGGTCAATACTCATAAAATAGACTAAAAGTTTATTTTTTATCTGTGTTCTGGTGATCCGGAGTTCTTTTTTGCGTTCAAAACTGCCGGCTCCCAGTGATTCTATTTCATTTTTTTTTAGAATGAGCAGCGCAACCGAGTTTTGAATAAGCGTTTTTGTAGCGAGTTCTTCGGGTGATGGCCCAGGTTGATTGGTAGGTGAGGTGGTTTGGTTGTCTTGCTCGTTTACCCGCAGGGTATTTTCTGCAGCTTCGAGCCATAAGTCGTGCAAGAGATCGCTCGAAGGTGTTGTTGAAGCTGATTGTGGCTTTTCATTGTTTTTAAGGCGGCCGCGAAACTGGGCATGTCGGTTGCGTGGTTGTTGAGGTTCAAATTTGATGCCTTCAGTACAGGAAAGAATGTGCGGAGCATCGTTGCCAGCTTGCTGCAGTATGTGTTCGGCCGTGCAGAGTAACTGACTGGCTACTGCTTGTGGTATTTTTTGTGTACGAGTAGCAGTATCGATAAAGTTTTCTAATAGACCAGTAGCCTTTAGTTCAAAAGGACCTGGAGATGGTTGTTCGTTTGTAGACTCAAAGACATCGGGCATCTGAGTGTGGTCAAAGGAGCCGAGAGTACATGCCATAAGTGACCCATTGGCACTATACAGTAAGCTAAGCGTGTAAAAAAGGTCTTGAGCACGTACACGCCTCATATGAGCTCCCTACTACCCATCCTAATCCCTTATTTTCAGATATACTCATTTTTTATGGATCGGGGCAAGAGCAGGATGAAAATGGCTTTGGGGATGAATAAAATAGGGTGTTTTTTGAGGGAGACTGGGGTTATTTTAGGTAGTGGGGTTGTTGTGCTTGAAAAGCCCTCGAGTTATGGCTATAATAAAGCTATTATCTACCTTTTTTTCATGTCATCATTAAAAAATTCCATTTTGTAGGCGAATAGGATTGTATAATGGAAGAAACGAAAACAGCAACGTTTGACAGATATGCCATTTTTCAAACAGGCGGAAAACAATATCAAGCTATAGAAGGCAAAACTGTTGCCGTAGAAAAGCTTGAGGGTGAGACTGGCGCAAAACTTGAGTTCACTGAAGTATTGTTGCGCAAGACAGCGGAAGATAAAATCGAAGTTGGTCAACCGTTTGTTAAAGGTTCTATCAAGGCGTCTATCGTAAAGCAAACGCAAGGACCTAAGGTTATTGCATTCCGCTTTAAACGACGCAAAAAAGTTCGTGTAAAACGGGGCCATCGTCAACCATTGACGGTCATCCGTATCGACTCTATCTAAACCGGCAGGATATGTTTGAGGATTATTTCCTGAGATAGCATTACAAAATTAAAAGAGTTAGGCCAGAAGTTTAAACTTCTGGCCTAACTCTTTTGGTATGCTTATCTAGCGCATTATTGATGCGCTGTTAATGCGCTATGTTACTATCTGATTAACGTATCGATTGATGAGTTTCCTGCGAATTTTTTTCCCTACGCTCAATCAGCTTTTCTTACTCTTTTTTCTGCTGACTGTTTTCCTGATCATGATTGCTGGTGCTAAGTCCTGTTTCTATTGCCGATTTGCTGAGTGTCATATATTGACTCAGTGATTTCAACTCGTCTTGTTGTATGTTGGGCATGGTAGGTTTAGTTGCTGTGGATTGTTCGAGGGCTCTGACGCGGGATTCAAGCGCTTCCACTTGCTTACAGAGTGTCGCGGTTGCTTGCGGACACTGGGTAATGAATTTTATGGTGTTAAGTTCTTGGAAGAAATCTTCAGTATTTCCACCTTTTTTTCTTATAAAGTTACCTTGTTGGTCTATAAGCCCATACTGCGTGCACAGTGTGTGCAGTACTAAATTTGTTTCGCCAGAGAGCGCATTATCACTGAGCATATTTACTTGTTTCTGCAAATCGGCGACTTTTTTTTGGCTTGTGTTCATTTGTTCGGGCAGATTGGTTTGTTTTGGGTGAAAATGGTTTACTAATGCTTTAACCCCTTCTAGAGCTCCCCACGTGGTGGTGGCGGCACCAATAGCTACGATTATCGCTCGTGTATCTTCTGGGCGTAGCCATGATGGCGATTGCATAGCATGAGCGGTTGTCCAAAGAGCGGTTATACCGATAGCAAGTGTGAACGTAGATACGGGTGACTTCATGAATTCTCCATACGTTGATGATGGGGTATTATTCCTGTGCTTTTTGTTTTTGTTGAGCATTAGCTGTGCGATTGGCATAAGTATGCCATGGCTGATATTGAGAATCTGGCAATCCGGGGATGCGCGGATTTACCCGTTTTACGGCTTCATGTTGTTGTATGTATATGCCGCCTTCTATGAGCGTTGTCTTGTCTTTATCTTCTGGTTGGACTATTTGTATGGCGGCTGCTTCTTCGTGATTTTCTCCAGCACCGGCAAGTATGGTGCTCGGCTTTGTGTTCATTGCGGTTTGAATAGCTATCGCGAGAGTTTCGATAGACGCGTCTTTTTTAGGTTTTTCTTGCATGGCAATGCTGGAAAGGCTTATGGTGAGCGTGCTGAGTAAGATTTTAGTGGCGATATGATTGAACATAATAGACCTCATTTTGATTGTTAGTTGTTTTTTATTCGACTCGAACAATTTCCGCCAGAGTTGCGCTTGCTTCATTTTTTTCTTCTATCGGCTTAGCTTGTTCTGCGGAAATTTCGTCTGTTGTATTTATGAGCGTATCTATGATTTCTTCATGTGTTTATTCCGATTGTATATCTTGTTCTGTAGTATTTTCTTCTGTTGTTTTCGACTGTATGGCCTGTTTTAACATAAACCAAGCTCTGGGTTGTGCTTCGGTTTGTTCGTTGTCTTTTTTTTCTCGCTCTTGTACGACGTATTTTATTACCAAATCAGCAAATTGATCGACGGTGATAAGCGGTATGCCAAGCTTGTCGGTTTTTTCTTTGAGCTTGGGCCCAAGTTTACCCCAGAACGGCAACTCTTGTTTGAGGGTAAGGACTTGTTCTTGAAGTTCGGCCGCATCTTTAATGAGGGTATCCCAGAGGTGTTGTCTATCTAGGCGGTCTTTTTCAGGAAATGTGTTTTTGAGTGTTTGCATGTCTGCTTCTACCTGGCTTAATCGTTCGAGCAGTGGTTGTTCTTGCTGGCGATTCCAGAGCGATTTGAGGGCCGAAAGACCAAACCACGAAACTGCCGCTGCGCCAGCGGCGAGGACTACGGTGTGGGTATCTTTTTGGCTGAGCGAAAAAAGAGAAGAAGTGTTTTGTCCTATGTGTGTCAATGAGGCTAACGCTTGTTCTGGTGGACAAAGAAGCGATGTTGGCAGCAGCATGAGTATCAAAAGTGCTCTTGTTTTTTGTCTGCAGGAAGATGTCTGTGTCATAAGGGTTCCTGGTATAGGTTATTGTTTGTTATTGTACCGTAGGGGCTCTCAACTATTTTTTTTATGCGAGATTATTTTTGGGTGCTTGCATCCGGATGTGCATCTTCTGTTGATGATGCCGCGAGTAATTTTTGCAGTTGTATTCCTTGTTGCGCGATTCTCTCTTTTAATTCGTTCGTTGCTTGTTGTAAAGCCTGCGCAGTTTTTTCAAGTGATTGTACTCGTCCGGGAGCGCTGGCAATGATTTTTAGATTTTTAATAGCATATGATTGGACTGAAAGTTTTTCTTCCGGGCAAGGGACGGTAAAATTGCCATCTTTATCCAGTATGCCATAGAAGCGAAAGAGGCCAAATGCTGCGCCAGAAGCGTCTAAAGTGAGAGCGTTTTCTTTGAGCTTTTTTACCCCTTCTTCGAGCTTAACAATTCTTGCTTGTGTAGCCTGGGTGAGCTGTTCTTGTTCGTTCGTATTTTTTTGTGGCTGTTCCCGGTGCATACGCGTGAATAGTTTTTGGGTGAGTGAGAGGATTCCCCAGGTAGCCATGGTGGTGCCGGCAGCAACAAAGATGGTGCGTTTGTCTTGCGCGCTGAGCCAGGATGTTGGTTGTATGGCGCAGACTGGTGCTTCTATGATAAAAATCCCTGCGCAGAGCAGTGTGATGGTTGTACGATAGTTCATAGCAAAACTCCTTGGTTTTTTATTGTACCATGGGCGCACGGTGGTTATCCCGTGCGCATTTGCCCTAGAATGCTCGCGAATACTTACTGCGTCAAGTTTTTGATATAGGTTTCAATCTGATCAATGGAAATACGTTCTTGGAAGGTCGTATCTCGATTGCGCACGGTCATGCTGGAGTCCTTTTCGCTCTCAAAATCATAGGTAAAGCAAGCAGGGGTACCAATCTCATCCTGTCGACGGTAGCGTTTGCCAATCGATCCTGTTTCATCAAATTGAACACTGTAGCCTTTGCGTTTCAAGTCTTTATATAGTTTTTCGACTGGTTCGCTGAGTTTTTTAGTGAGCGGAAATAGCGCTGCTTTGATTGGTGCCATGCGTGGGTGAAGTTTGAGTACAATGCGTTCTTCGTTTTCCACCACGTCTTCAGTGTACGCATCAAATAATAGGGTCAGAAAGAGGCGATCGATACCGATTGAAGTTTCTACGACATGGGGAATAATCGTCTGATTGGTTGCTTCATCAAAGTAGCCCAGCTCTTTGCCCGAGAACTTGGTATGTTGGCTCAGATCATAGTTGCCGCGATTGGCGATACCTTCCAACTCTTTCCAGCCAAAAGGGAAGTTATATTCGATGTCGATAGTGCGTTGTGCGTAGTGTGCGCGTTCATGAGGCTTTTGTTCGTACTGGCGGATATTCTCTTTTTTTATACCTACGTGGGCAAAAAAAGCAATGCGTTGTTCAACCCAATATTCAAAATCTTGAGCTGCTGTTTCGGGTTTACAGAACCATTCCATCTCCATTTGCTCAAATTCGCGCATGCGGAACAAAAATTGCTTTGGGGTAATTTCGTTACGGAATGCTTTGCCTATCTGAGCAACGCCAAAGGGGAGTTTTACTCGATTGGTTGAAATAATGTTTTTGAAGTTTATATAGATTGATTGCGCAGTTTCTGGGCGTAAATAGGCGATGGCAGATTTATCGGTGGCGGCACCCAAGTTTGTTTGGAACATCATGTTAAATTCGCGTATGTCCGTCCACTCTTTTTTGCCGCAGTGAGGACATGCTTTTTCTAGATCAATGTCATCTGCGCGGTAGCGATGTTTACAGGCCAGGCAGTCGACCATGGGGTCATGAAAACCTTGTACGTGTCCGGAGGCTTCCCAAACGGCATGAGGGCCAAGAATGGAGCCGTCGAATAATAACATGTCGCCGCGATCTGTGCGGGTCATAGCCTGGCGCCAGGAGCTGGTTATATTTTGTTTGAGTAGGGTTCCTAGGTGACCAAAATCGTAGACACCGTTCAAGCCGCCATAGATGTCAGCTGATTGATAGACAAAGCCACGACGTTTACACAGAGCAACAAGTTTTTCTAATGTTACCGGATTCATGATAAATCTCCCAAAGGTTCAGTTTATCCATTAACTGTACTCGTTTAGCGCTTTTTTGGCAACGCATATGCGGTAGTACTATCGCTAAAAGAGGGATGCTTCTGACTAGGTTCAGATAGATATGGGAAAAAGTGGTAAAATAAAAGGCCTCCACAAAGCTCTAATTTGGAAGGCCTTTTTATGCAGCAATATAAACTGCACAAGAAATTTGTCTTATATGAAAAATTGT
>JAJYDS010000016.1 GCA_021777215.1 bacterium
GATGGGAATTTCTCGTCAGTTCCACGTGCTGTTCTTTCCTTATAATGAGCTCACGCTCATTATAAAGCTATCCAGCACGGGAGCAAGCTCCCGAGATTTTCGCTTCGCTCTTTAAAAAAACAACAAATTTCTAATGTTTTAAAAAAAACAAAACAAGTTCTACGTGTAATACTAGAAAGTTCTTGCGTTTTGCAGCATGTTTTTGCCAATTACATATCCTTAAGTAATCTCTGTTTTTATATACACTAAAGAAAAAATCGCATACCCAGCAAAACGAGAGCTCAAATTATGAAAGCCATTTTAATCGCCAGAGTCAGCACCGAAGAACAACGTGATGCCGGCAACTCCTTACCCGCCCAGGTAACCCGCCTTGAAAATTATTGCCAAAACAAAGGCTTCACCATCGCCCATACCTGCAGCTTTGATGAGAGCGCCTACACCGATAATCGTGAAGAATTCGACGCAATCATAAATCTAATCTTAGAACATAAAGAAAAGATCGCTGTCTGCTGTGATAAGGTCGATAGGCTTTCGCGCAATGTCTTTGATAAGCGTATCTCGATTTTATATGAACGGGCGCTTAAAGATGAAATAGAGCTGCACTTTGTTTCTGATGGCCAGGTGATCACGAGCAATATTTCGGCGGTGGAGAAGTTTCAGTTTAGTATTAGTCTGGGATTGGCAAAATACTATTCAGATGCAATCAGCGATAACATTAAGCGCGCTATTGAGCAAAAGATTCGCAAGGGCGAATGGCTCGCCAAGGCGCCCTATGGCTACAAAAACATTCGCCATGCTGACGGCAAGGCCGATGTTATAGTCGACGAATATGCCGCCCAGGTGATCAAGAAACTCTACGAGCTGTATGCCACCGGCGCCTACTCCATGGAACTGCTCTGCCAAAAGCTCAAAAAAGAACATGACATCAGCTGGCCCAAGGGCTCTATGGGTAAAATTTTAAGCAATCCCTTCTTTTATGGCGTCATGATCGTAAACGGCAAAGAATACCCGCACCGCTATCCGCCCCTCATCTCGCAGGCACTCTTTGAGCAGGTAAAGCAAGTACGCGAAACCCTTTCTAAAAAACCAATCAAATATGTCGGCAAGCCCTATATTTACCGCGGCCTGATCCGCTGCGGCGACTGCGGCCTTTCGGTAACACCTGAGCAACACAAAGGCAGAGTGTATTACCATTGCACCCAATATAACGGCAAACATGGCGCTACATGGCTGCGCGAAGATGAGATCACCAAGCAGCTGGAACAGGTATTTGATAATCTCCAGATGCCAAAAGATATTTTACAGCAGATCAATGAAACGCTCGATACACTCCATCACGACAAAATAGCATTTCACAATAAAGAGTTTGATAAACTCACGGACGAGCACAAGGATCTCACCAAAATGCTCGATAACCTCTACATGGATAAACTCAAAGGGAGAATTACTGAGAGCGACTATGACAGATTTTACCAATCACTGCGCGAAAAGATGACCGACGTCGCCATCCGCCTTGAACAATTACAAGACGCAGAAGATAACTACTATATGACGTGTAGATACGTACTTAAGCTCGTCACCGAGGCACACCGAATATTCATAAGTTCTGAAGTAGAGGAAAAAAGGCACTTAATCAAGCTCGTACTATCGAACTTGCGCATCGAAGGTGAATCATTGCTCTGGGAGGCTCAAAAGCCATTTGATATGATATTAAAAACCGCCGATAGTAAACTATGGCGGAGCTGACGAGACTCGAACTCGCGACCTTCCGCGTGACAGGCGGACGCTCTAACCAAACTGAGCTACAGCTCCAAAAAGAATTGCTTTCAAAAAGGGATAGCTCTCAAGACTGAGCTCCCGATAACAGGCCCTGTCTTTTGGCACCGTTATATGTTCAGGAAAAGTTCCTGAAAAAAATGGCTCCTCGGACAGGATTTGAACCTGCGACCCAACGATTAACAGTCGTTTGCTCTACCACTGAGCTACCGAGGAACACCAGCACTTATCCGACGAAACGCGCCGAGCTTGAAGGCCCGGATGCGTGTAGACGGATTTCACTCGCACTTCGAATCTTGGTGGGCGGTGTAGGATTCGAACCTACGACCCCCAGTTTGTAAGACTGATGCTCTAACCAGCTGAGCTAACCGCCCCTACATTCGATGTGATGCTCAAATTCTAAATAAATTTGGGTCTAAAGTCAAAGAGATTTGGCGTATTTTCTTTATAAAGCCATGCTTTTTTTATATAGTGTACCTGTGTAGCAGTAAAAGTCGACATTTTAGAGCATAAAAAACAGGCTCCATCGGCAAAAAAGCGCTTACTCATACTCAAGAGCACGCGCCCTGGCCACAAATACAAAAAAAGGGATTCTCTATGAAATTTTTTGATTATCTGAAAAATATCTTCCTCGTGCTCATTTTCATCCAGTTCGTACCGATTCTTTTTGAGAGTATCAAAAAACAATATGGAAAGTACTTAAGTCCTCAAACGCAGGTGGCCGTCATTGGTATAAAGGGTGTGTTATATAATTCAGCCCATTACAACAAATATCTGACCAAATATTTTAAAGATAAAGATATTAAGGCTATCCTCCTGAAAATCGAATCCCCAGGCGGTGCGGCTGGTACTTCTGCTGCCATTTACTCAGAAATTATGCAGCTCAAAAAAGAATACCCTAAACCAATTCTCACCCTCGTGGAAAATGTGTGTGCCTCAGGGGGCTATTATATCGCCAGCGCAACCGATCACATCATTGCTCCTGGATCAGCCATAATTGGCAGCATCGGCGCAGCGTTCCCGAGCATATTTCAGCTTAAAAGTTTTATTGAAAAATACGACGTGCAAGCAAAATCACTCAAAGCCGGTGACTACAAAAGTACGGGTAACCCCTTGGTGGACATGACGCCACAAGAGACCGCCCTGCTGCAAGGAGTATTAGATGACTCCTATGCGCAATTTACGCAGGATGTGGCTCATGCTCGCACCGTTCTTTCGCTTGAAAAACATAAAGAGTGGGCTGATGGCAAAATTTTCACCGCCCGCCAAGCACACAGTCTCAAGCTTATCGATGAACTGGGGTCAGCCTATAACGCTGTTTCCTATCTGAAAAAAGCGGCCAAGATTGAGGGCGACATAGAATGGATAAAACCACCAGTAAAAAGCCCGCTGGCAAGTCTATTTGGCGAATCTGAAACAGATGAAGATTCTAGTATGTTCACGAGTTTTGTTGATGCATGTTGCACCAAAGTAGAAGAAAGGCTCTTTAGCCCCAAAATACAGGCCTAACGGACGCTTACTAGTTGGATGCTGACGTCAATGGCGGATGCGCCTCCGGCTCTGGGCTTTTTTCTGCCCCTTTTTGTATGAGGTAGCAATAACGAATTGTTTGCATATCAAGCAATGGCTTGATATTAATATCGTAATAGAGACCGTTTTTAACACATGAAGAGACTGAACCCAAGGCAAAGCCACGCGGAAAAATCAAACCTTCACCGCTGGAGAACACAATATCTCCTTGCTTAACTTTTGCCAGATGGCTCACATACCGCAATGTGGTAGCCTCGACGCTATTGGATCCCTCATGAATCCCTTCTGCCCTGCTCCGCGCGCAACAGGCCGCCACACTGCACTGCGCATCGGTAACCAACTGCACCTTGCTATAGGTAGGATAAACGGCGACCACTTTGCCCACAAGACATTGTTTATACACCGCAACCATAGCCGCCGCAATGCCATGGTTAGTACCTTTATCGACGAAAAAATAATGATCATGATCAGATAATTGTTTAACCAGGACCTGGGCTAATTGCGCAGACGGATCTTCATACCGCTTTTTGAATGAGACAAGTTCATCGGTCTGGTCATGAAAATCAAGAAGGATTAACACTTGGGCTAACTCTGAAACCAATTCATCACGCTCAGCTTTCACGCGTCCCAGCTCAAGGCTCAGCTCAGCATAACTTTTTCGCTTTTCAAAAAAGGTCTCCACCGGCTCGACAAGAGCATGCTGCAAACGCAAAAGAGGATATACCAGGTTAGCAGAAAAATTTTCCAAATCACCAGGAGAGAGCACTATAAAACGTACCAAAAGGAGCAAACAAGCGCCCCCCACCAGTCCTCCGACTAAAAACCCCCGTACTGGTTTCTTTTGCACCGCAAGTTTCTCCTATTAATTTTTTAACTCTTACTGGCTCAGAACAGAAAGTAAGATTTTTTTTACTTCTTCGGGTGACTCTGTCTCCATACATGTTTTACCGATATTCCCCGCATCTTGCAAGCCTTTCAGATAGGGCGCAATATGCTTGCGCAAAAGATACTGCCCCGCAACTCCGTAATAGGCGCACAAAAGCTCAAGGTGACGCACGGCGGTAGTAATTTTTGTTTCCAGAGAGACGGTATACTCACGCCCCTGCGAGTTTTCGTGCAATTCCTGGAGAATCCAGGGAGCACCATAGAGCCCACGGGAAACCATAAAACCATCAACCCCCGTCAACTCATACACCATCCGAGCTGATTCCCAATCAGTAATCCCACCGGAAAAAAATACCGGTATGGATACCTTTTTCTTAATATCGGCAACCAGACCATAGGCCGGCTCACCACTAAAGCGCTCTTTTTGTAACCGAGGATGCACGGTAATGGCATCGACGCCACAGTCTTGCATAAGCTGCGCTATAGCAAGCGCATTCACTTCCTTAAATCCTGCACGCATTTTTACGGTAAAGGGAACAGAAAGATGAGCACGTAGTTTTTTTACAATTTTTTCTAGCAACACTGGATCAGCCATTAAGGCAGAACCAGACCCTGATTGAACAATATTTTTTGCCGGACAACCAATATTAAGATCGACGCAGTCTACCCCTTTTGCCTGCACTTTTTCACAGGCAGCCTCGATGCCTTCTTCGCTATTGGCCGTAAATTGAAAATTAAGCGGCCGTTCATGCGCCTGGAAATTAAGAGCTTTGGCACCGCCCAGTTCATGCGCAACACAACGCACATGGCGAATTTCAGAATACAAAAGTGCGTCAGGAGAAAAGGAACGGATGAGCTGTCGATACGGCGAATCAGTCATGCCATCAACAGGGCCGCCGATAAAGCGAGGGAAGGAAAGATTTTTTATAGTTAATTTCTCATGCCAAAAGCTCATAACCCATCCATTGGTAACAATAAAAGGCCAAAGCTAAAACTCTGACCTTTTATCTCTCTAGTACTATTTTTTATCTAGTATACCTGCTCCTGCAGAAAATTCATCTTTACGCTGCTACATAGTGCCTATCCGCGTGGTCACACCACCAGAAAAATGGGCGAAGACATTGCCGCTATGCGCTCCTGTAATACAGCATTTTCAGCTGACTGACGATCACCCAACGCAGCATTACGACCGGCCGCAAACACCACTTGTGAAACTCCCCGCAGCAAGCTGCGGAGCATCTTAAGGCACAAAGAAAACAGAGGGATTACGAGGCAAGCCTCGGGGAATTGCACCCTCTCAGTTTAAAAATAGATCCCGCAGCGGAGCTATCTCACACAAAGCAGTTTTTGCAAAAAAACCTCCAAAGACATTTCCACAAGAGCGAACAAGCCCAGTTCAACTTTTCCTACTGTAGAAAATTTATGCCAATCAAGGGCAAGACTGCTGACAGCAAGGGCACTCAAAGTAAGAGTCCCGCCAGCTGCTCCGATCAACGCTGCAATCGACGTTGCCGACTTATCAAAAAAAAATGCGGCATGTGTTTGATTAGCCCTTATACTCTCCTGTGTTTCAGAAGAAAAAGAAGAAAGGTCTCCAAATATTGCCTCAAAATCTTCCTGAGAAACCTCAACAAATTCCTCCTGCACTTCATCACGTGCAGACGCTGGCGTCACCATAATGATGGGTTCAGGATTTGCTCTCGGCATATTTCTTTGAGCATCAGGAAAGCGGGGGTTTTAGGGTAAAAAAAGCCTCTTTTACCCAATAAAACAGGAGGAGCCAGAAAACAGAAAAACCTGATAAAGCAGCACCGCCTAATGCGTTTTTGTGACAAGTTGACAAATTTGCAACAGCGGTTACCCTGAGCAATAACCATGGTAATTTCACTGTTTTGTGGAAGTATAACGTGAAAAATCTGTTTTTTATCGCTGGTATAGCCGCACAGCTATGCCTTCTTCACCTACCGGCTCCAGCCATGCCGCCAACAGATGAGCAACCCGATACAAGTTCTGCTCTTACCCCTCTGGTTATCACCGGCACCCTCATCAGTGCGGGTGCCATAGGAATTGCCTACTACAGGCATCACCAAAAAGAGGCGCTCCGTAAGCAAGAGGAAGCCCGCAAACAAGAAGCATATGACTATTGCATACACTGCTTGCATGACGCCAAAAGAACAACTCTTAAGTGGGCCGAACTCGCCACTAAAAATCCAGAAACCCCGCCGGTTCAAGTATGGACACTCCGACGCATTCGGAGACTCTTTTGCCCCTGTTCTTTTTCACGCAATTTAGCCTTAGAAGACGAGAACAGACATCTGGAACACTATATTGAAAACCTCACGATAAACTGTCCTGCCGATCCTTTATACGTAAAAAAGCTCCCCTGGCTAAAGACAGACCGCACGAGCAATAAACGCATACCAAACCAAAGCACACTCAAAACCATACTCGATTTTTACGATACGCTCAGAGAAACCGTAAGTACGCGGCACCGCGCTACCTCTAATGCCCTTACCAACGCGTTACCATAAGAACCCGGCACGGAATCAGAAAACAACAAGCCTAGAATTGATACGAAATATGAAACTCAGGTCCGCCAGCTGGGCTAATACCCATCCCCAACTGCAGATTGTTTTTTATTTTCAATTTGACAAAATAATATTCTATCGATATCCTGGAAAATAGAATCGTCCAAAATGGATATTAGGCTATTAAATGGAGAAAAACTATGAAAAACGCTTTTAGCGCTGCAATCACGGCCGCACTTTTACTTTCTCAATTTTCTGTCTCAGCTATGCACCCAGCAGCAAGAAAGGCGTTGGCTCTTGGAGCTGGCACAGCCGTAGTTGCAACAGTAAAACATTTCAAAAATACGCATGCATTGAAACAAATCGAAACCGTGCAAAAAAATACACCTATTTTTTTTAGTATCGCAACACCAACTGTCATTGTTGCTACTGTTGGAGTATGTGGCGCACTGGCATATGGCGGCTATTATGTGTGGCACACAACAAAATTGCACACCCAAGCGCGCGAATTTTGCTTAAAGCGCTTAGAAGAAACAAAAAACGCTCTGGGTACATGGCAACAAGATAATGGCAATCAAGCAAAAGAATGTTTACGTATCATAGTCCGACTTTTCTTAGATCAATATAGCCGCGAAGATATTTTAAAACACTACGGCAAGCAACATCTTGAACCATATATCGTTGCGATACCCTCACATAGCCCATACCAAGCCACAATCGCGCAATATAGTGAAACAACTGCACCAATCACTGATCAGGAAAATGCAAATCTTTTATCGGCATACTGCGATGATTGTATACGCCACGTAAGCGCACAATAACAACATGCCCACCATAAAAACAACTAAAAAAGGCATCCACAGGGATGCCTTTTTTGCTATCCAACAAAACCTAAAATTGATACGAAATATGAAACTCAGGTCCGCCGGCTGGGCTGATACCCATCCCCAACTGCAGATTGTTTTTTCCCAGACGAGCTAGCCGCTCATCAACCAATTTACTTGCCGCCAATGCATACATCGTCCCTAAGCCGGCACCGGCAACAATTTGCGATAAATAATGGCGATTCGAGTTCACAAATGCTCCGGCAAGAAAAAGACTCAGCGCACCAAGAGGAACGCCCAACTTGGGGCCAAAACGCATACCATATAATGCCGTCGCATACGTAATCAGAGCCATATGCCCGGACGGAAACCCACCAAAGGCCTGCTTTGTACGGCTAAAATATTCATTCCAAGGTCGCTTACAGGCATCAAACTCGCACTGCTTAATCCCATTTTTACCGAAAATAACAAATGGTACCCCGAGCAAAAAGGCGCGCCCTGTTTCACGAAAATCATCATTCTTTGACCAGAATGCGCCACTCCCCAAAAAAACAATAGGAAGCGCCAAGCAATTTTTTGCGATAACCCTGCACCATGGATGCAATTGATGTATATTTTTATGATTTTTACGTTCATAAAAGCAGTTCTGTAGATTGTGATCAATCAGACGTGAACCAACATAGAGCGGAAAGGTCGCCGCGATTACCTTAAATGAATCCCAAGCAATGAGATTCTTATTAAGAATAAGGACATCTCTGATCAGGTCAGTTACAACCCTGCCGGGAGTGGTGATATACCCGAGCCTTTTTTTATCGGGATTCCCTCTGTGTAAATGTGCATCTCGCGCTGTTCTTTTGGTTGACCCCCCGCAGGAAAGCACTAAGCATAAAAGGCCTATGGCGACTACTCTCCTTGCTCCCATCGCATGCACCTATTTGGTATAGTATGCCCCCTTTTTCATCTTGGAGCATACAACAGGTACACGCTAAAAAACAATGAATCGCCCAAAGAGGCATACCGAAGGACATGCTCAGGGAATACCCAGAAGATACTCCGCCCCTTATTTTTATAGGGTATTACTCAGCAAAAGCGAGGGGATGACATGTATGCCAATCCGTCTGTTGCTGGTAGGCATGGCCCACTTGAAACAATAATTCTTCAGAAAGATCGGGCCCGACAAGCTGGAACCCTAGCGGTAATACCGGCTTTTTTGAAAACCCGCAAGGCAACGCCAATGCCGGCAACCCGGCCAAATTTATCGGACAGGTGAAGAAATCTTGCAAATCCATTTGGAGTTTATCAAGATCGAATGCACCTAATGGAAATGCAGGAGCTGGATGCACGGGCATAAGGAGCACATCAACCTCTTTGAAGGCTGAAATAAAATCATGCCGGATCATATTCTGCACTTTTTTCGCATTACCATAATAGTCCTTGGCATGCCCGGCAGAAAGCACATAATTACCCACCATAATACGCGTAGCAACCTCCGAACCAAATCCATCGTGCCGCGTATTACAATACATATCACGCAGCGTTGATGCTGCTTTGTCGCGCGTAGCATACCGCACGCCGTCAAAGCGTGCAAGATTTGAAGCAGCTTCAGCACGGCTCAGAATAAAATAGGTAGCAGCACCATACTCAAGTGTTGGCAATGAAACATGCTTAATCTGCGCGCCCATTTTTTCAAAAGCAACAATTGCCTGTTGAATAGCAGCAACCACCTCTGGCTCGATACCGCTGGCACCCAGGGCATTATCCACAATACCAATACGCACACCCGCAGGCAATACGCCGGTCAGATTTTTAGTATAATCTTTTTGTGCTGCGCTCAGGCTTGAGGAATCTTTTGGATCATTGCCCGCAATGGCCGAAAATACCAACGCCGTATCATACACCGTTCTGGCGACAGGACTAATTTGATCAAGCGATGACGCATAGGCAACCAAACCGGAACGTGACACGTGGCCATAGGTCGGTTTTACACAGGTCGTACCACAAAATGCTGAAGGAAAACGCACGGAGCCGCCCGTTTCTGAACCAAGCGCCCAGGGCACTAAGCCAGCCGCCACTGCCGCGACAGAGCCCCCACTCGATCCACCAGGCACGCGAGAAACATCCCACGGGTTAACCGTTTTTTGAAAGGCTGAATACTCACAGGAGCTCCCCATAGCAAACTCATCACAATTGGCGCGTCCGATTAAAAATGCACCTTCTTGCTTAAGGCGTTCACAGGCAGTTGCATCATAAATCGCCGTATAATTTTTGAGCATTTTTGACGCACAGGTCATGCGGCGATTTTTTTGACAAATATTATCTTTTATCATGCCAGGAATACCCGAAAGCAGTCCTTGCGCCGCCGGTTGAGTTGCAGCCGTGTCAGCAAAAATAGATTCGGCATCAAACACTTCAAGCGCCGTTTTTAATTGTGCATCATGCTGCGCAAAACGATTAATAAAAAAGTCTAACAACTCACGCGAAGAAATTTCACGCCGTGCAAGTCTTTCTTTAAGCTCTTTAATGGTCGCAAATGCAAAAGATGGTGAGGATAGACTCATATCAAACCTTTTTCTATGAAAGTAACTTACTTGCTTTCTAATACAGCTGGCACTACAAAATAGTGCTCTTGTGTTTCGGGTGCGTCGGCAAGCACAGCGACGCCACACGAGCTTCCTACGCTATCTTCACGAAAGACATTTACCCGGAGAATGCGTGTTTCGGGCACGTCTTGCACAACCTTCCCAACACGCGCGGCATATCCCAACACATCATTGAGTTGTTGCAGCATCCCAGGAATCTCTCGATCTTGCAATTTGAGCGCACTCAGGGCAGCCAAATCTAGTACTTCGTCTTTTGAGAGTAGCTTAGTCATGCGATCCTTTTATTCAGATGGCAACTTCCATCCTTCAGAACGAAACCGGTAGACATACACAATACACATAAGCCCATTGGCAACATAAAAAGAACCAAACACCAATAAAAATTTCACCAAATCATCTTGTATTGCCATGGTAGAAATCATATAGGAAACCGGTGCAAAAAATCCGAGGCACATAACCAACCGTGTTATCATAACCGTTTTTACATTAGAGGCACCACGCAATGCTCCTGATAAAATTAACTGGAGTAAATCAAAAAAAGCAAGCGCACTCAAAATAGGGAATGATCGTGCGGCAAAATCAGTAAATTCACCCTTTTTATCAAATAAACAGATAACATACTTTGGCCACAATGAAAAAATAAGCAAGACTATAAACACCATGACAATACCCAGCAGCAGCGTCTTTTTTATCGTCGCCTTTATTCCCTCCCAATTACGACTGCCATACTCGTTGCTCACCAAAAAGGTGCATACTTGAGAAAAAGCGAGCCCCGGCGTTAATGCAAAACGCTGCATGTCTTTAACGACCGCATACGCAGCTAAAGGAAAGACCCCCATAGGAGCCAACATTTTCCCCAGCCATACATAGGAGAGAGCTATGGTCAATTTATCAATAAGCACGGGCCAACTGAGCCACAATAGCTCTTTGATATAGGTAAGCTTGGTAATCGGACTAAAAAAATCAATCGCATATTTTTTATTCTTTTCGTTGCTCAAAATATAGGCCAATACCGTCACCAACATCACAAAATACTGCACCACTGATGCAGCAGCGGATCCCAATAACCCCATGGCCGAAATACCAGCGCCACCCAAAATAAAAAGATAGTCAGATATCACAAAAGCGATAGTACCAAAAATGAAAATCTTCATAGGCGTCTTGGTATTTTTAATACCACGCAAGAAGCTGACAAACGCCAAATAAACAAACATCAACAAAATACCTACCGCACGTAAACGTAGGTACGGAACACCAAGAACTGCCATTTCCGCAGGCACGCCGTACCAAACATAAATGGCAGGAGCGGCAACATATAAAAACGCAGAAAGGATGGCGCCCACGATAAAGGTGATCCAGAAAGAATCACGCATCACCTTGCCGACTTCTTTGTAGGCGGTGCGCCCATTAAATTGGCCTACCATAACAATAGTACCAACCGACATCGCCTCTGCAACTTTGGTAAAACTGTGCACAAGAGTACCAGTAGCCCCCAAGGTGGCATAGGTCTGTGTTGAGCGTAAAAAACTTATAAAATAAGAATCGAGCCAAATGGGCATCGAATAGAGTAGCAATTGCGTAATAAATTCGGGCCAGGAATAGCGCAAAATGCTCTCATAACTCTCTCCCTGATCTTTTGCACGTATACCCGCTATGAAGCTGGTAATTAATCCCTTTTTCACGAATTCTCCTCGTGATGCTACGCAATTTCAGTTTATAACACACACTATGCAACAGGTCAACTCAGGGACAGACGCCCGATATATGCGGTAAGAAATACAGTGTATTCTCGATTGTTCCGTAATGCAAAATTTCCCCCGTAAAAAGTACTTTTACTATACCATCATTAGTATTTTCTGACCAGCCGATCTCTAAATCATACCTTTACAACACAAAACTGCATCATTGAGGAGCGGGTATGGCGACAAAACCTTGTTGAACAGTCAGCTCGTACAAATTTTTGTCATCATTTTCTCCTTGCTCACCCTGCAGCGAAACCTGAACTCGAGCAACCGAGGGCTCCGGCAAATTCTCACTCACATACAAAGGAATTGGTCGATAGACCATACACTGCTGTCTTGGGCCTTGATCTTGCACTTGCTCTTTAAGAACCTGTTGCAACAGGTCATAACGAGGCTTCTCCCATTGACACGCACAGGCACCCGCACCAGCAAGACATAACAATGAGGTAACAGCAGCCTCGAAAAACACCACCTCTGGGCATGCCATCACCGCATTGGAAATAATTTCATTACGCATACATTCATGAAAACAGGTCAAACAACCACTCAAACAACCACCGCTACATAATAATGTGCCCCTATCGCGAATTTCCTGTCCACGCTTATTTTTACTACACACAGATTTTTTTTGAAGTATTTCCTGTAAACGCAGCCTGTCCTCTTCCCTCATACATCCCGCATGGGCAAGGATAGCTATTTTTCTGGAAATACTTTCTGTCTGAGCAAAGCGTTCAGCAGTATAGCAACCACATGACACCAAGCGCTCTGGTGGTCGATATTCAAGTTTCTCAATAAGCATACGCAGCGGGGTTTTGCCTCGCTCATCAGCCACATGTAATGGAATTCTTTCTGCAGAACACCAATCAAAAAGTGATGGTTCACAATCATCGCACAAAGCAAATACATGGGGCAATGTCCACGTGCAATTCTGCACATAAATCTTACGCAACTTGTCAGATCCGTACTGCGTGAGCAATTCGACAAGCACACGTGTTTTAGCCAAAAAAAGTGGTGGTACGGCGACCTGACTACCAAACCAGGTAACCCAAAGCTGCTGATTAGAAACATCTCCATTTTTTAATAGATCTTCAAGAAACAGCACTCCATTGCCCTCCGGATGAGAAATAGCCTGCGCCATGGCTTCTGCCACTGGTGCAAGCAGGTCAGCGGAAGGCACGCGTCTACTCCCGTGTATGAGTAAGTACTCATACAGCTCCTGATCAGCCTGCCTGATCGCAAGAGAGAGTAAACAATCATGTGGGTATGCCAAAACTGGCTCATAACATTTGGTAGTTATCGGCAGCTTTCTGGTATCAGGAATAGCGCTGTTTGGATTTGCACCAGCAGCAATAGCACCAACCAAGTGATAACGCTTTTTCTCCCAAGGAGCATCCCATGATACTACCGCACAAAGCGCCTCATTTTTCACTTCTTGCGATTTCGTTTGCAGATCTTGCCAATAAGAATTGCGCAACAAGATACTTCGATCATTGGGTAGCTTTTTTTCTGAAATAGACTGCCAGCGCTCAGCAAGCCATGGCATATCCATAGCTCTTAATGACAAAAAACAAAAAATTAAAAAACAGTTCGCGACCGCACACCGCATCTTCATATCATTCCCTTTCACGCTTGAAAACGTGTTCAGGTACATACACTATTCACTCTCTTGGGTGTACCACAAATAAAAGTGAGTAAGCAAGATACGGTTACTTAAAATACTAAGAATAACTAGCCTTAAAAAAAACATGCATGAAATGAAAAAATTGTGCCGAGCTTACTCCTCAGCAGTGCCCAGTTCACCTCTTTCTGCAGCTTCGCACACAGCACCGGGAAGTGAAATGAGCACCACCGGCGTGGAACAAGGCTTAATTTCTATTCTTCTGATTTCTTCATGTCGCATGCCCAAAATTTCTTTGAGCGTAGGACTTGAGCCACACTTTATCGCTAAAAGGCTAGCCCCTATACAGGTCGCACACGCAAGCCCGGCCAAACCATAGGCAGCATAGGAACCATTGCGCAACTGATTCTCATTACACGCATAAGGACAGGGCGAACTACTCTCATACGCACCACAAAATTCGTCTGGGTTCTTTTTTTGTGCAACACAATTAGCAGCCGCATTACCGAGTGCCCGCGCCAAGAGACTACACGCAAAAGCACAAATACCGCTTCCAAAAAGACTATATTTTTTCCATCTATTCTTAGGCCAGAGCCAACCGCTCTGTCTGTTTACATAATTCTCAAGACGTACTCGCTCGCCAAGAGAGAAATCTCTTTGATCGTGCATGCTTACAAACTGCGCAGCAAGCAAAAGGACATCAGGGTTGGGGCGCCAGGGGAAGCAGCAGTACCTTTCATACTCTGGTTCATCCATGCTTTCAAGCTCTGGGAGCGGATAGCGTATAACTTTTTTATCTTGAGACCGATATACTATCGCTGGCTCTATATCCTCTCTTGGAGGAACCTTAAGATACGACGAGCCGGGCATAGCAACACGAGACGTCATCCCCCAAAGCCCCGTGCTTATAAGACAGAGACTACCAAGCAAAACTTTTTTCATAGCAAACCCCCTCTTAGACGCGCGGCGCGGCAAAAAAAGCAAAATAGCGCGTATGATCATCGAGAATATATGGTTCTTTTTTTACCAAATAGTCCGCTTCTTTTCCCTCGGGCTCCCAATGTTGCGACGCCCAATAAATAAGCTGTGCATCTTTATAGACACTTGAGGGACTAAATAGACGAATCAATTCTTCCGGTTGCAATGAAGCTCGCGCGACGAAGAGATCAAGCGTATAGGGTGCTTTACGTAAAAACGTGCGCCAGTCATAATCAGAAACTACGCAATTTTTTAAACCAAGCTCTTCGATAACTGCGCGCAAAAAAGCAACCTTTTTATGATTCACCTCAACCAAAACCACCGGCACCTTGGGATACAAAATGCTGATAGGAATGCCCGGAAATCCAGCGCCCGCGCCAATATCACAAATACCCTTACATGAGGCAAGATCAACAAAATCACGCACACGCATGGAATCTTGAAAATGGTAGGTAATAATAGCGGCAAGATCGGTAATACGCGTTAAATTAGTGCGCTCATTCCATTCTTGCAAAAGCGCCGCATAGCGCTTGAACTGATGGACCGTTTGCTCATTCAGTTTCTCAGCTACAACAAACCGCTCCCACACAATCTTTTCTGATACCTCGGGCACCAGAGCACTCTTAGTCATAAGCCCCCTAAACCGTAGCAGTTATCCCTTGCTCTATGCTAGTGTTACAAATAAAGAGTACCAATAAATGAGAAAAAAAAGAGAGGTAATCATGAAAAAAAGTGTATACCTAGCACTCATAAGCTTTTTTTCCGGCCTTAGTTGCACCTTTTTGCAGGGCAATCCGGTGATAACCTTTTTTTTACAGCCCTACCCACTCGAAACGGACTATCAAGCACTCGCTACAACGCTCCAACACCCTGGTAAAGTTGCTAAACAAACTGTCTATGGCGCCCGCCATGGTTTGGTCGAAGGCATACTTGCCAGCTATAGAGGTTTTTTGGAGGTTTCTGATGAACAGGGTCAAATAAGTTTCCCTCGAATACATGAAAAACCAGGATTGCCAATACTTTTTACCCACAAAATAACTCCCATTATGATGTTAGGCAATACGGTACACCACTGGGAACTTGAGGATGATGCTCCGGCAGTTCAATATTATGCCGAGCGTTTTCAAGAACCTACCACCAAACAATATTTGTGGAATGTAACACAAAGAGAGCTCCCTAAAAATCGACGCGTCGGACTTGATACACTCATTATTTTTATAAAACCAAAGAATATTTACGTTCCTGAAGGCGTCTCGCTCACCAGCAATACACCTAATTTAATTTTACCCCCCATCTACGTAAAAAAAGGCGCCAAACGTACCGCTGAAACATTGTATCTTCTTAACTTAAAACATCTGTTTGGTCCTATTCATCAACTTCGTTCAAGAAAACCGGACCGTTATTCAACTCAGTTATTAGAATAGTGGGACCTCATATCTAACTCGGATAATAAAAAAATGTCTCTTTTTCACCCAAAAAATAATATGGTACACTGTACATTAGGTAAAGAATTTCAAATACCAAAAAACACTCTAAGAGAAAGAGAGTTATGAAATTACAAATCTCTTTTGACACAACTGATCTGGGGCGTACAATCGAGATTGCCAAAAGCGTGAGCGATTTTACCGATATTCTCGAAGTTGGTATCGTGCTCATCCAGACCTATGGCAGAAAAGCAATCGAAGAATTTCGTGCTGCCTTCCCACAAAAAACAATTTTGGCCGACACCAAAATTGTCGATCGGGGTAAGCAAATTGTCGAAGAACTTGCGCCGCTGGGCGTTGATTGGATTACCGTTATGGCCGGCACAAGAAAAAGCGTCATTCACGCAACCTGCCAACAAGCGGAAAAGCAAGGCATCAAGGTTATGCTCGATCTACTTGATAGCGCATCGCTCGGACAGTCGGCATTGGAAGCAAAAAATTTGGGCGCTGACGCCCTTGCGTTTCATCAACCGCATGACGAAGAAGAATCGCTCTTGTTTTTAGATAAATGGGACATGATTAAAGGAAATACCACCCTACCTATTTTTGTATCAGGAAAAATAAAACGTGACACCATCGCTGACATCATGAAAGTGAATCCCGATGGTATCATTATCGGTAAAAGCATCACCGAAGCAGAGTCTCCGGCAAAAGAAGCAGAATTCTTTTATAATCTGATATCACATTCGTAAGACACAGATGCCACAAAAATTAAAGGGGACGATAATCCATAACAGAATTACGTCCCTTTCTGTTGTCAACCAACCTGACTATTAAAAAAGCCTAACGCACAAATTGATCTTTGTATAAATGAGCAACTTCAGCTACGGTCGTCGCCTCCGTCGCCGTTTTATCTTCTCGATAGCCCATAAATCGGGGAAATCGTAATGCATAACCAAGATGCTCACTTGTTTTTCCAGCCGCATGAACAGGCGACATAGTAATTTCATCAGCGCGTACAAGACAGACAATTTCAGGAGAAACCCAGACATCAGGAGTCAGATCTTTTACACAGACAACGTTTTTTGGTTTTTCTTTGACGCTATACTTATCACAACGCACTTTAAGTTCTATCCACTCAATATCGGTAAGTCCAGTACCAATTTTTGCCACCGTCTCAAACCGATCTTCAGTCTTATGATACACGCCTACTAAAAAAGCACCGATGCCAAACCCCGCACGCTTTCCTTCTCCGGCATAGTACCCCAAAACAACACAGTCAATCGTATCTTCCAAATGCCCTTCCTCTTGGCGCTTGAGCTTAATCCAGTTAAAATTTCGTTTGCCAGGTTGATAGATTGAATCCTCTTTTTTTACCACCAATCCCTCAAGACCAGACGCAATATTTTGGTTAAAATAATCTTCTAGCTCTTTAGCTGTATGAATCTTTTTTTCTTCAATAACCTGCACGCGGTCGTCAGGAAAGTTCTTAAAGAGAGCAAGCAATTTTTGACGCCTTTCCGCCTGTGTCTTTGCAAGCAGTGAATGGCCATTAAGGTATAAAATATCAAACAAAAATACCCGCAGCGGCAATTCGCTCGCTGCTTGTTCAATACCATGCTTGCGTTTGCGTTTTACCGTTTCTTGAAAGGGTAAAAAAGTACCCGTATGCGGGTCATAGACAATCGCTTCACCCTCACCAATGAATAGTTCTACATCAAGTTTCGCAACAGCCTGGGTGATATCGGGAAACATGAATGACATATCTTGTAAATTACGGGAGAAAAAATGAATTTTTGGCTGGAATCCCGTCTTATCAATATGAATCTGTAGGCGAAAGCCATCTAACTTTGGCTGCGCCACGCAATCGCCTATTTTTTCAATAATTGCTTTGGCCGCAGGCAAGCGTTCTGCTGCAGCAGGAAGAATTGGTACACCGACCTTGATGTGCATATGTTCCAATGCCTCAATCCCCTGCTCCTTAAGAGTACGCGCAATGAGCCCGATATCAGCACACATGTTATATGCGTCTTCAATAACAGGCCGCAATGATTTATTTCCCGCTTCCATCCAGGAAAGCGCATCGATAATAGTCATATCAGAAAAACCTAAACGCAATTTACCCAGTACAATACGCACCACAAACTTTGCAGAGATAGGATCAAGGGCTTTGAGCAAAGAACCGAGCAATTTCGCACGCTCTTCTTGCGAACCGGTACCACTTACCTGCTCTATTTCATGCAATGCGGTATAAACCTGGTGCACGGTAAGTTCTTTTTGAGTCTCCCACGTACCTACTTGCACTACCAATCCCACATCTCCCACTTTCTTTGCCTCAGCACTTGCGCTCTCTTCCGATTCTCCCAAAAGATCGGCTACGATTTTGAGCATGTTTTTTTCAGCAATGGCGAACTGGGTCCCGATATACGGGGGATTAAGTTGACCAAGGGAAATGGTACAAATGATAGAAGCTTCGGTGGGCGATGCTTGCCGCAATAAATTGGCTAATAACTGAGTCATGGCAAGGCGACCGCTTGTCGCTTCCATTTGATCGAATGTATGGGCAACCTCTTTGAAAATCACGCGAGCTCCTTTAGAAAAATATTTTTCAACAGTATAACAAAAGTGTCATCTTTTGCCCCGTCTGGACAAGTCCTGCCCCTGGAGTGCCCGCCTCCTTGAACACTGTCCCGTCTTCCCAAACCATTCAGGGCGAACATTTCTAACAGAAAACCTTTCAAGAGGAGCCCTTGACTGATCAAAAAACGCCGGTATCATTAAATATACAAGTATACAATAATGTATTGGAGGTAATAAAAATGATTAAAAATACACAAAACAACAGGCTGCGCGTATCTGCGCTCTTTTTGTTTATCAGTTTAGCCGGAACAACCGGAATAGTCGCGAATCCACCACAACCGACCCCCACTGTCATTTATGTGACAAGCAACCAGGGTATGGGAACATTCAAAAAATTACTCTGGGGCACAGCCATCATAGGAGCAGGCGCACTCTATGTTGATGTCCACTTCTTTAATGGGCATCTGATCTGGCGCCGAATTAGAGACCGCCTCTTGGGCGATATTGATGCACGACTGGGAAACCTAGAAACGGGAGTCGCCGGCGTGCAAGCCCAAGTTACTGCTAACGGCCAACGCATTAATGCCGTTGGTGACACCGCAAACAATCTAGAAAGAATAGCCAACGAACATACCAACACGCTGAAGGATCATACTGGACGCCTTACCTCACTAGCAAAACAAGCGACTGAAACACAAACAGACGTGAAAAACAACGGAACTGAAATTGCTGCCGCACGCAAAGATGTGCAAGGCGTGCGTACCGTTGTCGATAAACATACAGGGCAACTTAATGATCACGCAAAACAACTCGCTGGAGTACAAGAAGGTATACAAGCGGCACACAACGAAGTAAAGAGTGTAAAGCAAGCTGTTGATGGACACACCCAAACATTAAATCAACTTACAGAAGGTCAACGAACAACCAATGCTAGTTTGGACAGAATAGAAGAGGCTATGAATGCACGAGGTAATACCCCTTTTGCTACCATGTTACGTACTTCAGCCGCTCAATCACCCTCAGTAATAAGAGCTCTCACCGGGACCCAGAGCAACGTACATACATTCGGAAACGTATAATACCGCCATTAATAGCATAGATAAAAAAAGTAACGCCTCACCAGAAAGCACACCGCTTTTTATGTGAGGCGTTTTTAATCCTATTTTTTTGGCATCAGCACCACAGACCTTTGAAAAAAGAGTTCGCTTTTTTGTAGAGTGGATCTTAAAGAGACTTCCCCTCAAAAAAGGTTTCCTATGAAACAAATCTGGCAAGGCTCCATTTCATTTGGCCTCGTTTCCATTCCCGTTAAATTATATCCGGCTATTCAAGGACATGCTCTGGGATTCACCCTCCTGCATGACCGATGTAAAACGCCATTGCAGTATGAACGCTGGTGCCCAACCTGTAACGAAAAAGTCGCTTGGCAGGACGTCGTTAAAGGCATTAAACTAAACGGCCAAGAGAACTATACCGTGATAACAAGCAATGAATTAGCTGCACTCAAACCAGAAAAAACTGACTCAATAGATATTGTAGCATGCATTAAAACGAGCGCCCTAGATCCTCTTTATTTCAATAATCACTATTACGTTGAACCCGCTAAAAAAAATAATAAAGGCTTTTTCTTACTCCGTGAAGCACTTGCCGCACAAGAATACCTGGCAATCGGACAATTTGTTATGCATGAAAAAGAACATTTGGGGGCTATTCAAGCATATAAAAAAGGACTCTTACTTTCTACCCTCCACTATGCGTATGAAATTCGGCCAATCAAGGATGTTGCTATCACTAAATCCCCTACTCTTTCAAAACAAGAACGGCTACTGGCGCAAGAATTGGTGCAAAAATTGTATACGCCTAAGTTCACTCTCGCACACTTCAAAGATAGCTACATGCACAAGCTCAAACTTGCACTCAAGAAAAAAGAAAAAGAAGAAAAAAACACAAAACATCTCAAAAGACGCAAAAAAAAGGCTATACCAAAATCCGAGACACTGATAAGCACTTTAAGAAAAAGCCTAAAAAAATCACCGCTGGAGAAGCAAAGGCCCGCTGCTCACGCACAAGCTCGTAGACATTAAAAATGGACCAATCCCTGCGATAAAATTTTTCGCTTTCGCTCAGAGTCACTCAGGGCGATTGGGGAAATTAGAACTTACCCATGCATGCTATTTCAGTGGCACATATTTTAAAGCAGGATGATCGCTTTAGATTAAGCTCAACAGAGCCTAATGCTTATCCCCAGCAGAAGTCAGATAATCACGCATATTTGGCATATGTCGCAAGAAAATCCAGAAGGCAGCTCCTAGAGTCCCATAAAATACAAGCGGCTCATCGTGCACAAGAAGCGATAAAAAAGGCAAGCTCAGCGCCGCCCCCACACATGCCACTCCCATTGTTTTGGTCAACAGGATAAGCACACTCCAAGGAAGCGCCACTAAAAGAAGTAAATGCGGCGCCAATGCGGCAAGAATGCCTACCACCGTGGCTACCCCTTTACCCCCCGAGAAATGAAGGAACACAGAAAAGCCGTTACCCACAAGCAGTGCGCCGGCTGCGCACACCATCATAAGATCACTCAGACCAGCATATGCAAGGAGTTTTAAAAATAAAAAGGCTTTTGCACCATCCAAGGAAAAGACGAGAAAAAAATATTTTATCCCAAGAACACGAGCGACATTGGTGGCACCGATATTACCCGAGCCTTGCGTGCGAATATCTGAAATGCCGCTATTGCGCGCAATAATATAACCAGTAGGTATAGCGCCAACAAGATAGGCAAAAAAAAGTATGATAAGAAGAGTAATCATATAAAAAACCCTCCCTCACAAAAAACTAATCACGTCGACCAAGATCATGATCGAAATCATCTTCGATCGAACCGGCATAGAGCGGATCATCGGCAAAGCGTTGTTCAGGATGACGCTTGATATACTCTTTTATAAAAGAGAGATAATAACTACGCGCTGAAAGAAGTGAAAGAATAGTCGTTGTTACCAAAAGAAGCAGCTCGATGGCATTCCATGAATTGCCAAAGAAACCTTCGGCTTGGTACGGATTTAAAATAATAAAGAACAGGCAGACCATTTGAAATGCTGTTTTAATTTTCCCCAACCAAGAAACGGCAATGGAGGACAAATTATTTTCCAACGCAATTTGCCGTAGCCCCATAACAAAAATTTCTCTACCAATAAGAATAATAGCCCAATAAAAATAAAGCTTACCCGCCGCAAGTAAAGCTATAAGCGCGGAATATAACAAAAACTTATCGGCTATTGGATCAAGCATTTTACCCAAACTCGTAACCTGCTGATAGCGCCGTGCAAAAAAGCCATCCAAAAAATCAGTAAAACTCAATACGGCAAAAATAATGGCCAACACCGTATTAAGCCACAGCAGATTTAACGGCAATAAATAAACAAGAAGCAAAGGAAGAACGAGTGGTGAAAGTGTAAGACGTACCAATGTAAGCAACATAGGAATAGTAAATAACTTCATAAATTCCTTAAAGAGTTGGTGGCGACGCAGGGACTCGAACCCCGGACCTACGGATTATGATTCCGCCGCTCTAACCAGCTGAGCTACGTCGCCAACCTCAATCATTTAGGTTTTTAAGAGTATACCTAAATGCTTAACTTTTGTACATCAAAGATATCTAAAATTACATTAAACAAGGAGCGAAGTAAAAGGAGCCCGGTTATAAGCGTAGCAATAATACCGAACATCAATGTTACGGCAAAACCTTTTACCGGACCAGTACCAAATTGATACAAGACCACACTCACGATTAAATGGCAAATATTTGCATCCAAAATAACACGCGTTGCATCAGAAATACCCGTGTTAACCGCCTTTTTAATAGTCATTCCCAAAGATATGTCCTCACGGATTCGCTCAAAAATAAGCACCGACGCATCAACCGCCATGCCGACAGTAAGCACAAGTCCGGCAATGCCAGGCAATGTCAATGTTGCGCGCAACCAAACCATACCCAACAAGAGAACAAACAAGTTATAGAGCAATACGCTGAAGGCAAGTAAGCCCGAAAGCTTATAGAAAAACACGCAGAACACTAACAGCACGAGCAGGCCGATTAAACAGGCAATAAAGCCCTGTCTGACAGACGCAGCACCAAGCGTTGGACCAATTTGACGCTCTTCCTCAAATTTAACGGAAGCAGCAAAGGCGCCTGATTTAAGCATAAGAGCTAATTCTTTTGCTTTTTGCAGGCTTTCCATACCTTCAATATAGCCTTCTGAACGAATGGCAGCATTGATTGTTGGCGCAGTAATAACAACGCCATCAAGAATAACGGCCAGATGTTTACCATAGTTGCGACCAGTCAGTTTATAAAAGCGCTCGCCACCTTCGGGGCTAAACTTAAAGTTAACAATATTACCCATACCAAGCTTTCCACCTTGTCCGGCAGCGGCGTCTTTAAGCTGTGCGCCGGTAATATCGGTATAGCGGGATACTAAATAAAATTCACCTTCTTTTGTACCGGGTAATATCTCTTTATCTTTAGGTAAGTCTTGACCCAGCTCATAGAGAATGTCTTCAGGACTTGAACCCATACGCTCAACAAGCTTAAATTCAAGTTTAGCCACCTTACCAATCATGGCTCGCGCTTGTTGTCGATCGGTAACATCGGGCAATTCAACCACAATGCTTTTTTCGCCATGAGCCGCGATGGTTATTTCTTCAACACCCATTTTATTCAGACGCGCACGCAACACTGCAATATTGCTTTTGACCGCCTCATCCTTTATTTTCTTTGCGCGACGCTCGTTGAAACGAACCTTAATCTGACTACCTTCTACCACTTGCTCTAAACCACTTTGATCGTTAATAAAGTGAGAGCGAATACTCTCGGCAGCAGCATTTACTGCTTCGGCAGATGCAAAAACAAGCTCAATAGCAAGACCTTGCACCGAAGCCGATGCAGGAGTTTCTATCTTTTCTTTTTTTAGTTTGGCAAGAATTCTTTGTAACGATTCGCCCAGCTCTGATTGAACTGCTTCGTCGGTCTGAACATCTAACGTAATATAGGTACCACCGACAAGGTCAATACCAAAGCGTAATTTTTCACGCAAAGGAAAAACAAAAAAGGACCCAACAACAACTAAAACGATCCAAAACGTAAATCCGGAAAAAAATATTCTACGTACTGCTGTGTTCATAAGACTCCTTTTTAACTCCTTTGGCTACTTATTCTTTTGGTTAAAACAGTCCGCATCGAGCAAGACCTGTTTGTTTTTTGACCGTACCCAAAACGGCGTTACATCGCGGAAGCACTCATTTTTTTACAATGACACTCATTTACATGGTGCCGAGGAGGGGACTCGGACCCCTATGGGATTTCTCCCGCTGCCCCCTTAAAGCAGTGTGTCTACCAATTTCACCACCTCGGCACATATTTCAAGTACACCAAAATGTATCACAATTACTGAGGCTTTTCAAACCCCAGACGCAATTTTTTATCGTTTTTTGTGAAAATGCTCGGCCGCAAGCGACCGAGCTTCAAAACACTTTGAGCTGTATTACTCTTTCTTCCTGAATATCCATTTCCCTAAGTTGGTTTCTAACATATTTGCGAATTGCCTCTTCATTC
>JAJYDS010000017.1 GCA_021777215.1 bacterium
TTGCGATTGAGTTTGCAGTTACCCCATGCTTTACCGTTTGCATCAGAGCTGGAGCTGCTTGTGTTACCCGTGCAATTACTGCAATATCATGCGCAATTGTAGGTACCACTATGGCTGTTGATTCTGCAGAGGAGGCAACTATCGAAGTTGTTGCGGCTGTTTGTTGTGCAACTACGATAGGGACTGGCGAAGAAAAGAAAGTGGATAATGCGCCAGCTACTGCCCCGCCAGTGGTAACTAATGTTTGTATTGCTATCGCAACACATTGAGCAATTGGAGCGGCCATGGGTTTTGTTGAAAAGATAAAAACATTGCAAGTAAAAACACCTAACAAAAATTTGCAGTAAAGTGGCCTTAAGGAATTTTTCATAATAGCCTAATCGAAATTGAAGTTTAAAATTATCGAGAGCAGCTTAAATACCCAAAATATGACGCGCCACCTGGAAAAGGGCCAGCCCGGCATATGCCGTCTGGGTGCTCGCATTGACGATAATGGCCCCTTTATAAAGATTTTCAGCAAAAGAATTTTTTTCTTGTTTTTCTTTCAAGGCAATTGTTTTAAGTGCGTCATCAACGATTTTTTCATTAACCATGCCATTGTTTGTAAGATCAGCGCACATATGCGCTTCTTCTACTAAATCTTCTAAATTGCGAATGCTACATCCATTAGTCTTTTTTACTGTGGACTCAAGTAACTGTGCATTCCAGCTTTTGCCAGTTTTGACTTTCTCATAATGTTTAAGAACTTCCTGTCGTATTTTTTCATTTGGCAATGGAATCTCTATTTTATTACTGCCAAAGCGATCCAAAAAGGCATTATCTAATTTGCCATAATTGTTTGTTGCGCATACAAATAGAATTCGTGGATCTTCTTTTATCTTATCTAATTCAAGCCAAAGACTTTGCAATGCCGCATGATGCTCATCTCTATCTTCACCTTTGGTATGGGCAAGTGCATCAATCTCATCAATAAAAATAACGGCAGTTTTAATGTTTTTATCAACTGAATCGCGAGCCTCTTCAAAGAGGTCGGTTATATTTTTTGCACCTTGTCCAACATAGCGTTGTACAATACTTGGACCGGCAAGTTCAAAGAATGCACTTCTTGAATCAAGAGCAATTTTATGTGCGATGGTCGTTTTTCCATTTCCAGGGGGACCATATAAAATGAGGCGGTTTTTGAATGGCTTTGGTAAAAGACTACCAGTAGCAAGCGCCTGGTTCACATCCTTAAGCTGCTTGCTTATCCAGCCAAGTTTAATTGGGTATGAACCAACCATTCCCGAAAAATCACATCCTGAGTCAGATTTAGAAAAAAAGATAAAAAATTACAGAAGGTATAATATGTCAATAATGGCTTTGTTTTTCATGATAAAGATCTGCTTTAGATTTTACAAGGTATGTTAGCTAAATCAATTTCTCGATTTAATTTTTCCAATGACGCAATGTAGAGGTCTCCAGTTATCAAGTCCTTAGAGGCTTTAGCAATTTTTTCTCTTGTTTTAATGCACAAATCTAATTGCGGATGAATTTCATTTTCTGATATTACTTTTCTAATAGCGCATTTTAAAATATCTTTTGTCAAAACACCTTTGTTTTTTTCTGTTTTTCTTGAAATTACATCACAGAGGCTTTCCAAATTGCGCATACTGAAACCATTAGTTTGTAATGCCAGCCACTCAACAACATTTTGGCTCCATCCAAGGTCCTGTTCTTTTTGCAACTTTTCAAGAAAGGTTTTTCTGAGTTCAAAATCAGGAGATTGTATCTCAATTTTCGAAGTAAAGCGACTCAAAAGTGTTTTCGAGCTCTTATCTATATTGTTTGTTGCGCAAATTACAAAAATACGTGAATCGCCTTTAATTTTATCAAGATTTAGCCAGAGAGTTGTAAGCGCTTTATGGTGTTCATCTATTTGACCATCACTTGTACAAGTGTTGGTTGCATTGGCTAATGAATCAATCTCATCCACAAAAAGAATTGCCATTTGATTGTTGAGATTAACATGAGCGTTTAGATCTTTGAATACTTGCTCAATTGTTTCAGCGCCTTGTCCATAAAATCGACCTATTATACCTGCGCCGTTCAATTGGAATAGCTTGCTGCCAGAAGCTTCAGCAATTTTTTGTGCAATGGTTGTCTTTCCATTACCTGGTGCTCCATAAAGAAGGAGGCGATTAAACAAATTTCCAAATTTCGGCAACGGTTGGCCATTTTTTAAGGCAGCATTTACCGATTTAAGTCTCTTGCAAATTAACTCGATATCATCTGGAAATTCTCCAACCATGCCGTCAATATGGCACATGTTTTCTTTCATGGCATATGTAGAACTGAAAAATAGTAGTAGAGAAAAAAAGAATGGAGAAAAATTGGATTTGGATATGAAAAGACGTGAAGCCATTGCTTCTCCCTAAGGAAAGATAAGTAATAGTTAAAAACACTGCTTTGAAAATATGTGAGATTAGAGCGCCTTACAGTAACTGAGGCGCCATGGTTATTTATTTATGGAGAGAATTCCTATTGTAATTTTATTGGATAGGTTCCGGCCAAACCGGGAAAAGTGCATTCGCGCTTGTCTGTGGCAATGGCAGAGCTACAGATAGCGGTAAGCGCATAAAAAGTGGTTATAAGAATAGATTTGGGCATGGAAAAAGATGAAGCCATGGCTTCCCTTTCATGAAAGAATAATAATTAAAAACACTGCTGTTGACTAGTAAACCACCGATGCGCAAAAAGTCAAATAAATTTTTTAAAATTTTTCACTATGAAACAATCGTCGTGAGGATTTCTGGTTTTATTTTTGAAAAAGCTTATTGTTTGTATGTTTGTATATAAAAAAGAAAATTTCTTGCAGTGTGCCTGTGCTGAGTGGATATCTAGGTTAAAAAATAGTTTGTATGCTACATCTATTTCTCTAGAACAAAAAACGAGTTGAAGGATTTTTGGATTGAATTTTTTTATGTTTGATTTTTAAAATAGACGATGTAATATACTACGTTAAGCTTTTACTCGTAATCCGAGCGTCCTGTTTTCTTACGGTGCAGAAAACATTTTCCCCAAAAAAAGACGGTTGTTAATGAAGTAAGCAGTGTTTAAAACAACCATTCTTTTGAGCGGCTTCTTGGGCGGCATTTGCTGCCGGAATGGCGGCTCCATGCCCATAAAAGATGCGATGAAAACTAAAAAATATTTTAATTTGTTTGATGCTTTTGGAAAATCAATTGTTAGTGGTTTGGCAACCATTGGTGGCCTGACTTGCATCATATTTGTTGCACGTTTTTTGGGGCAAGATATATCTTTAGAGCGTGCCTTTACGCCATTTTTTTTTGGTGGGGTTGCGTATGTGGTGATTCGCACATATCGAGAATCGCGATCAAAACAGCATGATTAAATTAACAATGTTAACACTCTGTTCATTTTTACCATAAAAAGAGACCATGATGTTTTTTGAATTATTAAAAAAACAACTGTTTTATCTGCTGTTGTTTGTTATAGCTTTTGTCGGAGTTCGATCGTTTAAAACGGGTACTTCACCGATGGACGTTATCTGCGCATATGACCCGGTTATGCTCATGATAATGTTTGTTACCTGTATCGTAGCAATGGCGGCAGGAACATATATTAAAATACGTTATTATTCACACAATTAATAAGTTGTCTGGTGGCTATTAATTTAAGGAATTCTATGAAAAAACTTTTACTTTTTTCTTTTTTGGCAATAAACACGATAACCCATTGTGTGCTAGATGTTAATTTACATATACAAAAACTAAACGAGGCTCAGCTGAAAAAAGTGCAAGAGCTATCAGACATTAGCGTACAAATTGCCCAAAAGCAGGCACTTATTGAGGCGTGGAGCCAACAGTTAGAACGCCTCTTTTGTGCAGGCAAAGAGACTTGTGCGCTATCAGAAGAATCGATAGCCAATTTTGTGCAGAAATTCGAAAAAGCATTGTGCGAAAAAAAAGATGCGAGGGGGGTACTTGTTGAGGGATTTTCTGCGGATACAGAAAGCTACGAGGCTGCGTTTGTAAAAGTATACCTTGTGAGGCGTTATTTTGAACGACTACTGGTGAAAAATCTTTTTGAGCGATACGAAAAATGTCTGCAAGAATTTATTGAAATAGGTCGAGATGTAGAAACTTTGTCTAAGTGATACATGTTTTTGAGGATGTTTTATGGAAATTGTTTAACCCTATAGCCATAAAAAAGAGGGTATAGATTTTGCTTAAATGAGGTGAGGGCGAATTCTGAAGTTGTTTAATCAATGAAAAGAGCCCCGAGACCTCGGGGCTCGTGGATAAAAAATGTAAAAAATTGATCAATGAGGTTTTGCAGCGTGTGCTAGAAGGCCTTCATTTGTTGAATTTGATAAAGCATGGTGAAACTTAGCTGTTTGTTGTTTGTAACAAAAAAAGCTGTCTGATGGCAAGTACGTTCTCAAAGTTATCTTTGAAAAACTTTCGTTCATTGCGGAGCGATTTAAAATAACTATTCCAAAAAAACACAGTAAAGATAAGATTTGCTGTCGAGCCAAGTAGTAACAGGCCCTTAGAGTTATGAACATCTAATATTTGAGGTCATGGTAAAAAGTGGCAAGTGTATGAGGATCGTTGAAGACAGTGATGCTCCTATAAGGAATAGTCTTTGTTCCGGAGTTTTTTTTGTTTTTATAAGTGATGAATCATAGATAGCAGGTCTGTTTTTTATGGTTGTGCAAGACTTTGATGAGATTGGACCGGATTTTGGTGCCGCAGTAAAAGTTGCTTTATGGTAAGGGAATTATCGAAATCCTCACGAAGCAAATCTGGCAGACGATTATATTTTTTAACCATTTCATTAAAAAATAGGAATGCACCAGCGAGATAACCTAAACCACAGAAAAAAAGCGCGGGTTCTTGGCTGGTTGGTTCTTTTAGACCAATAGAAATAAGCATACCCAACATGGATAGACCAGCCATGGTGACGCCTATTTTACCTTGAGTATCTAAGCTAGAAGAAATTTTGGGGTGTTTTATTCGTCGGGCAAAACCGACATAATAGCATTCTAATTGACTCTTGCGATAAAAAATCATTTGTTGCGCTAAGTCTATTAAACATGTTTGATCGCATTCAGAAAGAGTCATGTTTTCAAGGATGTTTTTTACTGTTGAAACATCGCTTTTTTTTATAGCTTCCTCAAGGGTTTCAAGAGAGCTAGCATTGACCAGCAAGGAAGAGACAAGGAGTGAGAAAAGAAAAAACAGTTTGGTTTTCATGAGTATCCGCTGCTTGAAATATTATGAAAAATATTTCTTTGTAGAATGCCATTAAAAATCAAAAGATCAAGGTTGTAGGTAACAAAGTCTGGGCTAGGTCTTTTCAGCTTCGCGCAATACTGCTTCGGGCAGCTTGGCGGTAATTTTAGTACCTGCAACAGAAATGGCTCGTTCTGCTTTCGTTCCCTGCGCAAGGGCACGCGCACCTTCTTTGAGTATGGTAACTTCTTTTTGCAATGCATTGCCAAGTGTAGTAAGCCCTTTGGAAAATCCTGCACATTTGGTTAGCGCCAAGGGGCCAGTAGCGAGAATGCTGACAGCAAATTTAGTTATTTGTTCAGCTTTTTGTTCTAGAGGGAGTTGTGAAAATGCATTACCTGCTATCTGAAGCTTTTGCAGGGTCGCGGTATCGCCGATTGCAATATTGACGGCAACAGCTGCCAGACTCCCTAATCCTTGTGCCGTCTCTATTGGATGCGATGCCATATTAATGGGAGCCATGGCTGCATCAAGAGCGCCTTCAATGGCGCCCAGACCTGCATGCCCCAATACGGTACCGGTAGTAGCTATAGCCTGAGCAATATTTGCTGCCACGTGCGCTAGGTTGGTTGCAGCCAGTGATTCGGTGGCATTTCCATTAGCAGCAAGTTCAAGCGCGGCATCGACAAATTGGACGGTAGCTGTTACATAATCTTGCGCCTTTGGATTGTCAGCATAGGAGGAGGCTTGTTCCAGAGTCTGTATATTTTCTTTGACGGTCTGATGCTCAAAAGCATTGCCCACAAATCGTCCCTCTATTTTTTCAGGAGCTATGCCCTGTTTTTCAAGGAGGGCATGTGCTTGAGGGGATATGGTGTATCAAGATTATTTTTCATTCCAGGATTCGAAGCCTTGGGGATTTCTGGGGTGATGTTAAATAAAGGCTTGATTTAATAGGACTTTATTTATGGGAGTATCTATTTAGGATGTTATGATTTTTCGATATTTTGTTTAATTTTTCTCAAAAATTATGCTTTAGTAGGTCTTTCTGGTAGTCCCTTAATACATTCTATAACTAATTCATCAAGTTGTTCGGCGTGCCAACTTAGGGCTATTAGTTTAGCGTGAATTTTGACTAAAATGTCACCTAGCGTATTTCTGTCTAGCCCCTGTTTGACCAACAAATCTAATAATTCATTGTATTCTGAGAGCAATTTTTTTAGGTCTTCAATATTTTTTTTATGTTCATCAAGTGTACCTTGAGAAATGTGGCTTGTTATTCTGTTATTATGAAGATCCTCAATGGCTTTAAATGTTTTTTCTGCTTCTTTTAGCATATTGTGATCTCAATTAAAGGTTTATAAATCTACCGCCAGCACGCAGTATCTGTTCAGTTTTTAGGGTGTTCAAGCTGCCATCCAGGTTTAAAACATTAGCAAAATGACCATGTTTAGTAAACACTTCTAAATGATCCTTGTGTAAAGCATCTAAATAAACATGATAGCCTTTTTTTAAGTTCTGATCGATGTTTTCTGTTACCCTAAAAATCGATTGACCCTGAAACTGTTTGCCCGTATTTTCTAAGAAGTTTTTAATTGACTTTCCAAAAGCCGTTTCCTTGAAAAATTGCTGCATGTTGCCAACCTTGATAACTTGTTTAGTGACTACTTCAGCCTTTTTAACAAACTCCAATCCCGGTCTATTCTTAGCAACATTCTCAGCCTCGCGTAATACTAATTCAGGCAGCTTGGCGGTAATTTTAGTACCAGCAACAGAAATGGCTCGTTCTGCTCGAGTTCCTTGCGCAAGGGCACGCGCACCTTCTTTAAGCATGGTAACTTTTTTTTGCAGTGCGTTGCCGAGCGTGGTGAGCCCTTTGGAAAATCCTGCGCATTTGGTTAGCGCCAATGGGCCGGGAGCCAGGATGCTGACAGCAAATTTAGTTATTTGTTCAGCTTTTTGTTCTAGAGGAAGTTGTGAAAATGCATTACCTGCTATCTGAAGCTTTTGCAGGGTCGCGGTATCGCCGATTGCAATATTGACGGCAACAGCTGCCAGATTCCCTAATCCTTGTGCCGTCTCTATGGGATGCAATGCCATATTAATGGGAGCCATGGCTGCATCAAGAGCGCCTTCAATGGCGCCCAGACCTGCATGCCCCAATACGGTACCGGTAGTAGCTATAGCCTGTGCAATATTTGCTGCCACGTGCGCTAGGTTGGTCGCAGCCAGTGATTCTGTGGCATTTCCGTTAGCAGCAAGTTCAAGCGCGGCATCGACAAATTGGATGGTAGCTGTTACATAATCCTGAGCCTTTGGATTGTCAGCATAGGAGGCTGCTTGTTCCAGAGTCTGTATATTTTCTTTGACGGTCTGATGCTCAAAAGCATTGCCCACAAATCGTCCCTCTATTTTTTCAGGAGCTATGCCCTGTTTTTCAAGGAGGGCGTGTGCTTGAGGGGATACGGTGTAATGGGCTTCGTGTAATGCGCCTTGTTCGTGCAGGGTTGTTTTGACTGCATTAATACGACCCTCTAAAGTCTCATTAGTGCCACACTCGCGTTTGCTGACAAGGGTGTCTTTGAGGGTGGCCAGCTGTTGGCGATACTCAGTGGAAAATGTTTTTTGTTGGATTGCTTCGTTGATGGCGCCCAGTCTTTCGCGCAAATCGCTGACGGTAAGTTCTGCTGTCACTCTATTTGAAGATATATCGGTTTGTACGCTTTTTTCGACAGCACGTAATTCACCGACTGTTTTTGATGATAAGCTTTCTTTGAAGCGCAGATTTGCTTGTTTTCTAAAAAGCGACTGAATATGGGTGACTTGTTCTTTTGCTTTCTGGAGGTGTACCACTTTTTCTATGCGCTGCATAGTGCATTTCACCAGTGATTTTACTGTTCCAGCTTGTCCTTTCCACCATTTAACAAAGTCTGTCCTTGGAGCCAATTCACAGAGGGCTTGCTGATGGCCCTTAATTTGCCAATCAAGCATTTTTATGTCGCTATCCAGAGAGGAGGACTTTAAGAGCGCTTCGTGATACAGAGTCTGTTGTTCCGTTGTATTTTTTGAAAAAAAATCTTTTTCGCTTATGAATGTTGGGTTAATTGTCTGTGTGATTTTTTCAGTTAATGCTTTTTCAAAAACGGTAAAACATTCTTTGTAAAGGGTGAGCTGTTGCTCTGCCTGTAAAAAATCTTTTTTGGTAGCAAGATCTTGCCAGGCTTCTTTGTTGCCATCAAATACGCGATTGAGTTCATTAGTAAGACATTGAATTCTTTCGGGTAGCGATATTTCTGACCCGGCATTGCGTAGTGATTCGATCATTGATTGGCATGCGGTATTAAATTTCTGCCACGTTTCATTCAACGAAGGATTTAGTTGCGCCAAGTGACCATATGTTTGTGTAGCGCATGCGATATTATACTGAAGCTCTGTTAAAACAGCGGCAAAATCCTGGGTTGTTTGGCAGGAATTAAGTTTTTCAGTGAAGTTTGATAGCTGTTCCTGCATGGCACATTTAACGGTATTTGTATCCGCGGCGAATGCAGCTTGAGCAGTTGTGGAAAGGCATTTTGCTCGATCCCACTGTGTTTCGTTTGCAGAGACCGGTTTTGCAGTAAAATATTCTTTTACAAAGGATATAACAGAGCTAATTGCAGCAACCCATCCAGTAGCATCGTGAGAATTTGTATGCTGGTGCACTTGGATGTGGCTTGTTACAACTTGATTTCCGAGTGCCATGGTGTTGGGAGTCATCGCCTTACCTACCGGCGACACGAGTAAAAATGTCGCCAGTAAGAGTTTTTTACTTGTCATAATGTTTACTTTCCTTTGCCAGTTATCCAGGAAATAGCTTTATCTGAGGACTTTATAATTGCGGTATAAACAGGAATAGCAATTAGACCCAAAGGCCCAAATGCTACAACAGCGGCGACTCCAACGCCGGTGCTTGCCATCACTATATTTTGGTCTTGGTGAACATTGGCATTTCTGATGTTTTCGTCCTGAAGTTTTTCTGCGTGAGTTTGGTTTGCTGCTAAGAGATCTTCTTGTAGTTGTTTGTTGTTGCGACTAATTTCATCTTGAAGATTTTTATTAAATTCTTTGCCATCAGCATGAAGTAGTTCGGCATGTCTCTTGCTATCGTCATGCAATGCCATTTGTATGTCGATATTATGATTATGGTGTCTTTCTGCTTGCGCCATAGATTGTCCATGTTGCTCAGCAGATTGTGTCATTGATGCTTTATGTTGAGTTGCAGATTGTTCCATTTGGGGCTTGTGAATAAACCAGTAATAAGCACCAAACCCAATTCCGGCCACTAATACTGAGCCTATCGCGCCCGCTATTACCGGATTATCTTTGGCAAACTGTTTTGTTTTTTCCCAGTAACCTTCTTTAATGTCAGATTCAACTTTTTTTGTTGTTGCCAGGGCAGTGTCAAAATCTTGAGGTTGTAGTGTAACAACCAAGCAGTTTTCGCTAACCGCTCTTTTTTCAGCTTCAGTTCGTGCATGTTCGAAGAGTTGTTGTATACGTCGGTATGAAAATGAGTCGGTTTTTTTAGCAAGAATGGTCTGGTAGTCGGCCATGCTCATGAAAGGAGGACGATGAAAGGTTAATACCTGTCCCCAAAGTTTTCTTGAGAGCCATGGTTGTTTCAGTCCGCATCGATGTTGAGTATTTGAAAGATTGCCAAACCAATATTTTATTGCCCTGAGTCTTTCTTCCTGATTTGGCAGTGGAATTTCTACAATCTGATCATCAAGACGACTGCGGAGTTTTGAAGGGATTTTTTTGAGCTTATTTGTTGCGAATATAAAAAAGATATTTTTTTTATGTTCATATTTGTCGAGAATATAGGAAATAGTTGCAGTAATACTATGATTAGGGTCTTTTTCATTGTCATGGGAGTCTGTGAGGGTATCTACTTCATCGATAAGGATAACGCAGGGTTTGTTGACGTGTTCGGCAAATTCAATTGAGTTTCTGAGGGATTCTTCTACGCCGTTTTTAAATGTGTCGAGCAATGCGCCCGCATGAATCCAGTGATAAAGCATGGCTGGTTTTGCTTTTTGAGCAATCATTTTAGCTATACTATTTTTTCCGGTGCCTTCGGGACCGTATAAAAGCACGGCTTTTGGCATGTTTGGTTCACAAATTTCCTGATTTTGGAATTTGAAAACAATGTCTTTTATTGCTTGGGGTGCAGCTTGGTAACATAGTTCGACCATGTTTTGATCTAAAGCTTTACTTGTTTCAAGCTTTACGGTGCGTCTATGATTTGAAAATAGCTCTTCGTGTATTTCTGTATCTGTAGGTTCATGGTTTTCCTCAGCAATAGGAACGCCAGCGCTACTTGATGGCTGCATAGCCTCGATAGAGTAACCAATAGAAAGAGTTGTCAAAAAGAATGGCAAGAAACGAGCCTTCATAGAAAACCTTCCATTTAAGGTAAAACATCATAAAAATCATTATTTTTTGTTGTTTAATCCAGCAGTTTATCGTTTCTCTTACCCTATAAAACAAATTTCAACTTGTCAAATGACTGCTTTGTAAAAAATAAAATATATTTAAAAATATAAAATAAATTTAACGTATAGCGTTTGCCAGTCATGCAGGTGTTGGTTTTTGCCAGCTCTAGCAAAAAGAGCCAATTGTTTCAATGCGAAAACATCTTAAGATCGATTGAGTGGAATTATTTCTTATAGAAAGTAATGGTTTTGGGATAGAGGGAGGTGCGAATGCCGTTAGGGTATAAAAGTCGCGGTTGGATGTGTTACAAAAAGACCGGCCAGTTTTAAAAGTTGGGTGAATATCGATTTTATATATGAGCGCAAATATTGATTCTAGCTGTACCCATATGCAAAACTAAAAGTATGGTTTGAGGGAGTGCAATTCCAAGATTTAGTTCTTTTTATTCATTTTCAAAAAGGAGTTTCATAATGAAGTATGAAATAGTGATGTCATTTTTGATGGCATTTTTGTTTGTGGGGTTAGTATCGGCAGGCACATCGGAAAGTACAATAAAAACGGAACAAGAACATGCTGCTTTACCGATGGGTTCGGATAAGGTTATTGCGCAAATCGCCAAAGATGCAAAGTTGATTATTCTTGAGCAGAAATTGAAAGAGGCGTTACCGCTTTTGGCAGAAGGTGGCATTGTCTTGGACAAGAATGTAATTTCAGAAGATTTGAGCTCCAAGTCACTATATTTTGGTATAGGGCTTTGTACAACAAAGGAAATGTCCGTTGGGCTCCCCTTTGATTTTTTGGGCCTTGTTGCCACGGCAGAAGCCATTCGCCGGACATTGGGCTTTGGCAAGATAATTCAACTCATTGCCGATAGTCATGCAAAAACAAATCATTTTGTAAGTGATTCTGAAGTTGAAAAAAAAGCGCAGGCGTTGAAAGAACTATCTCTTAAAATTGCAAAAAATCTTGGCTTAGAAGGAAAATACGAGATTATATTGGCTTCAGAGATTGATTCTACGCCAGAGTACAAAAAAATCGAAAAAGATATTCCTCATGATGACAGTCCTGACTATGCCAAGAAAGAGTGGACTGATATGGAGTATTTAGCTCGTCATTATAATACATGCCTCAAGGTGTCGTGGATGATGCCGCTTAAAAAAGGACAGACGCATACTTCAGATGAGGTCTATTTTGATAATGGCTTTAAATCGCGTTTTAATCGTCCTTACTCGTTTATTTATAACCGAGCAGCGCTTACTTTTGATCCTGCCCGGCTTAATGTGTGTCCGTATAGCTCAGCATCGGGAGAAAAAAGAGTGTATCTTGCGTTGGATCAAGTGGTAGGCGGTGAAAAAAGATTTTATGTTGCAACAGATCAAGATGCACAAGCAAAATTGACTGAATTTATGGCCGTTAAGCATAAGGCAAAGGATAAAGCCTTGGCACAACTGGAAACAATTGCAAATTTTGTGCACCGCATATTTGGTGTTGGCTTATCAGAGGGTTCGCTTGGCGATAGGGTGAATAGCATAATAAAAGCCGTTTTGCGTTAAGCGGCATTGGGTGGCGCTAGTAATTGAATGAGATTCTAAAAACTAAAAATCAGGTGTAGGCTAGCACTTACAATAATGAAGTGTTAGCCTGCCAATGTTTTAATGATGGATCAGGAGAGATGGTGCCCTTTAAAAATGTGTATGTTCCTACAAAAAAATTCACCCGGGATTTCAGCTTGAGTTCCAATCCTTTTGGTCCATCACCGCGCGTAAAACAAGCGCTTATGCAGGCGCTTTCTGGTAGCGATTCATTGTTGTCTCCTTATCCTGAGACAGGATATCCTGCATTGTTACAGGCTATAGCGGATTTTCATAGAGTTTGTCCTGAGCAGATAATTCTTGGTGCAGGGTTGGACGGACTTATTTTTGACACTATTAATGCATTGTTGGGCCCTGACGATGAACTTGTTTTGCCAGCCGTCACCTTTGAAAATGCGCTCTATGCAGCTATTGCACAAGGTGCTCGAGTACAACAAGTGCCTATGAAATCTGATTTTTCGGTAGATTTTGATCAACTCATCAAGAGTATTAATCCGAAAACAAAAATTGTTTTTTTGTGTAATCCCAACAATCCTACGGGAATCTATGAACCATTAACTTCTATTGTTCGTCTTCTTGAATCAACGCAGGCGTTTGTAGTTTTGGATGAAGCGAATATCGAATTTTCAGGAGGGTCTGCCATATCGTTAATTGAGCGGTTCCCGCATTTTATGGTGCTCAGAACTTTTTCAAAAGCGTATGGGCTTGCGGGTATTCGGGTGGGGTATGGTATTTCTCGATCTCCGTTGCTCAAAAAAACAGCCTCGGCGCGACCGCCATTTTTTATTTCAACGCTGTCAGCGATTGCTGCGCAGGAGGCACTTTTAGATCAAGACTATGTGCATAGCGTAGTTGAAAAAATTATTCATGAGCGCACTTTTTTGGAGCGTGAATTGAATGTGCTTGGCTTCACTGTTATTCCGTCCCAGTCAAATACGGTACTCTGCCGTATACCATCATCGATTGCATCAGCTTCATGTCTGATAGAACAACTCAATAGATACGATTTTCATGTGGTAAATGGTACCCATTTTAATTTGCCAGATTGCTATGTGCGCATAGCACCAAAAGTGCATGAAGCGAATGAGCAGCTTCTTGGCGCGTTGCGCCATATTCTTGGGAAGTAATAGGAGCTCTGGCAAGAAGAGGGTTATTGCGGATCTTTCCAGTGCCACCATTTGAGCAATTCCGGATCATGATTTTTTTCAGTTACGAAGTAGACAGCACAGCGAAAGACATATAAGAGGCAGCGATCTATGTGTTGCCCTTTAAGTGCGCAGAAATCACGGTACATGGCTTCGGGGTTTCTTTTTTTTAGGTCCTGTACTGATCGTATGCCCAGATCCCATAAATCTTGGGCTATGCTGGGGCCAACGCTGGGAATTGTCTGAAATTCTTTAAGTATTTTTTTGTTCATCTGTTTTTATAGGCCATGAAATAAACAAAATATACAACACCTCCGAGTTACCGGAGGTGTTGTATAAAGATCGTGTATGATTACTTATTTTTCAACACTGGCTCTCAACATCCAGGCAGTTTTTTCATGCTTGGTAATTAAATCGGACAGGAAGTTATTTGTTCCCATGTCATCGATTTTTGCTGTTGCAGAGATATCTTCTCTAATGGAACGGATAATAGCTTCATGATCATCTAATAATTTTTTGATCATATCTTGTGCTGAAGGGACGACACCTGGTTCTTCTTTCAAGCGTGTTAACTTTAAAAACTCTGTTTGCGTGCCGGGAGCTTCGCCACCAAGTGCACGAATTCGTTCAGCTACATCATCGGTGAAGGTGAGCAATTGTTCATATTGTTCAAGAAAGAAGGCATGAAGCGCTTTGAAATTGAGATTTTGCGTAACATTCCAGTGAAATTTCAATGTTTTAGTATACAAAACATACTCATCAGCTTGGAGCTTTTTAAGCATCTCAATGCTGCTTTTTAATGTTGCTTCGGGTAAACCTATATTGACTGATTTCATATTTGTTCCTTCTTCTTTTACGGGCGATTCTTCTTTTTTGATACTCGTGATTTCCATCTCTTTTGGCTCTTGCTGTCCTGGTGCCGGTTGAGCCGGGGTAATTTCTGGCGTTTCTTGTGCCTTTTGCTCAGCGGGCGCTAGTTCTGGTGCAGCTTGCTTTTCCTGTTCAACAGGCATTGGTTCAGTTGGTTCCTGAGCGCCGACGCTTAGTATAAATAAAACGGGAAGAACTAAGAAGAGACTCTTGTTTCTCATGACCACTCCTTTTTTGAATATAAGGATGAGCAAAATTGTTTTTGCCACCTTTTTTCATTTTTTGCAGGCTTCCCCCTGCGCATTATTAATTCTACCTGAAAAGATTTAATATTTTCAATAATAATATTTTGTTTTTTATGTTGGGGTTGTTAGGGGCTTCTTTTGGCCTAAAAAAGACTAAAAGATCTGATCTTTGGGGGTTAAAAGAGAGAAAAAAGGGCCATGAGATAGACAAGGATACCTGATTGTCTGAGAAGACGTTTTTATGAGCGGAGGGAAAGTTTATTTTTCTGGGTAAAATTTATAAATAAATTGATCAGATTAGCCCTTCGATACAACGCGCTATGCGCGTCACTCAGGGCGATAGGGGGATTTGATTTTTTTAAGATTTCTAAGTAAATACTGGTTTGATCAATATGAAAACCTAGCAGAACCTAACCTGTGTAGGTGAAGACTAGCGTTTAGCCAGACGTAGCTTGCCGAGCCTGACCTGTCCGCCGAAGCCTCGGCGAAGGAGGAAGGCACGGATAAGCGAAGACTGGAGGAGAGGAAGGGATTCGAACCCTTGATCCCGATCTCTCGGGATAACGGTTTTCAAGACCGCCGCATTCGACCACTCTGCCACCTCTCCCTTATGGTCATCATAGATTTAAAAGAAGCTAATATGGGTAATAATGCTGGCGTTACAGTCGTACAATCTCCGACGTCTAACCCATATAAGTAAATCCTGGCGACAGCCCGACGTAGCCGTCGTTTGTCTTCATGGATTTACTGTCGGAGGCGAAGACGTGGTGCGCCTAAAAGGAGTCGAACCTTTAACCTTCAGATCCGTAGTCTGACGCTCTATCCAGTTGAGCTATAGGCGCATAGTTTGTTATTTTTTGGGCATCAGTTAAAAAACTGGCGCCAGCCAGGCGTAGCTTGTCCGTCGTCGCCCTAGTGTAAAACTAGACAGTTTAATCGGGCTATGTCGGACTTCGCCGGCTAAACGAAACTGGCGACAGCCAGACGTAGCTTGCCGAGCCTGAAGGCCCGGATAAGCGTAGACTGGCGGAGAGAGAGGGATTCGAACCCTCGCGCCCGGTTTTATCCAGACTCTTGCTTAGCAGGCAAGCGCTTTAGACCACTCAGCCATCTCTCCCAAGTATACCATTTTTATGCTTCTTATGAATTTCAAAAAATTTACTGCGCGTTCTTTTGGGTTGTTTTAATGCTGAGCTACTTGAATCTGTGTATCAACGATGTCCAAATCCAGAACGCAGTGTGTACCTTATTTTTGGTGATACACAAGAGGATAAGCTATTTGTGATTTTATGCAAGTCCATTTTTCGTATAAGTGTGGCACTTTTGGGTAAAGTTGTGTATTACTCTACTTATGAAGGATCATTTAAATAGGTCACATCGCGGAGTTTGTCTATGGCTGTAACCATTGTGGTAAACGTTATTCCTAGTTCTGGTCGAGTCGGTTTTTTTCTTGATAAGGCCGGTCGTTTGAAGTGTCACTTAAAAAGTGCTCCCGAAAAGGGAAAAGCAAATAACGAACTCATTGGCCTTTTGGCAAAAGTGCTTGGGCTAACCAGACAGGATATTGAAATTGTCGGGGGGCTCATTAGCCGCAGTAAGCGTTTGCGCATTAGTGCCTCCCTGACTGAAGAACAGGTTAAGGCAAAGCTCGGGCTTGAGCGACAGGGAACATGTATTTGAGATTTTTCCAAAAAAAGGAGAAACATAATGCCCTATTTTTCATGGCAGGGGGTTGATTTGTATGGGCACATGCGCAAGGGAATGACATTTGCTCGAACTGAGCGCGAATTAGATGCACGGTTATTTGCGCAGAAAATAGCATTGTTGCATGCCCGGCAGGAACGCGCGCCTTTTTTTATCTTTTCTCGGGTGAGGCTGAGCGATAAAATTGCTTTTTTCCAACAATTAGCCCAGCTTTTGCAGGCGGGGATATTACTGCCGGATGCGTTGGTTATTATCGCCGATCAGCAACACTATGGACCATTTGGCGCAACGCTGCATGCTCTCGCGCACGCAGTACGAGAGGGTCATCAGCTGCACCATGCTTTAAAACAATATCCCCGTTTTTTTGATGCGCTTATGATCGAGCTTGTGCAGGTGGGGCAAGAATCGGGGAGCTTAGCGCTTGCGGTGCAGGCGCTGGCAGAATACCTACAAGCGCAAGAAGCTTTTTATAGACGCCTGCGTACGGCTCTTCTTATGCCGGCTATTACCTTTATTTTTTTTATCGGTGTGTTGGGGATTGTAGTTTTTGGTATTATCCCGCACTTTGCCGCACTTTTTTCTTCTTTGGGTACGCAAGTGCCGGCGACGACGCGTCTTTTGTTTTCCCTCAATGCGTGGGCTTCTGGCTGGCACCTGGGTATTTTATTTGCTAGTTGTTTACTTGGTGGCTGGGCGCTCTATCGGTATGCGCGCACTGCTGCCGGGCGTCTATTTTTCGACACCTTTTGGCTCAAGGTGCCTTTTATTGGACGTACCATCAGGCAACGCGCTTGTGCGAATTTTTTACAGGCCCTCTCATTGCTCCTTGATGGTGGGGTATCTCTAGTTCCTGCGCTGGCTATTGCCAAAGAGGTGGTGGCCAATCGTGTTCTTGCCAAGCACCTTGATCAGCTGGTAACGGAGATGGCTGCCGGGGGGAACTTGAGTGAAGCACTGGTGTCGGTTAATGAGCCACTTTTTGGTCCGGAGGTTCTTTCGCTTGCTGTGGTTGGGCAGGAGACGGGACGGCTGAGCTTTTTTTTGGCACGGGCCGCGCGGATTGTGCAAAGCCAGGTAGAGCGATCGGTTACCTTCGTAGCCACGATTGTGCAGCCGTTGGTATTAGTCATTTTAGGATTATTAATTGCCTTTTTGCTTGTATCTGTGTACATGCCTATTCTTAATTTGGCTAATAGTATTTAACCGCGGCGGAAAGCCTTATTTTTAAGAATTTCCATATACAAAAAAAGAGCGTTTGTTATAGTTAAAGTGTTACTCTATCTCGGGGGTTTTACTACGTTTTGACTAGTGTTGTTTATGATAGTGGGGGATGTTTGTGTTGCATGCTGTTCGCGCTCGGCGCATCTTTTTTCTGTTACTACTTGGTCTGTCGTTTGAAAGCTCTTTCTTTCTTGCTGCATCAAAAAATGTGGCTGCTGCTACTGAGCTTCTTGACACGGTAGCTATACCGCATGCCTCAGTTATAGATATGAACGAATGGCAGGAGCTTGAGTGTGATCTGCTTGTTGCCAGCTGCGATCGATCGCAAACGGGATTTGGTTTTTGGGGACTGCGAGAGCTTTTGTGGCCGATTACTGATGCTCAGCAGATCGCCAAAAGGCAAGCAGTGATTCGAGCTTTGGTGGAGGATGAGCAGTTTTTTACGCAAGCGCAGGATTTGTTAAAAGCTATTACCCAGGACCAGGAACGTCTGTTGGCCTACTGGCAGGAACATGAAGCTTTATTTGAGCGTGCAAAAAGTCTCTATTATTCGATACTTGGTTCCTATTCAGCAAAGCTGAATGAAAAACTTAATAACAGCAGGGTTGCTCTTGAATGTGCAACCGTTATTGATGGGATAAAGAAGTTTTGGTCTCTGGCCTTATTATTGGCGGTTGATGCTATCATTTTAGAGACTGTTGAGAAGGGAAAAAATTTTAGTGTTAAAGGTGCCCTTAGAAATGTTCTTGCCTATCCGTATATGCTTAATTCACCCAAGCCGAACGTCTTTACCCCAGAGAGGGTTGCTAGTGGAGAGGCTCATATGTTTGCTGTTTTCTCTAGAGCTCCGTTTTCTCTGGGTGATTGGTATTATGTTTTTTCTCAGGGGAGTACAAGCCTTGCAAGCAAGGCGAGCGCTGCACTGCTTACTGGTTTAATGACGGCTAGTGCCGATGCATCTTTGTTCACGCAAGGGAGAGACTCTATTAATTCGTTGCGCGAGTTTGTTGCAACGCTTAATGAATTGCAAAACCACATGGTTGGTGTGGCGCGATTTCTTAAAAATGCCAATCGGTTGCGTCTTTTGTTTGAAAAAAAGTGTGGGACTACTTTTGGGCAGGTGAATCTTTCTCATGATGTGGTTCCTTCAGATAAGCGCAAAGAACTGGTGCAGTTGCTGAAAACAAGTACCTTTAGTAAAGAGTCGACCTCGTTTTATTCGCGCGGGCGTGTATTGCTTGCGCATAAACGTATGAATGAAGTAAAAAATGAGTTTATTCCGCTGTTGCAGCTTGTGGGGCAAATGGATGCGTATTGCTCTTTGGCGCGCCTTTATAAAGAGCGTCAGAATGCACCGAGTGGCGTTTTTTCTTTTGCACATTTTGTGCCGGGTCCACATGCACAGCTTTGTGTGAATGAGTGCTGGATCCCTGCGTGTGATACTAAAGATTTAGTGAAAAATTCGATTGTGTGGGGAACGGCGCAGCATCCTGAAAATAAAATTATTATTACCGGTCCTAATGGATGTGGTAAATCTACGATTATGAAGGTGGTTGCCTGGAGTATCTTGCTTTCCCAATCGTGGGGTATTGTACCGGCTAGCGCAGCAGAGTTGTCGCTGTTCGGGTGCATAAAAACGAGCTTAAATCCTCAAGAAAATTTGCAAAAAGGGTTGTCGACCTTTATGGCCGAGAAGTGTCGTATGGATTCTATAGAAACGTTTTTACATAACTGGCAGGGTAATCAGCCGGTGTTATTATTGTTGGATGAGCCGTATCATGGAACCATCGGTCTTGAGGCCTCAGATCGCATTATGCAGTTTGGTGAGCGGCAGGCAGATAAACCATGGTGTATGTCGGTGATGGCAACGCATTTGGAAGCAGTGACTACACTGGCTGAGAAAATGGCGGGTGTTTTTGCGAATTACTGTTTTGATGCGGAGCTTGATGCTACGGGTATTTTTACGCGAACCTTTATGCTGCAGCCAGGGGTGGCTCACTGGTGGTTTAATGATCTGGCTAAGCGGCGCCGCTTTATTGACCAATTAGGTGTACAATAATGTCTTTAAACGTTGACGGTAGCGTACTTTTACGATAGTCTTTTTGGTGTGCGAGAGCACACTGTTTGATATCAGCCGGAGTGGCGAAACTGGTAGACGCACGGGACTCAAAATCCCGCGGTGGCAACACTGTGTCGGTTCGAGTCCGACCTCCGGCACCACTCTTCGCCTCTGTGGGTTAGGCGTTGAGGTGAAACAATTGCTGCGTCTGGCGAGACCAGTCGTTTCAATAAACTGTCCGAAGTAGCCTTAATCGGACATCGTAGATTTTCCATAAAGGCGTAGACGGGCACCATATAAAAGGGAACGTGGTGAAAAAAGAGTGTGTTTTTTGTAAAATAATCGCCAAAGAATTGCCCGCTAAAGTTATCGCTGAAAATGATCTTTGTTTAGTAATTCAGGATATTGCGCCTAAAGCACCGGTACATTATTTGATAATTCCCAAAAAACACGTGGTTGATATTTCTTGTCTTGAACGTGATGACGCCCAGATACCTGCAACTATATTCTTTATGGCGCAGGAGCTTGGAGCAAAGTTATCTGGTTCAGGAGCGTTTCGGCTTATTGTGAATAATGGAGCCGATGCCGGACAAAGTGTGCCGCATCTTCATGCACATTTTGTATCGGGCAAAAAAATGGCTGATTTTTAACATTTCTTATAGGTGTGCCGAGGTGGCGAAATTGGTAGACGCACAGGCTTCAGGTGCCTGCGGTGACTTGTCACTGTGCCGGTTCGAATCCGGCTCTCGGCACCACAATCTTTTTAGTTTATCTTCTCATTTGTTTTTCAAAGGTGTGCGATGTTTAAAAAAAACGTGTGCATGGGTTTTGTTATTTTTTCTGGTTGCTCGATGCAAGCGGGGTTGGAGTCTTTGATTAAAGGACAGAGTTATGTTGTTGACGGTGCTTGTGTGACTGAAAATGAAGCATTGAAATTGTGTCAGGTTCTTCCTGCTCGATCACAAGCAGCACTGAGCACTCTTGGTACTTTTGAAGAAGCTATGCAACATGCTTCGAGTTTGCTTCCGTACGAATCAGGAATAAAGAAACAGGAAGTACTTTGCCTATGGAATTCTCTCTGTGATTTGGAAGCCTTCGATAGTGGCACACGAGTAGCCAGATCCAGTGAAACGAGCATTGTGGCAAGTGCGCTGGTCCATGCGAAGGTTATTCGCGATTTCAGCAAAGAACAAGAAGAGGAACAGGATGTTGCTAGCCAAATGAAGGCATGTTCTTGTGTTGATGTGCATACGGCAAGCGGTCAAGCGCCTGCCGTGCGGGACATAGGCACTTGCAAGCGGCCAACGTTAACACGTTTTAGAGAGAGCACGCTTTTTTTGAGCACGCTTTCTTTGTTGGCAGGTCGTGTGCGAACGGCAATTCCTGAGATTGATACGCTTACTCGTGGGCAATTGACGAAAAAGCTTTTGTCTGATTTTACTGAATCGCCAGCCGCTGAATAATAACAAGAAATAGAGGGTTACCCAGGCAAACTTGGTTCAGTTGCACTTTTTTGTTGGTTCAGTTCATCTTTATAAAATAAATAGAGCCCCACAAAGACAACGATGCATGAGAGATAAAAAAGCCAAGAAATGTGTGGTTCAAAAATGTTTGGTGCAAGCAGTGATCCAACCCATTCATAGAACGCTGCAAAAAGAGGCGTCATAAAGCCGGCGAATGAGAGAAATGTTGCCGTATATGAGCGTAGTAAGTGACCGTATAAATTAATACAAATGATATTGCTCACCAAAATAACGGCTACTAACCAGAATAAAAAGACCGGCCAATTAGTTACGGGGGCAAATCCCTCCAGCGGGATTGAAATACCCAGAGCAATTAAACCGCCGGAGGTCATGCTAATGCCATTGACCATCATAGGGGAATAGCTCTTGTCTTTTAACAGTTTACGCATAATTATCCAGCCATAACTTTGTGCTGCAACGCAGCCAATAATGGCTAACTCAGGCCAAGAGATATAAAAAAATTCGCCAAGTTTTTGCTCTGAGGCGCTTGTGGTCAGCAAGATGGGGATCATACCGATCATGCCTATGCAGAGTCCGGCCCATTGCTTAGCGGTCATTCGTTCTTTAAAAATAAAAAAGGAATAGAACGAAGTTATAAATGGTGCCAAGTTATGTAAAAATGACGCTTTGTAAGTAGGCAGTGATTGTAAGCCCCAAAAACGTAAAATATAGGTTACCAAAATACTGAAGATGACCAGCTGGGCGTAGAGCCAGAGATGCTTTCTTTTGACGACAAACTGTTGCCGGGGATTAAAATATTGGTAACTCAATAGGAGTCCGCCGCCAATAAGCATGCGAATGCCGGTGTAAAAAATTGGTTGTGTGTAGTGCAGGATGACTTTACTGAGAAATAGTGAGCTGGCAAAGAGGCCATACAAAGCAATTATCAACATCATGGCAGTATCTTTTCTACTTGATTGATGGTTCCAAATAGTCTTTGGAACAAACCTAAAACCCTTATTCTTCATTATTAACAATTATGCAAAAAAGGCAAGTGATCACCGGGCTCATTGCTGTGGGACTGTTACTTGTTTTTTATTGGTTACTTCCCAGAGAGTGGGGGTGGGTAAGAGTTTGTTGACTATTTTTTTTTTTTTATGTTTGATTGATTTTGCTCAGAGAAGCATAAAAAGGTGAGGAGAGGGTATGAGGAGTCGGTACTTTTTCTATTTTCTTGCGTAGCGGGTCTCTTTTGTGGCATCAGACAATCTATGGTTTTATCGCTGAAAAATAGTAGCAAAGCATTACTAATAAAAACGACCTTGCCCAAGCAAAAAGAAAATCGTATAGTTTGAAAAAAAGGAAGTGTATGAAAAAAAATGTTTGGTTGGGAGTCTTTGTTATCCTTGTTTTACAGGCGGCGTGTAGTTATGCGAATCAACAGGTTGAAACGTTCGCCCAATTTGAACAAGAACCAGACTCAATCGAACGAGTGATTACGCTGCGCGGTACTCTCTCGCATGGCAGCTATACGCCTATAACCATTACTCAACCAGGTGTCTATCGCTTAGCCGGTGCTATGAGCGTAACAGGTGATCTTGCAGCTATACGCATTGCGGCAAATAATGTCTTTCTTGATTTGGATGGTAATACCGTTACAGTGGCTGGTAATGCCGGTGGTATTTTCATTGATGGGCAAGATGTCAAAGTTATTAATGGAACTATCGCTGGTTCAGGCTCGACCGGTTGCGGTGTGCAGGTGCAAGGGAATAACTGTCGGTTGGAACATATTGATGTGGTAAGTACAGCAACTGGGTTTGAATGTATACATGCCGGATCAAACATGCTTCTTGATTGCCGCGCTCTGCAAAGTTCTGCGGCAGGATTTTCGTTTGTTTCGAGTGGTACAAATACGGTCAGTCGCTGTCAGGCGCTTAATTTGGCCGGTTCAAATTCTGTGTATGGTTTTTTAATTGCGGATGGCCAAGCAAACGTTTTTGATTCTTGTGTTGTTTCTGATGCAAAAACAAGCGCATTGACTTCAACTGCACAAGTAGGGGGTTTTGTTTTTCAGGGGGCTTCTTCCTTTAATAAATTGAGCAACGGTAAAGTAACTAACGTTAGCACGTCCAATAGTGCGGTTGCTTGTTATGGTATTTTTTGTGATCTTGTCCTTTCAACGAGCAATTCAATTACCAATAATAGAGTCAATGGAGTAACTAATACAGCTACTGGTGTGGGTATTTCTATAGATAGCAGCAAAAACTACGTTGCACAAAACACTTCCTGCAATAATGATATAAATTTTGAAAATATTGCACCGAGTTATATTACCTCTCAAGCCAATGCGCGTGGCGTCTACAATATTAATTGTTCAAGTGATGTGCCGGATACTGTTGAACTTATCAATAGTACAATTGATACAACGGTTGTTCCTGAATTATGGTCTATCGAAAGTAAAGCGGAAGTGATCAGTTCGAAGATTGATAGACTCTCAAATGACACAGAAGAGCTTTGGTCGATAGAATCTAAGGCAGAAGTTATTTCAAGTAAGATTGATACAATCCCTGGCCAACTCACTCCTGAATTGTG